>VXOF01000044.1 GCA_009840285.1 Nitrospira sp. SB0662_bin_26
AACAAATTCTCGAGATGTACCTCAACCAGATCTACTTCGGCCAGGGGGCCTATGGGGTCGGTACTGCGTCCTTGACGTATTTCGGGAAAACGTTGTCCGAATTGGAGTTACCCGAGTCGGCATTTCTCGCAGGACTGCTGAAAGCGCCCAATACCTATTCACCCTACAAGAACTACAATCTCGCGAAGAAACGCCAGGAACACGTGTTGGGACGGATGGCCCAGACCGGCTTCCTGACGGAGTCCCTTGTCCGGGCGGCGAGCGGGACCCGATTGGACTTTACCCGTCAATCCTATGATCGCGTGGCTCCGTATTTTCTTGAAGACGTCCGCCAACACCTGGTCAAGGAATACGGGGAGGCCATGACTTATAAAGGGGGGCTACAGGTTTCGACCACCCTGAACATTCCGATGCAACGCTTGGCCGAAGAGGCCGTCAGGAAAGGACTGCGCGACCTCGACAAACGGCAGGGATGGCGCGGGCCACTCCGTCATGAGGAACCGCCGGAGACGCTGCCGGCCGAGCCGCCCACGGTGTACCCCGCGTTCGGGGAAATCCTGGAAGGCCACGTCGTAACCGTCTCCGATGAGGCGATGACGGTCCTGGCGCATGACCTGGTCGGCACCATTGCCTTACCGGATATGCTCTGGGCTGAACGTCGGCTCTCCGAAGGCGAGTCCGTCACCGACGCGGTGGTGACGCCCGTGGTCTCAGCCACACAATTGGTCGAACCGGGAGACGTAATTGAAGTCTCGCTGAAGTCCACCGCCAACGACACCATCCGGTTCCGGCTGGATCAGACTCCCGTGGTCGAAGGCGCACTCATTGCAATCGATCCCCGGACCGGCGCGGTGCGGGCAATGGTCGGCGGGTACGAGTTTGAACGGAGTCAATTCAATCGCGCCTTGTTAGCCATCCGGCAACCCGGGTCTGCGTTCAAACCGATCATTTATGCCACGGCCATTGATCAAGGGCTGACGCCCGCTACGCTTGTCCTCGATGCGCCCGTGGTCTACGAGGAGGAAGAGCCCGGAAAAACCTGGAAACCGGAAAATTATGAAAAACGCTTTTTCGGCCCGATCACCTTGCGAGAAGCCTTGCGCCACTCCAGAAACGCGGCCACGGTCCGCTTGCTCGAACAGATCGGCGTTGGCCGCGTCATCAATTTTTCACAAGCCCTCGGGATTCGCAGCCCGTTAAGTCCCGACCTGTCCCTGGCACTCGGCTCTTCGGGGATGACGCTTCACGAACTCACCGCGACCTATGGCGTCTTTGCCAACCAGGGACTGGCCTTGAAACCCTATACGATTTCACTGGTCAGAGATCAGCATGACCACATCCTGGAGCAACACGTGTTTGAACCCAGCCAAGTGGTTTCCAAAGAAACCGCCTATTTGATCACGCACATGATGATGGACGTCATTCAAAGCGGAACGGGCAGGCGCGCCCGTTCGATCGGGCGTCCCTTGGCCGGCAAGACCGGCACGACCAACAGCTACCGGGACGCGTGGTTCATCGGCTATGCGCCGAATCTCGTGACGGGCGTCTGGGTCGGCTTCGACAGCGTGGGAACACTCGGCAAAGTGGAATCCGGTGCCCATGCCGCCCTCCCCATCTGGACGGATTTCATGCGCAAGAGTCTCAACCTCCTCCCCGTCCGGACCTTCGCGGTTCCGGATGGCATCCAGTTCGTCGAGGTCGATCGGACAACCGGCACCCTCGTTGCCGAACCCTCACAAGGGACGACAACCGAAGTCTTTGCAGACGGAACGGTTCCCCACCCACCCGTTCACCAACCGGCCGATCCTTTGGATTTTTATGAATTTGATCAACTCGACGAAACCGTTGAGCCGCGGTAATCGAAACTGGGACGGGAACCTCCGGGATGACGACAAGGGGCGGGGCTACTGCGCGTCCTGGTATTCTTCGTGCCAGGCCATCTGAATGGCTTCGAGTTTTTTTTCGTCGGAGCCCTTGGGGTCGTCGGTGAATTCCGGCCAGGCGACGATCCAGGCGTGGAGGTCGGTGAAACGGACCGTCAGCGGATCGAGGTCCGGATGCTCTTCGTGCAGCCGAATCGCAATGTCTTCGGCCATAGCCCAGGTCAATTCTTGAGACATGTGGCGCTCCTGTGCGGCGGCACGGTCAATCCGTGACTTCGGAGAGTTTTTTGCTTTCGAGGGCTTCCTTGAGCGTGGCGTCCATCAACACTTCGGCCAGGTGATGGGTCACTTTTTCCATGTCGGCAATCCCGGCCCGGATCTGTCGATGGTCCTCTTGGGCTTTCGCGACGCGCAATGCCTCGATCGCGTGATGAATGGACTCGATTTCTTCCGCCGGGATCAGGTCCGTTCCCCGTTGGAGCGCCTTCTCGGTGGCCATGATGATGGCGTCGGCCTCCGTCCTGGCTTCGATCACCTGACGCGCCTGAATGTCCGCCGCCGCGAATTGGAAGGATTCCCGAATCATGGTTTCGACTTCCTCATCCGTCAGCCCGTGGGAGGGTTTGACTTGCACGGATTGCGATTCGCCGGTCCGGATATCGGACGCCGTGACGTTGAGAATGCCGTTCGCGTCGATCAGAAACGTCACTTCAATGCGAGGCACGGCCGCGGGTAGCGGCGGGACCTTGAGTTGGAACCGGGCCAGGCTTCGATTGTCTTTCACCAGCTCGCGTTCGCCTTGCAACACGTGAATATCCACGCCGGTTTGACCGTCCACATAGGTCGTGAACATCTCCTTGGCGCTCGTCGGGATGGTCGTATTCCGTCGGATCAAGGGGCTCATGACGTTGCCCATGGTTTCAATGCCCAGGGACAGCGGGGTGACGTCGAGCAGCAGCATGTCCTTGTTCTCACCGGCCAGAATGCCGGCCTGGACCGCGGCCCCGAGCGCCACCACTTCATCGGGGTTCAGGTCACAGTGGGGCGTCTGGCCGAAAAGTTTCTGCACGCGGGATCGAATCAACGGCATCCGGGTGCTGCCGCCGACCAGGACCACTTCATCGATTTGACCGGTCTCCAGGGCCGCGTCGCTCAACGCGCGGCGACACGGGGTCATGGTTTGTTCGACCAGGTCCAGGACCAGGGCTTCGAATTCATCGCGCGACCAGGTACGTTCGTATGTCCCCTTGCCGTCGGGCAGGGTGACGGCCATGTGCGCCTGCGGTTCGTCCGACAACCGGATCTTGGTTTTTTCGGCTTCAAGCCGCACGGCTTGCATGAGCTCCGGTGAATCTTCGACTTTGACACCATGCCGGGCGTCGATGTCCCGGATGACCACGTCCACCAGCCGCCTGTCGAAATCGTCCCCGCCGAGGTGCGTGTTCCCATTGGTCGCCAGGACTTCAAAGATACCGTCCTTGAGTTTGAGGATGGAGATATCGAAGGTTCCGCCTCCGAGATCGTAAACGGCGATGTTGCCCTGCGTGTTCTGTTGCAATCCATAGGCCAATGACGCCGCGGTGGGTTCATTGATGATCCGCAACACTTCCAGGCCGGCAATGAGGCCGGCGTCCTTCGTCGCCTGTCGCTGGCTGTCGTTGAAATAGGCCGGGACCGTGATGACGGCCTTGGTAATTTCCTCGCCCAGATGCGCTTCCGCCCGAAGCTTGAGTTCTTTCAGGATCATGGCCGAGACTTGCGGGGGGGAATAGGTTTTCTCACCCACCTGGATGCGGATCACGCCGCCCTTCTCTTGTAAGGTGTACGGGAAATATTTCAATTCATCAGCCACGTCGGCCACGGCTTTGCCCATGAACCGTTTCACGGAATAAATCGTGCGGGACGGATCGCGGACGAGATACTCCTTGGCGGGGTCCCCAACCAGGAGGCCGTTGTCCGTGAGACCCACGATGGAAGGAACTTTGGTTTGGCCGCGGGCTCCTGGAATGACCCGTGGGCCGTCGCTGGCCATGTGCGCGACCAAGGAATTCGTGGTGCCGAGATCGATACCGACAATCAGTGCCATATGTTCCGTCCGTCGTCTCCCGTGGGACTCGTCGCCGCTACCAGATCATTCACGATATTCTTGACGTACGTGCGGTTGGATAGAATTTCCTGCATACCCGTGAGTACCGCGTCTTTTTGCGCCTGCACGGTAACGTCACCGTCGGCCGGCAGGGCGTCCCAGCGGCCGAATTGTTCACGCAATCGACTTTCCATTTGCGCCTTGCGCGCTTCAAGCGCCTGCCGCTCAGCCTGCAATTTCTCCAGAAGTTCCTGCCGGCGCGCGTCGGACTCCCCGGCGGACAGCGACCGGAACTCTTCCAGGTCCTCTTGCAGTTCCAGGATTTCATCGAACAGGTCTGCCGGAGGAGAAGTCCGAATATCCTTGGCCGACCCCGCTTCCAGACGAATGAGATACTCGGCTCGTTGCACGGGGTCTTTCAACGTACGATACGCCGTGTTCAATAACGCGGTGTTGCCGAGACTGATGGCTTTTTCGCCCTCGTCTTTCGTGGCGTAGTAGTCGGGATGAAAGCTCCGGCTCAAGGCATAGAAGGTTTCTTCCAACGCCTGTTCGTCGAGGTTCAATTTGCGAGGCAGGTTGAGGCAGGTGAAATAGTCGAGTTCCTTGGAAAGCGGCTGCACCTTGACGCAGCGACCACAGAAGTACTCGCCGGTCATTTCGGATTGACAATGCCAGCACATGCTGCGGGCCATCGGCAGGTCGCGGCTCCGTCCTGAGTCCGGTTGATGTGTGTGTTCGCTCATCCTTCCTCTCTCGCACAACGGGCATGGTAGGACTTCACCATGCCCGTTGTTTGCGCTTGTCGCGCAAGCCCGTTCAGCGCGTTACGCTGAAAACGATTCTCCGCACCCACAAGTCTTGGACGCGTTGGGATTGATGAATTTGAATCCCCCGCTGACCATGTCCTTTTGATAGTCAACTTGCATGCCTTCCAGGTAAATGGCGCTCTTCGCATCGACGATGACTTTCACGCCGCCTTGCTCGCACACGGTGTCGAACTCGCCGATCTTCTCGTCGAAATTGATCGTGTAACTCAACCCGGAACACCCGCCGCCTTTGACGCCCAGGCGCAAACCGCCTTCAGTGAGGTCCTGCACGTCCATGAGCCGTTTGACTTCGGCCACCGCGGCCTCCGTCAGCGTAACAAGTGGGGTCTGTTGTGTCGTTTCCATGGCTTTGCTCCTTGCCGGGTCAGGCCGGCGTGGCCGCCTCTTCGGTCTCGCCTTCGGTGTCCGCTTTCTTTTTGTAATCATTCAACGCGGCTTTGATCGCGTCTTCCGCCAACACGGAACAGTGGATCTTGACCGGAGGCAGGTTCAATTCCTGGACGATCTCGGTATTCTTGATCTGGCCCGCTTCATCCACGGTCTTGCCCTTCAACCATTCCGTGGCCAAGCTGGAACTGGCGATAGCCGACCCGCACCCGAAGGTTTTGAATTTTGCATCCACGATGGTGTCCTCTTCCACCTTGATCTGCAGTTTCATCACGTCGCCGCATTCAGGCGCCCCGACGATTCCGGTCCCCACACCTTCTTCGTCTTTCTTGAACGACCCCATGTTGCGAGGATTGTTGTAATGGTCGATCACTTTTTCACTGTATGCCATGATACCATCCTCCTTCTGCCCGATAATTTATAAGTACGGTACGTCTTGCATGCTTGACTTTAGTGCACCGCCCATTGGACGGTTTTGAGATCGATGCCTTCCTTCGCCATTTCATAGAGCGGCGACATTTCACGCAGATGATTGACCGCCTTGATCATCCTATCGATAGTATATTCCACTTCTTCCGGCGTCGTAAACCTGCCGACCCCGAACCGGATGGATGAATGCGCCAGATCGGACCCCACGCCCAGGGCCCGCAGCACGTATGACGGCTCGAGGGTGGCCGAGGTGCAAGCCGAGCCCGACGACAAGGCGATTTCCTTGACGCCCATCAAGAGGGCTTCGCCTTCGACGTACGCGAAACTGATGTTCAGGTTCCCGGGAAGCCGTTCCGTCTCGTGGCCGTTGAGATAGACTTCTTCCAAGGCGCCCATGATGCCGTCCTGCAGGCGATCGCGCAGGGCCATCGTGCGAACGGATTCCTCCGGCATTTCCTGCGCGCACAACTCGACGGCTTTGCCGAACCCGACCACGAGCGGCACCGGCAACGTGCCCGAGCGCATGCCCCGCTCGTGTCCGCCGCCGTCAATCATCGGCGCCAACCGGACGCGCGGCGCTTTCCGGCGCACGTACAGCGCCCCAATGCCCTTGGGTCCGTAAATCTTGTGGGCGGTAAAGGCCATCAGGTCCACCCCCAGTTGCTGGACGTCAACGGGGATTTTTCCCACGCCTTGCGTGGCGTCGCAATGAAAGAGCACGCCCTTTTCCTTCGCGATCTTGCCGATCTCCGCGATGGGATGGATCGTGCCGATTTCATTGTTCGCCAGCATGATCGAAATCAAAATGGTCTTGTCGGTGATGGCGTTCCGCACGTCGTCCGGATCGACCCGGCCGGCTTTATCGACGGGCAGGTAGGTCACCTTCACGCCTTTTTTCTCCAAGGACTTGGCCGCGTCGATCACCGCGCGGTGTTCGGTCGACGTGGTGATGACGTGATCACCCTTTTCCTTGTACATCTCGACCACGCCCTTGAGCGCTAGATTGTCGGACTCGGTGGCTCCGCTCGTGAACACGATCTCCTTGGCGTCGGCGTTGATGAGGTTGGCAATGTGTTTGCGCGCCTGATCCACTCCCTCTTCGGCTTCCCACCCGAAGGAATGGTTCCGGCTCGCGGAATTGCCGAATTTTTCGGTGAAATACGGGAGCATCGCATCCACCACGCGCGGGTCGCAGGGCGTGGTCGAATGGTTGTCCATATAAATGGGTAACTTCATGATGGCACTCCTTGTGGCTTTAAAGATTCGACGAAAATCATGGGTGTTTCCTCAACCAGCAAATCTTCGATGGACATGCTGTTCAGCAATTGGAAGATACTTTCCTGAATTTTGAACAGCGGGTTTCGAATATTACAGTGATTCATTTGCTCGCACTGGGAATGGTCGTTTTTTTCATGAGAACAATCCGTCAATCCCAAAGGTCCTTCGATGGCTTCAAGCACCTGCGCCAAGGTAATGTCCTTGGGCTCCCGCCCCAATGCGTAGCCGCCCTTGGGTCCGTTATGATGACTTTCGATCAGCTGATGCCTTGCCAGGGTCTGAAGCACTTTCGCCAGCAATTCCACGGGGATATGATGTTCTTCGGCGATTTCCTTGGTATTCACCACACGCGGGTGGTCATTGATGCCGCTTTGGACCGTGGCCATGTACTGGAGCGACAACAAGGCATAATCGGCGCGTTTGGAAAACTTCAGCATGATCCCTCACATGAACGCGGAGCTAATGAATCTCCGACCAAAACCATCGGACCAAATCCTAGCATTGACATTTCTTTCTAGTCAAGAGTATTTTAGTCGGAGATTGAAACAGTCGGAGATAGAGCCGTCAAGAAGTTCGATCGGCTATCTTATTGAAAGTACGTCATAATTCAATAATTTTTCTTTCCATATCCGAGGGAAAAGGAGACCAGATGGGAGGCAGTAATCCATATATCGAGCAAGTCGAAGTCAAGACAGCTACAGAACCCTTCACCGTGACCTTTCGTATGCCGGACGAAACCCTTGAAGTTGCGGTGGATCCTAGCAAAATCCCCTATGGACCGACCGGCCAGCCCGGGAGCCTCCTGGACATTGCGATGGGATCAGGACTGGACGTCGAACATGCCTGCGGCGGCGTCTGCGCCTGTTCGACCTGTCACGTTGTCGTGAAAGAGGGACTGGATTCGTGCAACGAGGCCACGGACGACGAACTGGACCAGTTGGACGAAGCCCCTGCAATCACGCTCCAATCCCGCCTGGCCTGCCAATGCGTTCCAGACGGCTCAACCAACCTCGTCGTCGAAATCCCCGAATGGAATAAGAACCTGGTGAAGGAAGGGCACTAGGCCGCTGGCCAGTCAAAAAGTACCTCTCCTGTCATTGCGAGCGCTTGTCCTGAGCGAAGCGAAGGAACTGCAGTACCCTGCGATATGCGGCAATCTCGCAAGCCACAGTCCAGCCTTCGCTGATTGCCGCAGCAGCCTGGGGCGACTTGCAGCGCCGGTAGCGAAGCAAGTCTCTGAATCGTTACTACCGCGACGCCTTTCCTCGGTCTTCAAATGGGTTCAACGCGGCCACACCGAGTTGCCTAAAATCACGCACGTTGCGGCTCACAACCGTGAGCCTGTGCACGACGGCGGTTGCCGCGATCATGGCGTCCTCCATCAGGGTGTCTGACTGTCGATGCTTGAGCCGCGCCCATTCCCTGAACGCGGACGCATCCATCGGCAACACGCTATAAGAGGCAAGCACCCTGCCGAGCCAAGCTTCCAACTCTTCCGCCTTATCGACATCCTGCTCTCGGGCGATCTCGATACCCGCCTGAATCTCTCCAACCGTCACCGCGGACAGAAAAAGTTGATCGACGGGTACGTCCGCAATCCAACTGAGGACGCCCTTGTGCGGATTGCGCCGGCGCAATTCCGAAACAACGTTGGTGTCGAGAAGATACACGGATTTACTCAAACGCCGGTGAAACCCGATGACGATGCTTTTTACGCGGCGGTGTCAGCGTATCAGTGCGTGCTTCCGGTGCAAGCAGCAGTTCCTTGAGATCCGGTCTGGCCATCTTCTCCAATCGCCGCCACTGGTCTATGGGGACGAGCACGGCAGCTTCCACGCCCCGCTTGGTCACAACCTGTGGTCCTTCGGCGAGGCTTGTCTCAAGCAACTCGCTGAAGCGCGCCTTGGCATCCTGTACCTGCCATGTCCTGGTCATGCCACCTCCAGTATTAAAAAGTTTTTAAGTGACTAGGCATCAGACTAGTCTAACTAAAACAAAAAGTCAATAGAGATTGAATTCGATGCGAGAGACGGAAGACTTCTGGCGCAAGGCTGCAGAGTATCCCAGCACCCTAACCCCGCTGAGGCTCTTCTCACCTGACGTTCGATATCGGGAAAGGCCGTTACGTCATGGCGTGCAGCGCCACGCGATTCCCCTCGCAGTCCTGGAAGTGGGCGATGTGCCCATGTTCGCCGATGCTTGTCTTTGGCATCAGCATCTTGCCGCCGGTGGCATTGATCTTGTCCAGGGCGCCCTCAATGTCGGTCACGGTAAAGTAGACCAACGTCCCGGCATGGGACGGCACGTACCCCTCGGACTTTATCAACGTCCCCGTGGCTCCTGGACCGCCTTGGGTCATGGGGAACCAGGCCATCTTCATGGGACCCATTTCGTTCAGGCTGAGTTGGAGCCCGAACACGGTTTCGTAGAATTGTTTTGCTCTCTCCAAATCATTCACGGGAATTTCGAACCAATTCACGGGATTGGTCTGGTCGCTCATGCTTGCCTCCAATCTCTTGGATGAAAAATGGGAACATACAACATGACGTGACGTAAGTATAGGGACCGCAACGCTGAGGCCAAAAGCGGAACAGAAAGTTTCGCTTGTGTAATCGGGGGTTTTGTCAGGTTATGTGACACGAGCAACCTCAAGATGATACTCTGCCCGTTCAAGTTGTTTGAACAATACCCGCTGGCACCGTGACCGGACCACGTCAGTCCGGAGAAACCAACCCCTGCTACGCTAATCATTCATTTCGACAAGACGGCCAGGTCGTGCCGTTGACCGACCTGGTTGAGGTACTCGAATGCTTCGATCAAGGAGGACGTGCCTGACGGACGTCTTTTTTTCGGTATTATGATGAATCTTCGCAATATCGCCATTGTGGCGCACGTTGACCACGGCAAGACCACGCTCGTGGATGCGATGCTGTGGCAGAGCGGAACCTTCCGCGAAAACCAGGACGTCGGTGAACGGATTCTGGACTCGATGGACCTCGAGCGCGAGAAGGGCATCACGATCATGGCGAAGAACACCGCCATCACCTACGGTGACGTGAAGATCAATATCGTCGACACGCCGGGGCACGCCGATTTCGGCGGCGAGGTCGAACGCACCCTGCGGATGGTCGACGGCATCATGTTGCTCGTCGACGCCGCGGAAGGCCCGCTGCCCCAGACGCGATTCGTGCTGTCCAAGGCGCTCGAACTGGGACTGCCTCCGATCGTGGTGATCAACAAGATCGACCGTCACGACGCGCGCCCATCGGAAGTCCTGAACGAAGTGTACGACCTGTTTATCGACCTGGACGCCAACGAGGGACAAATCGAGTTTCCGGTCATCTACTCTATCGCCCGTGAAGGCAAATGCACTGGAGCACCGGACGGAGAGCTGACCGATTTACAGCCGTTGTTTGAGATGATCGTCGAGCACATTCCGCCACCATCCGGAGACCCGGACCATCCGCTCCAGATTTTGGTCACCAACGTCGAACCCGACGACTACCTCGGACCGCTGGCGATCGGCCGCGTCGTGGCCGGCACGGTCCGGAACCGGCAGGCGGTCACCTTATGCCGGCGTGACGGGTCTCAGATTTCGGCCACCGTCTCGGAATTGTTCGTCTACAAAGGCCTTGGACGCACCGCGGTTGCCTCGGCGGGTCCCGGAGAGATCGTGGCGCTGGCGGGAATGAGCGGCATCGGGCTGGGAGAAAGCATTGCCGGCGGTGAAACCCCCATGCCATTGCCCACCCTCAACGTGGACGAACCCACGCTGTCCATGGAGTTCTCCGTCAACGATTCCCCGTTCAACGGAAAGGATGGCCAGTACGTCACCTCACGCCACCTTCGAGAGCGATTGCTCAAAGAAGCACGGCACAACCTCGCGATGCGGTTGGAGCCCACCGATTCTCCGGATCGCTTCCTGGTGTACGGCCGGGGGGAACTACAGATGGCCATCCTCATCGAACAGATGCGGCGGGAAGGCTATGAATTTTCGGTCGGCATGCCGCAGGTGTTGACCCGCGCCGTTCGAGGCGCGACCCACGAACCCTACGAACTGGCGCTCATCGACACGGCTGAAGAGTACATGGGCATCGTCGTCCAGAAACTCGGCACGCGCCGGGGCGTCATGGTCAAGATGGTCAACCACGGTTCGGGACGGGTGCGTCTGGAATTCGAGGTACCCAGCCGCGGGTTGATCGGATACCGGACCGAGTTCCTGACCGATACGAAAGGTACGGGCATCCTCACCCACATGTTCACGGAATACCGGCCCTGGGCCGGCGACATCGTTCATCGAACGACCGGCGCGCTGGTCGCCGACCGCCACGGCCGCGTCACCGCTTACGCGATGATCAACCTGCAGGTCAGGGGACAACTGTTCGTCGGGCCGGCCGACGTGGTGTACGAAGGCATGCTCGTCGGAGAGAACAGTCGCGACACGGACCTGGACGTGAATATCACCAAGGAGAAGAAGCAGACGAACATGCGCGCCGCCGGCTCCGATTCTTATGAAAAAATCGTCCCTCCGCTATGCATGTCGTTGGAGCAGTCGATCGAATTCATCCGCCACGATGAGCTGATTGAAGTCACGCCGCACAATCTTCGGCTTCGCAAACGGCATCTCGACCAGAACGCAAGGAAGCAACACGCCGCCGTATAGCACGATATCATCGTCGTCGCCTTGCAGAGTCTTGTGATCGCCGGTTAAACGATTTCGTCGTCTACGCGGGATGTGTCTGACGGGTTCTCCGCAGAGAAGTCGGCGTTGGCTTCATGTTCGGCAGAATCGGAAGTTTCTTTTTCGGCCTTTTGCTTCAACTTGGCCTCTAAGCGCTCTGCTTTCTTTTTTGCCTTCGCCCGTTCACGTTCTTGGCGAGCGAATTTGTAATTGGGTTTGCGGGGCAAAGCAGGTCCTCATAAAGCAATGGAGCGTTTCCAGACCGCTCCAGAACCAATTCAGTTAGCGATGGAAAGATTATCCGCCGACATTTTGCCGTCCTTGCCGGGAACGAGGTCAAAAGAAACCCGTTGACCCTCATTGAGACCCGACAACCCAGCCTTTTCTACGGCGCTGATGTGCACAAAGGCGTCTTTCGAGCCGTCTTCAGGCTCGATAAAGCCGAAGCCCTTGGTTGCATTGAACCATTTTACTGTACCGGTGGCCATGATTATTTCCTTTCACGACATAGTGAATAAGCGAAGCACCGCCTCGCGCGGTGCTTCGTAAAAACGTTCAGTTGCCCGCAAACCGGCAACGCCTCCGGACGACCGCGCCATGAAGGGCGGTCTTACCTCCCTCGACGGTGCTCCGGCTTACGGTCAGCACTCCATGCCTTGCGGGCAAACCGGCGGCCCAGGCTTCGCTCAATTTCACGCCATTTCCGCTCTTCGTCAGACGTGATGAACGTGATCGCCTCTCCGGAGCGGCCCATGCGACCGGTCCGTCCGACCCGGTGCGTGAAGAGTTGTTCCGAGTCCGGCAGGTCATAGTTGATGACTTGACCGATGCCTTGAACGTCCAAGCCTCGAGCGGCCACATTGGTCGCGACCAAAATCGGCGCGGCGCCGGACCGGAAGTTCAGCATCACCCGCTCACGTGCGTTCTGGCTGAGATTGCCTTGGAGCGCGCCGACCGGATAGCCCAATGTGTCGAGCTTCTTGGCCAGCTTGGTGACGCCGTGCTTGGTTTTGCCGAAGACGATAACCGGAGCGTCGTCCCGCTGGTTCAACAGGGTTTTGAGGGCTTCGATCTTGTCGCTCTTCTGAATGGTATAGACCACGTGCTCCACAGTAGGCAGCGCCTGCAGGTCTGCATCCACCTTTACCGAGACGGGGTTGCGCAGGTATTTCTTCGCGGTCTTCGCCACCCACTCCGGCATGGTTGCGGAAAGAAGCGCCGTCTGCCGTCCGGAGGACGTCCGACTCAGAATGGCTTCAACGTCGTGGGCAAATCCCCTGTCCAGCATTTCGTCCGCTTCATCCAACACCAGGAATCGCACGGACCGCAGGTCAAGTGTGCCCTGCCGCAGATGGTCCAGCGTGCGGCCCGGCGTGCCGATGATGATCTGGGCTCCGTTTCGCAACGCCGTGAACTCCGGCCTCAACGACCGGCCGCCGTAGAGTAACGTCACGCGCAGCCGCTGTGCCGACGCCAAGGCCTTCATGACTCCGGATACCTGGATGGCCAGTTCCCGGGTGGGAACCAGGACCAGCGCCTGGACCTGCCGGACCGACGGATCACACTGCTCCGCCAGGGGTACGGCAAACGCCAGCGTCTTTCCGGACCCCGTACGCGCCTGCCCGATCAAGTCCTGACCCGCCAGGAGATGGGGGATGGACTGCTCTTGAATGGGCGTGGGCTCCGATATATTCATCCTGGAAATGGCCGCCTTGGTGGCACCATTCAACGCCATGCCGGAAAATGCGGCGCCATCGGCGTGGGCGCCGTCGGCAGGGGGGATTTTTGCAGAAAATGACTCACTCACCGGTGCATTGACTGCCGAGGACAGACCGCTGCGACGGGTTTTGAAGCATGGCGAGCAGTACACCGGCCTTTCCGGGCCCGGCCGGAAGGGAACGGTTGTAGACGTCTCGCAATCAGCGCAAACGGCTTGGTGGCGCCGTGTTCGGCTGGATGGACGTGGACGGGTTGAAAAAGACTTAACAGACATACGTAAACAAACTCCTTGGTTATTGAAATCTCTCAGAACCTACATGGCAGTCGCCTACCGGCACCCCCAAGGTGGTTCACCTCATATCACTGTATTCTGATCCGCGATCAAGCAGGCGGGTACAGCCATGTAGTTTTGGCGAAACCTGGCCTTTCTCAAGGCATCGCCATTCCAAGACCCGCGCCCTGAAGCAGGGCGTCGAGCGAGCGGCGACGGATGCCGTCGCCGGCGAGGTTTACCTCTGGAAAACCCCGATGCGAGTTACCCTTCGGAGTCTCGCTTGCACTCATAAGCCGCTCAGATGAGCGGCTGAAAATTGGCTCCCCGGGCAGGACTCGAACCTGCGACCAATCGGTTACGAGTTTCCCGGCATTTCTACCGGGCTCGGACTATCTCATCACCCGCCTGACGCGTCAGGTGAGGGTGTCGGGCGCTTGTGAGGTCTTATTGGCTTGGGTTCCTCAACCTCTAGTCTCTGCACGTTCTTGCCTACCCAAAACCCTTCGGCAAGCTTCGCTCAGGATCCCCTTTCCGGATTCGCCCTGAACCCGGGGAAGGCTTCCCTGAATTCACCCGATTTTTCAACCACAGTTTCCTGTGGAAGCTGCAATCCGGCGTGCAATTTCTCACGCCTCCCCTTACAGCCGACCGCTCTACCAACTGAGCTACCGAGGAACACGATCGTTGGCTTTTGTTTCCACAATGGTGGAAGTGATCATAACATAATGTTGAAATGGAGCACTAGATCCTGCTGACAAAGGGTTGATGTACTAAAACTGAAAATCGTCGGAATCTTCTTCGCCTTCTTCGGCTTCGGCTGCGCCGCCTTCGGACAAGGCCACGTAATGCCTCGCCCATGACAGATAGATGTTGGCGCTGTCTTTCATGGCATCGGCGCCGATGGTCAATTTCTTAACGACGTCGGGGTCCCCACCGATGAGTTCCATTTCCTGGGCCCGGCTCTCCAGCCGGTCATGGAAGTTGGTCATGCTCTGATTGATCTCGCCCATGAGTTCTCTAAGGTCATCGCTCATGTCCACACCCTCTGTTGCAAGCACATCGCGTGAGTCACCATCGAGAATAAAATAAGGCCCCGCGACAAGCGAAAAAGGCGTCTGCCGCAGGGCCCTATTCCGATATCTGACGTGTGAGATTACCCCTGATAGGCTTGTCCCAACTCCGCGGCTTCGCCGGCCTGGTCCATCAATTGGCCATTGGCGCTCACAGCCACCATGTCGATGGCTTCATGTTTGGCCGCGTCACACACCACTTTGCACAACTCACAGCCCTTACAGCGATTGATAAAGACTTCCGCCACCATTTTCTCGACGTTCAGGTCCAAGGTGTTAGCCTCGGGGCAGTACATGATGCACAACCGGCACCCCTTTTTGGCGACACATTTTTCGTCGGTGACTTGCGCTACGTTATACATGAATACTCCTGTCTTTCTTCTTTATGCCGCGGCAACGGCCAGTTCGATGTTGTTCTTTTCCGCCCATTCCGACGCCATTTCGTACGACTTGACTACCGTCTCCAGGTTTTTCTTCAACAGCATTTCTTTCTTGGCGAATTTCTTCTTGATGGCTTCGTCCAGGGTGGCCGTACCGCCGGAGGCCACGAATTTTTTCCCGAACCGCTCCTGCAGCGCGCCCTCGAGCGCCTCCAGGGAGACGCACTTGGTAATGCCGGATACCGACCCGATCATGGTCATATTCGTGGACAACTCCGTCCCCGCCACTTCCAACGCGACCTGGGTGCCTTTGATATAGAATACCGCCACGTTCAGATCCTTCAACCGCTTCACGTCCTCGTCCGACAACAGCGGCACGTCCGAATTGATGACGACGACGCCGTTTTCCTTGATACCCGAATAAAACGGCATGGTGTAGCTCTTGCCCATTGTGATCACCTGCGGGTGAAACACTTCGATCACGTCGGGGAACACCAACTCCCCCCGGTCGTAGATCCGGCTCACGCCGATCCGGCAATAACTCTCGGCCGGCGCCATGCGCTTTTCCGCACCGAAAAAGGGATTCGAGATGGCAAACTTGCCATCCCGGGACGCCGCCATGGCCAGCACGTGCGCGGCCGTCACGGCACCCTGTCCTCCAAGACCCGACATGCGAATATTCAATCTCCGCTTGATCATGACGTGTTCCCCTTTCTGCCGGGAAGGGCTCAGGCCTTTGCAGCCAATTCCTTTTCCGCCGCTTGCTTGTCCGCCAATTGCTTCTTCAAGGCGGCCTTGCGCTCTTTCTCCTTCGCCGCCAGTTCGGTCAACAACTCCTTGGCTTCATCGCTGACGTACTCCTTATACGCGAACCGTTCGGTCGGCTTCTCGGAGTCCCGCATTTCCTGCAAGCCTTCCATGCTGTTCTTCCCGATCTCCAGGATGCACGGCGTGTAGAGCTGCAAATAGGTAGGACCGATCTCGCGGGCCACGTGGATCGCGTTCTTGATGACCTTTTCCACCAGGTTCGGTTTGCTGACCGTACAATTCACCACGTAGTGGCAGCCGGATTCACGCGCGATTTCCGGCAATTTGACCTTTTCAAACGTTTTGCCCACGGGCGCCATCTTGGCCACGAACCCCTTTTGCATCAGACCGCTCTCCTGGCCGCCCGTGTTGGCGTACAGTTCGTTGTCGAAACAAATGGTCGTGAATTTCTCCTGTCGGAACCAGGCTTGCAGCGTCATATCCAAGCCGATATCCACCGTGGCTCCGTCACCGGCCAACACCACCACGTCCTTGACCTGTCCGGGGAACCGCACGCTGAGCGCGCGTTTCAACCCGGACGCGATCGCGTTCTGGTTACCGAAGAGGGAGTGAATATTGTGGACGCCCACGTGCGGGAAGACCAGGCTGGTGCAGCCGGTGGACCCCACCATCACGGTATCCTCGGGGGCGGGCAACGACGCCAGGATGTACCGGAACGCCATGGACTCGGGACACCCGGCACACAACGAATGCTCTTCAATCAATTCCTTCGAGGTCCCGATATCCTTCCACCCGCGGCCATCCTTCCCGTACGTGGCGCGTTCAACCAGATCCTGGTACTCCTCGGGCATGATATCGAACATCTCAGGAGCTATCTTAATGCGTTCCTTGCTCATGGTCGCCTCCTAGCGCATATTCAGAATAATCACGTTCATTCCGCATTCCGGGTCGACGGCGGTGACGGGCGTACGACGCGTCAGCTTCCTCGTCCGGCCAAGCTTTCGGATTTCAGGCCCAAATGCTTCTTGAGGTCTGCCGCGATAACTTCAGGCGGCATGGTCATGCCCCCGCAGACGTGAGGACCGGCAAATACGCGGTCCCCATCATCAATCGTGGCACGGATTTCTTTGGCCAGCCAACCCGTGACGTTGAATTCCGGCACGATGATGTGCTTGGCCTTCTTGGTGGCTTCCCGGATTTCATCTCCCGGCCACGGCCTGAGGGTCTTGATCTTGACGATGCCCACCTCGATGCCGTCCTCTTCCAGCAGCGCCTGGGCTTCTCGACCCTGGGACACCGCGGTGCCGGACGAGACAATCAGAATCTCGGCATCGGGCCTGTCCACTTCAATCAGGCCGTCCAACCACCTGATGGCGTGCTTCCGGGACCGCTCGATCGCCGCCCAGACCTCCTGTTGCCAACTGGCATGGGTGGCATAACTGATATAGTTGCTCTTCATCACGAACGGGTCACGCATCATGCGGACCGGCGGGCATTCCATGTCCATGCACGGCACCGGCGACCGGTACGGGTCATAGGGCGGCAGGCACATGTCCGCCGGCGTCAGGTTCACCACGTCCTTCGTGTGGGTCACGAAAAACCCGTCACAACACAGGGCCAGGGGCAAATGCACGTCCGGCTCTTCCGACACCATGTAGCCCTTCAAAATCCAGTCATAAAAGTCTTGAGCCGTCTCGGCGTGCCAGACCAGCATCCCCGTGTTCAACAAGTACGAGATTTCCAACGTGTCGGGCTGGATGGAGAGGGGGGAGTTGATGCCCCGGCAGGTCACGATCATTTGAATGGGCAGCCGGGCCCCGGCCCACATCGGAAAGTTCTCCATGGCCCGCATGGTGCCCGGGCCCGCGGTCGTGGTGAACACGCGCGCGCCGCCGAACGCCGCTCCGGCGCATTGGGACATCACCGCGAACTCGCTTTCCCCGCGGAAGTAGTCACCGATAAACCCTTCGGCAAACAATTCACCGATCAACGCCGCGGCCTCACTTTGCGGGGTAATCGGATAGGCGATCATGACGTCGCAATTGGCCCGACGGATGGCTTCTTTGATCACTTCACTGCCTGTAAAAAAACAGGGAGTTCGTTCGGCTTCATGCATCATCTTCCAGGGGTCTTCCACGACCTGCCCGGCTCTGTTTTTTGTCCCGACTAATGATTGCGTTGCCATGATTGCGCCTCCTTCTGCTACCGGCTTCTTCTCACAGGGCGTTTCATGTGAACCGCGTGTTTCTCTCGTGTTTCTCTATTGTAGCGTTTCAAGCACGTGAAATAAATAAAAAAACCGTTGTCCTCAATCTTTCGGCGGCTCGACCGACCCTTTTAACTTTTTCACCCAATCGGCCAATTTCATGATCTTGTCGGCCGTCGCATCCCGGAACGACACCATGGCGTCTTCATGCCCGGCCTGGGCGCACATGGCGATGGTATAACAATACGTGCCGCCCCGGATAATCTTGAGGGACAGGTTCGCCTGATGGCAATGCACCCCGACGAACATACAGGCATCGATCTTGTTATGCCAAATCGTGAGGTTGGGATGGTTGGGATTGATTTCGATTTCAGGGTTGATCTTCGGATATTTGGGCCGGTAATCGGGCATGGGAATGAGCATCGCCTGTTGGGACGGGGTGACGCTTTCCTTGATCGTTTCATAGAGATGCCTAATTGCCGTGGCCTTCTTGGCCGCTTTTTCATTCCAAGCCCACAGAACCAGCGGACCGGGGAAGATCGTCGGAACTTTGGCCGATAAGAACTGACGGGCCGCGACTTCCATGGCTTCATCCTCATTGACGATTTTTCCGTGAATATGTGCCTGCCCCGGATCCGGCAAACGAACGCCCATACTGGCTGCCGCCGGGGGCAGAAAATGCTCCGGACCTGGTAGAACTTCATACATTGTCGACATAGGTTTAATTCCTCAATTCCTCACAGAATATAAATGTGTCCTGATAACGCAGTTGTCGGTTTACTGTATGCCGGTACACGGAATTTCGCAACCTGGAAAAAGCCCCAACAAGCCGGATATTTAGGCCATTGTCCAGACCGGCTGCATGAGGCTTTTGACCCACCATTCAACGCGGCAATTCCAGGGAATCACTATAGAAATTTCCAAAAGATGTTGTCAATTCGCAAAAGGGGGGAACAGGACCCATGAAACATGACCCGCCTTGGGCGCGGCTGCGCCCCAGTGCCGAATCTTTATGGGAAGGCGAGGACTGTTTGAGCGCCCTTCGACTTCGCTAACGCTACGCCTGTCCTGAGCCTGTCGAAGGGCTCAGGACGAACGGGGAGTCATAATCCGTTCACCCTGAGCGTAGGTCTCTTGAGACCGAAGTCGAAGGAAGCAGAGCGAAGAAACCTCGTCGTGCGGGGACGAAACCCCGCAAACGTCAGTACCGGTAGGTTTCCGGTTTGAACGGGCCTTCCACAGTCACATTGATGTAGGAGGCCTGCTCTTCGGTGAGTCTGGTCAACGTCCCACCGAACCCGCGCACCATATGGGCGGCCACTTCCTCATCCAGCTTCTTCGGCAGCACTTCGACCGTGACCGGAGCCCCGGGCGTGTCGGCGAATTTTTTCCCGAACAGATAAATTTGCGCCAGGACCTGGTTGGAAAAGGACCCGTCCATAATCCGGGAGGGATGGCCGGTCGCATTACCCAGATTGACCAGACGCCCTTCGGACAGAAGGATCAGGTGGTCGTTGGCAAGCGCGCTCCGATAGACTTTATGCACTTGCGGCTTGACTTCCTCCCACTCCCAATGTTTCCGCATGTAGGCCGTATCGATTTCATTGTCGAAATGGCCGATATTGCAGACCACGGCTCCCGGTTTGAGCGTTTGCAACATGGCGGCGTCACAGACGTTGTAATTGCCGGTGGCCGTCACGACCAGGTCCGTATTGCCCAACACCGCCGTATTGATGTCTTCCACCTTCCCCGTATTGATGCCATCGTTGTAGGGCGACACAACCTCAAAGCCATCCATGCAGGCCTGCATCGCGCAAATGGGGTCGATTTCCGACACGCGCACGATCATGCCTTCCTGCCGCAGGGATTGGGCGGACCCTTTCCCCACGTCGCCATACCCGACCACCAGGGCTTTCTTCCCGGATAACAGATGGTCCGTGCCACGCTTCACCGCGTCGTTCAAACTGTGCCGGCACCCGTATTTATTGTCGTTTTTCGATTTCGTGACGGAATCGTTGACGTTGATGACCGGCACTTTCAGGGTGCCGTTTTCCAGCCGCTCCTGCAGCCGGTGCACCCCCGTGGTGGTCTCTTCCGTGATGCCGTGGATTTTATCCAACATCGCCGGATACTTTTCGTGAAGCATCAGGGTCAAATCACCCCCGTCATCCAGGACCATGTTGGCGTCCCAGGGCCGGCCATCCTTCAGAATGGTCTGCTCGATGCACCAGTCATATTCTTCGAGCGTTTCGCCTTTCCAGGCGTACACCGGAATGCCCCGGGTCGCGATCGCGGCCGCGGCATGATCCTGTGTGGAGAAAATGTTGCACGAGGACCACCGCACTTCGGCCCCCAATTCCATCAGGGTTTCAATCAGGACGGCCGTCTGGATCGTCATGTGAATGCACCCCAGAATCCTGGCGCCCTTGAGGGGTTGCGTCGCCCGATATTTCTCCCGCAAGGCCATCAAGCCGGGCATTTCCGTTTCGGCAATCTGAATCTCTTTCCGGCCCCAGTCAGCCAAGCTGATATCCGCTACCTTATAATCACACACCGTGTTCTCCAGTTGCGCAGTTGCACTCATGCTTATCGCTCCCTTCTGCTTGGACTCGATCAAGTAACCTCTAATTTAATGCACTATCGGGCGTATGGCTGCGTTGTGTCCTCGATCAACCCTCACCTATCTCTCTGATAAGCCTCGGGTTTCGCTCCGGGACGCCTTGCCCTACATCCCGCTATCACAATAAATCAGAGGTTCCTCAACCCTCCACGTCACAGGTACACGTCGACGGCCTGTTTCAAAATCGAGGCCTTATCCGTTTTTTCCCAGGTGAACCCCGGGCCGCTTCGCCCAAAATGCCCGTAGGCAGCCGTCTGTTTATAAATCGGACGTCGCAGTTTCAAATGATCGATGATTCCACGCGGGGTCATCGGGAAATGTTTCCGGACCAATTTGTCGATGACCTCAATCGCGACTTTCTCCGTCCCTTTGGCGTCGACGAGCACGGAGACGGGTTCCGGCACCCCGATCGCGTACGCCAATTGCACTTCGCATTTCTCGGCCAATTTCGCCGCCACGATATTCTTGGCAATATACCGGGCCATGTACGACGCCGACCGGTCCACCTTACTGGGATCCTTGCCGGAAAATGCCCCGCCGCCGTGGCTCCCCACGCCCCCGTAGGTATCGACGATGATCTTGCGACCGGTCAACCCGGTATCGCCCATGGGCCCCCCAGTCACGAACCGGCCCGTCGGGTTAATGTGAAACGTGACCTTGTTCGGGTTGAAGATCCCTTTCGGCATCACGGGTTTAATGACTTTTTCCTTGATTTCCTGCTCGATTTTCTTGGATGGCACCTTGTCGCTGTGCTGGGTGGAGACCACGATCGTATCGATGCGGACCGGCTTCCCGTTCTTGTACTCGACGGTCACCTGCGCCTTGCCGTCGGGGCGCACCCACGGTAACAGGTTCGTTTTTCTGACCTCGGCCAAGCGTTTCGTCAGCCGATGGGCCAACACGATCGGCATGGGCATCAATTCGCTTGTCTCGTTGGTGGCATAGCCGAACATCAACCCCTGATCACCCGCTCCACCGGTATCCACACCCATGGCGATATCACCCGATTGAGCATCAATCGCCGTCAACACCGAGCAAGTGCGGTGATCGAAGCCCCACGTGGCATCGGTATAGCCCACGTCACGGATGGTTTCTCGAATAATATCGGGGATTTCCACGTAGGCCTTCGTGGAAATTTCTCCCGCCACGAACGCCAAACCGGTCGTCAGAATCGTCTCACACGCCACCCGGCAGTTTTTATCCTTGGCCATTATGGCATCCAGGATGCCATCCGATATCTGGTCGGCGATTTTGTCCGGATGCCCCTCAGTCACGGACTCGGAGGTAAACAAGAAATTCTGTTGACTCATTACGGTTACCTTTCCCTGGCTCAATAAACAAAAAGGCATCTCCTGCCCGTCCCGTCGGAGAGGAGTGCCTTGTTGAAGTGTTAAAGAATCGGGTTGCCTAGAGCGCCGCGGATGGCACCCCGAAGACCGCCTACCATAAAGAGAAACGAGGTAGGTTTGTCAAACACAATATTCTCGCATTGAAAAAAATCCATTATTTTCAATAAGTTAACAGCATTTCACACAAAGACGAAACTGCACCGAACTCGAGAGGACTCGCAGGTCCTCTCTCGATATGGACAAAGAGCACCCCCTCCTCGCACCCCCAGGAGTCTCCCCTACTTTTCCCGCCGTGAACGGATGCGGCAGATACTAAACGGATTTCAAAAATTTTTCAATGCCGACAGGAATCGCATGATTGCAAAGACGACTTGATACCGGAGACCAGAGCCACATTTCCGGCCACATTTTTTTGTCGCGAAACTTGATAAAATAATTTTCACGTTAATTTATGTAATAAAGTATACTTATATAAAAATCCTCTATTGTAAAATAGTGCAACGCGCGTTACAGGAATGGTGGATAATAATAGTAGGAGGGTAACGATTTCAATATGGACACATTGACTGAGAGAATTCGAGCAGCCAGGGAACAAGCGGGTTTGACGCAAACGGACGTCGCCAAGGCGTTGCGAATCTCGGCGTCAGCGGTCAATCAGTGGGAGCACGGCTTCAGCAAGAACATCAAACTGAAACATTTCTTTGCGCTGGCCAGTTTACTGGGCCAAGACCCACTATGGCTCGCGACCGGCAAGTCGCACCCCCAAGCACGAACGACAACGCCACCGTCGCCGAATCCTCACCCCACCACAAGCGAAGAAAGAGCACTCCTGCACTATGTCGGCCAAATGCCCGACACGATGCGAATACTCGTACTCCGGTTTCTGAGGGGGTTGACCAACATTTATTGTTCCCCGGACAAACCCGAACGCGGAACCTGATACCGCTCCACCGCCCCCTTTCCGCTTGTTGTCACTCCCAACACGCGTCTTCGATATTCGTGACCGGGCCGGGTACCCGGCACTGGGCTTCGGGACTGTTCGAAGCCCCCGTCGCGCCCCGCGTGCCCTGCCCGGCGTCGTGAAAAAATCTGCACGCAAACATTTTATTCAAGCATACTTAGCCAAAAATGGCGGATACTTGATCCCATCTGAACAAAGGAGGGGAAAGATTCTTGCCATGAAGACACTACCCGAAAGGATTCGCACGGCCCGGGAAGAGGCGGGCTTATCCCAAGTGGATGTGGCCAAGGCGCTACGGATTTCGGCGTCTGCGGTCAATCAGTGGGAGCACGGTTTCACCAAAAACATCAAACTGGAGTATTTCTTCGCCCTGGCTCATTTGCTGGGCCAGGACCCGCAATGGCTCGCGACCGGCAAGGTGCACCCGCGGGCGCGAGAGAAAGCGCAGCCGGCAGGGGAGGGTCCGGCACTCAGTACCGAAGAAAGAACGCTGCTGTACTATATTCGCCAAATGCCGGACACCCTGCGAAAACTGGTGTTTCGGTTCCTGAAAGGTCTGCACAACCTCAACATCCCGCCCAACACACCCCGCCACTAAGCCTGATACGCAGCGGCACGCCATAACGTCCTCGCCCGGCGGGACGCGGCCCGAATCATTCTACATGCTAATTTTATCAGATCAGTCATACTTGCCAAGAAAGGAAGCATACTGATGTCCTCAAAAGAAACATTCTTTCATGAATACGTTGACCGAAAGAATTCGTACCGCCCGGAAAGAGGCGGGTTTGTCTCAGGCGGACGTCGCCAAGGCGCTGCATATCTCTCCGTCTGCAGTCAATCAATGGGAGCAGGGCTTGACCAAGAATATGAAGTTGAATCACTTCTTCGCCCTCGCCAGTCTGCTGGGCCAGGAACCACGATGGCTCGCCACCGGCAAGATACATTCCCCCGGGCGTGAGTCGGTGGCAAAGTCGCCGAAACCGGACTATGGGGCCCTCACCAGCGAAGAAAAAGCCCTGCTGCATCAGATCCGCCGGATGCCCAGCAAGCTGCGCAGATCACTCCTGCAATTCCTCAGAGCCTTCGAAGGCTGAGCAACGCCCATCTGACCAAACCGGCCGCTGAGCGTTGACCCCGGGATTTGTAGCTACGCGTTTATTCCACCTCTCTCATTCCCGCCCTTCCCCGCCTTGGGCGCGGCTGCGCCCCAGTCCCGAATCGTTATGGGACGGCGAGGACTGTTTGAGCGAAGCGAGTTCCGCAGCCCACGCAATCGGGACTGGGGCAAAGGGACCCGTAGGGCCGCGCACGGGCGGAAATGGTTTTTGGTCCTTTTGCCGAAACAAAAGGACCTCGTCGCGCGGGGGCGAAACCCCGCAAGCGTAGCGGCGGCATCTCATGCCGCCACCAATGCGGCCGAGAGAAAACAGCGCCAAGAGAGGGGGCGGGCACTAAAAAGAACGGTCATTCCATACAAAGAATGATCGTTCTCTCCCCGCTTCAATCCGGTTGCATTGCCCAAATGCCAGGTGCTAAGATCGCCTTTCAATTTTTTGACGCTCTTGGTGTGACTTCTTGAATCCCACTGAAGGTGTGAGACGCGATTCGGCTCGTGAAGTTTCGTAAGGAGGCTTCTCATGTATAAAACCATCTACATCCCGGTCGACAATTCCGACCATTCCAATATGGCCGTCGACCTGGGTGTGCGGTTGGCACAGGAATTCGGATCGAAAATCGTGGGCAGCCACGTCTATGCCGCCAAGATGCACGACAAGCGGTTCAAGCAGATGGAAGCGGGCCTGCCCGAGGAATATCACGACGAGAAAGAACTCGACCGCCAACGCAAGATCCACGACTCCCTCATCACGCGCGGACTCCAGATTATCACCGATTCCTATCTGGACTACGTGGATCAACGGTGTACCGAGTCGAATCTCCCCCTGGAGCGCCGGTCTTTGGAAGGCCGCAACTGGAAGGTGCTGGCCGAAGACATCAACGCCAACGCCTACGACCTGACCATCATGGGCTCGCTCGGGGTGGGCGCCGTGAAAGATTCCGTGATCGGCAGCAATACCGAACGGGTCCTGCGCCGGGTTCGCAATTCTGACATGTTCATCGTGAAAGACCTGAAGCCCATGAACGGGGGGAAAATCGTCGTGGCCGTGGACGGCAGCCCGTACAGCTTCGGCGGGCTGAAAACCGGCCTGGCCCTGGGAAAAGCGCTGAACAAGCCGGTCGAGGCCATTTCCGCCTTCGATCCGTATTTCCACTACGCCGCCTTCCACAGCATCTCCGGGGTCCTGAACGAAGAAGCCGGCAAGGTCTTTCGCTTCAAGGAACAGGAAAAACTTCACGAGGAAGTGATCGACAGCGGGTTGGCCAAAATCTACCAATCGCACCTGGACATTTCCCGCGAAGTGGCTCAGGAGGAGGGCTCGGACGTCCGCACCACGCTTCTGGACGGCAAAGTGTTCGAGAAAGTCCTCCAGTACGTGCGCAAGGAACAACCCTGGCTGCTGATCGTCGGGCGCATCGGCGTGCACAGCGACGACGACATGGACATCGGTAGCAACACCGAGAACCTGCTCCGGGCGGCCTCCTGCAACATCCTGGTCTCCAACAGAAAATTCGTGCCGCCGATCGACACCCAGGCGGAATACACCATTGCCTGGACCGAGGAAGCCCTGCTGCGCATGGAAAAGGTGCCGGTGTTCGCGCGCGGCGTCGCCAAGACCGCCATTCACCGCTACGCCATTGAGAAAGGGCATACCATCATCAGCAATTCGGTGGTGGACGACGCGGTCGGCGACATCCTGCCCAAAGGCGCCATGGACGCGATGAAAGCCCTGGGCGGCCAGCTCGACGAGGCGGGCATCGACCGCGACAAGATGCAGGCCGACGACGCCGTGGCCCAGGACCTAATGGGCTCGACCCTCAGCGGCATGGTCAACCAGGTGGTCGAGGAAAAGGAGCCCGCGGCGAATCCCGCGGTGAGCGCGTCCACGCAATCCTATCTGGACCGCATGGCTCAGCCCTATTACGTCTGCGACGGATGCGGGTACATCGGGAAGGGCGCCCAGCCCGTCAAATGCCCGATTTGCGGGGGAGCGGGCGACGGGTTCAAGACCGTCGACAAGAGCGTGTTCGACGCCGCGGCCAAGCAGGAAGGCGTCCTGGAAACGCAACTGGCGTACGACGACGTGCCCATGCAATGGACCAAGGACGCCAAGGAAGCCATCCGGGCGGTACCCGCGGGGTTCCAGCGCCGGCGCGCCAAAGCCAAGATCGAAAAGACCGCGAGAAAACTCGGCATGACCACGATCACCCTGGAGTATGCCTCGCCCATGATCGACGAAGCCGCCAACGAAGACTACACCCCGATTTTCGCCAACAAGGAGGCGGAAATGGAACAACCTGCCCCTCAGCCGAACGGGCCGAAGCCCGACTCTCCCTACGATTGGGAACCCGAGGCCTTGCAACGGTTGGAACGCGCGCCGGAAGGCTTCATGCGCGATTGCACCCGGGCCCTGATCATCAAGCACGCCGACAAGCTGGGAACCACCCGGATCACCATCGACGTGGCAAACGAAGGGATCGAGCAGGCCAAACAGACCATGGAAGAAGCCATGAAGTCCGGCAACGTCAAGGAAATCATCGCCAAACTGACCGGCGCGGGCGCCCAGCAATAGGGAGCCATGGGCAAATCACTCCCTGTCATCAATGCCCCCCAAGGGGAAGGGCTTGATTCCCGCGTCACCGGGTTTACCTCTCCGGGAGCCGGTCCCAGCGACGGCCGGACCGTCGATGATTTCAAGCCCTACCTCGTCGCCCTGAACCTGACCAAACGCTGCAACCTGAAATGCGATCACTGCTACCTGGACGCCACCACCAAGGCTGGCGGGGGCTCCGACGAGCTTTCGACCGAGGAATGTTACCGGCTGATCGATCAGATCGCCGAGGTTAATAAAGGCTGCCTGCTGGTCATCACCGGGGGTGAACCCCTGGTCAGGCCGGATATCCTGGACATCGCGCGTCACGCCGTGAGCCAGGGGTTCATGGTCGTCTTCGGCACCAACGGCATGCTCATCAACGACCGCTTGGCCCGCGAACTCGTGGAGATCGGGGTCATGGGCATGGGCATCAGCATCGACTCCCTGGACGCCGCCAAACATAACGCGTTTCGCGGGATTCCCGGGGCCTGGGAAGCGGCGGTCGCGGGCATCGAAGCCTGCAAACGGAACGGCCTCCAGTTCCAGGTGCATTTCAGCGCCCAACCCATGAACTACAAGGAACTGCCGGACGTCATCGACTGGGCCCACGGCCTGGGCGCGCGCGTGCTGAACGTCTTCTTCATGGTCTGCACGGGCCGCGGCGAGGAACTGACCGACATCACCCCCGAACAGTACGAGGAGGTGCTGGCCTTCCTGGTGGAGAGCCAGGACCGGTACCCGGACATGCTCGTCCGCGCGCGGTGCGCCCCGCACTTCAAACGGCTCGCCTACGAAAAGGACCCCGACTCTCCGATCACCAAGGCCCAGGGGTACATGGGCGGGGGCTGCCTGGCCGGGACGAATTACGCGCGGGTCACGCCCAACGGCGACCTGACCCCGTGTCCCTACATGCCCCTGTCGGCCGGGAATATCCGGGACACCAGTTTCGTGGACCTGTGGGAGAAGTCGGATATCTTCGACTCGTTCCGGTATCCGCACCTCAAGGGCAAATGCGGCGACTGCGAATACAGCGAGATCTGCGGCGGCTGCCGGGCGCGGCCCTACGTGGATCACGGGGACTGGATGGACGAGGACCAGTGGTGCCTGTATACGCCCAAGGGCGGGGAGAAAATCCAGGTCGCGTTCAACGTGCCCGAAGAGGTTGAGGTGGAATGGGACGAAGCCGCGCAGGTGCGGTTGAGCCGGATCCCCTACTTCCTGCGCGCCATGGTGAAAAAAGGCACCGAACGGCACGCCCGCGAGCACAACATTCCGCGCATCACCGTCGAATTGATGGAAGAGCTTCGACAAAAACGCTTCGGCAACGAAAAACCGGTGTTCAAATTCTGATGGATGCCCTCCTGGCAACGCTGTCCGATATCAACAAAATCATTCCCATTGTCAATCACTGGCTGCACCTGCTTTCGGCCGTCGTGTGGATCGGCGGGCTGGCCTTCCTGGTCATGGCGGTGACGCCCGGGCTGCAATCGTCCGTGCCCCGGGAATACATCAAACCCATCTGCGACACCTTCTACAAGCAGTATCGCAAGGTGGTGGGCATGTTGCTGGTGGTGATCCTCTTCACGGGCGGCATCAACCTGCATTACGTGAGCGAAGCCATGGAAATGCAGACCGGCTTCGGCCTCTCCAACAACGCCAAGTATTTGACGGTCTTCTTCATCAAGCTCACCCTGGTACTCGGCATCCTGACCTTGTTCCTCTACACCGTCATCTTCCGCATCGAACCCACGGGCGACGAAGACGAACAGGAAAAAGAAGAACAGATTGTCGAGCCTATCCCCTTCCAAAAAGCCGGCCTCTGGATGGGCATCTTCATCATCCTCTGCGCCGCCGCCATGAAACATTTGCATCTGTAAGTTCCCCTCCTTTGCATCTTTCCGTCATTTCCGACATCCTTAATCGGGAATCCAGCGTCTTTGCCTTTTCTTTGCCTTTCCTATCGTAGCCGCGCCATCTCATGGCGCCTTCTGTCATTCCGAGCTTGTCCTGAGCAGCGCGAAGGACCTGCGAGGAATCTCGTAGTTGTGACGACACCATCTGTTGACAAAAAGCACACAACATGAGACGGTTTCTTTCATGCATGAATTTGACTGGGACGATGAAAAGAATGCGTATCTTGAAAAGACACGAGGCATCAGTTTTGAAGACGTCCTCTTTCACATTCAGAATGGCGACGTCCTGGATATTATCAGGCATCCCAATGAGTCCCGCTATCC
>VXOF01000013.1 GCA_009840285.1 Nitrospira sp. SB0662_bin_26
GGAGCGGAATGGCATGAAGGGCATCTCCACCTGGTTCACCGCCAAAATGCCGTAAGCTGTCCCGAATTCATCTGCAATAAGGAAATGAAGAGACCCTGGTGTCCTCCTTGGAAATAAGGAGGACGTCAGGGTTTCTTTTTTGCGTGATGTTTTGAGGAACTTGGCATGCCGGTGTGAAGTTGCATGACCGGATTGTCTAAAAGTACCAGTCCTTTCGTAGAGTTGCATAAGAAACCGGAAGCCGTGTATAAGAATTACTGACCCTTCAGTGCATGAATTGACTAACGACGCTGAAGATCGGAAGATCCATCTTCATGGGACACGAGACAATTTCATGTAAGGAGGCAATGTGAAAATCTCTTTACTATTTCCTCCCAGTTGGCATCCCTCGCAACCCTATCTGAGTCTTCCGTGCTTAACGGCTTTTCTCGACCAAGCCGGTATTACCGACCAGAGTCAACGTGATTTGAACATAGAACTGCTCGATACGATTCTCTCAAGAACGTATGGTCTGGAAGTCTATGAAAAACTGGTTGAAAAACTGAGGCAATTGGAGCACTCGCGCGAAGGCGAGACGGGACCGGGGAGCGATGAACATTACGGTCGAATTGTGGAAGCCCTGGATCGATTTCCCCATTTGATCGACCAGATTGAACCGGCCAAAGCCTCGCTTCGTGGGGAAGAGTTTTACGACATCGAGCGGTATAGGGAATGCCTGTTTTTGATCGATCGCTGGTTGGAGGTGGTGTCTTCGGTGTATTTCCCAACCAGAATTACCGTGGTCGACAACCAGTTTTCCTATTCCATCTATTCCTCCCGGGACATTCTCAAGGCGATTCATGACGAAGAGCAGAATCCCTACCTCGACTTGTACCGACAACATTTTCTCTCTTCCATTCTCGATGACAATCCCGGGTTGATCGGCGTATCGATCACCGCCACGTCTCAGATCATTCCCGGCCTGACCCTGTGCCGGCTCATCAAGGAAGCGAATCCCGACATACACGTGACCGTGGGTGGAAGCATCTTCACCAGGCTGGTGGACAATCTGCGTCGATGTGACCGGTTGTTCCAGGTAACGGATGATTTTATCGTGTTCGAGGGAGAAAAGGCGTTATTGGAGCTGGTGAATCAATTGGAAGGGAAAAAGAATTTTGCCAAGGTTCCCAATCTCATCTATCGGGAAAACGGAAAAGTCGTCGTGAATCAGCCGTTCTATTCGGAAAATTTGGCGGAACATCCGGCTCCCAATTACGATGGATTCCCACTCGACCGGTACCTGGCTCCCAAGACGGTGTTGCCGGTGCAGTTTTCGCGAGGGTGTTATTATAAGGACTGCGCCTTCTGCGCCCTGACATTGGATCATCAGAATTTCCGCCAAAAGGATCCCATCAAGGTCGTGGACGAACTCGAAGCGCTTTCTCAAAGATATGACACGCCGTTTTTCTTCTTTACCGATGAATGCCTGGCCCTCTCGCCCACGCGCCGGCTGTGCAAGGAAATCCTGAAACGACAATGCGACTTTCAGTGGACGGCCGAACTGCGTTTTGAGAAGAATCTCTCGAGAGAATTGCTGGCCCTCATGCGGGATGCCGGGTGCCACAAGATCGTATTCGGGTTGGAGACCTACAACAAGCGCATGATGGACTTTATGCAAAAGGGCATTACTCAGGAGAACGTCGACCGGATTTGTTCGGACTGCGTCGACTTGGGCATCGGGGTCCATTGCTACGTCATCGTCGGCTTCCCGACCGAAACGGAAGACGAAGCCCGGGAAACCATGAACTTCGTGTTGGACAATACAAAGTTGAATTCGTCGTATGGGTTTTCATGCCAGCCCTGTCTCTTCGATCTTGAAAAAGAAGCCCCCATCATGAACGATCCGGGAGGCTACGGAGTTCAACGCATTATGCGACCTGCTGCTGAAGATTTGAGCTTGGGCTTCTTCTATGAAGTCAAGGAGGGCATGACGCCCGAACAAGCTGAAAAGCTGTATCAACACGTGTACGAAAAAATCAGCGAGGTGGTCGTGGAATTGCCGTTTAATTATTCCATGGCCGATGGCCTGCTGTACATCGCTCGACATAAACGACAACATGCTCCGGAATTCACTGCCGTTTCTTAATCGCGAAGAGCCGTCTGTGTATTCTCAGTGCTGATCTGACCGGAAAGAGAAGAAAAGGCGGAACGGATATGACGGCAGCGTCGACAGCGGGTCACGAAAACGGGACGAACTCCGGTATCCTGTTTGAATATGCGCTCAAGTTTCTCCTGCTATCGGCGTTTTTGGAACTTGTGCTGTATCGCTTGGCCTCCCGGCTGGGCATGCACATGGCCAAGCTGGCCGAAAAATCTGAAGCGGTCAGGTTGACATTTCAGACGCTCTCCTCCCTCGGGTTCATTCTTCTCAACGTCACCTCCATCCTGCTGTTTCTGGTCCTGTTCATTCTGCTGATTCAGAAAGTACGGCAATCGGTATGGACGGGGCGGTTTGACGGGTTCCTGGTCCCGGCCGTCTCCCTGCTCGTCGTGTTGACGGTCGTGTATCTTCTGTTTCCGCCCGCGATGTTGGGATCGGTTGTCTATAATGTCGTGTCCTTCGTGATCCTGGCCATCCTGATGGCGGAATTTCTGGCGACGCATCGCCTGTGGGCGCAACGTATCACCGTGGGGTGTTTTTTCTTCGGACTCATGGGGTGGATTTACTACCAGACGGTGTCCACCACCTATGGGTTAATGGGCATTGTCTCCGCGCCACCTCTTGTGAATGAAATCAGCCGGGGAGGCGAGGCCCTCATGGTCCTGGCGAGTATCCTGGTTTTGTGGTCGTACGGCAGCACCTCGCTCTTTACCAAGAACAAGACTCAACGGAAGTGGGCCATCACGCTGCTGCTGAGCGGCGGCGCGACTTTTTTCGTGTTGCTTTACATCGATTTTTTCCTGTCGCTCTATAGCCCCGCGCTTGCCGAAGACGCGAGGAAGGCCGGGCAGGGAATCGGCTGGGTATTTCAAATGGGCATGGGGTATACGTTTTATTTGCCCTTTGCTCTTTATATGGCAGGGTTTACCTGCTGGGCGTACACCGTCATCAAACTGGTGTTGATCGGTCGTCTGGCAGGGTATGGCCTGGGATTGATGTTCATGGCGGGATATGCCTTGCAATTGTCGCATTTGACGTTAATGGTCGTCGTCGGGCTCATGCTGATGACGCTCGACAAGCGGGGAACGCTGGGCAAATTACGCAATAAAGCAGGAACCGTGGCGTATGCCCCGGTGACGCCTGCATTCAGTCAAATACGTTGAGAGGGTATGTAACGATCATGGAAGCAGAACGTGTTGCAACACAGGAAGAGGGCGGGGTGGCCGAGCCACAGGCCCAAGAGCAGCAGTTGACGCCGGATGAAGAGATTGCGGAACTTGAAAAGTTGCTCAGTGAAGAGCCGGACGATTTTCAAGCCCGTTGCCGGTTGGGCGAGTTGTACTTTGGGAAAGGGAAGCTGGAAGAGGCCCTGACCGAAGTCAAGAAGGCCATCGAAATGGCCGAGGGATTGAGAACGGAAATGGATCGATCTCTGGCCATGTATTATTCCAACCTGGGGACGATCTACGGCACCAAGGGGATGATGGACGATGCCCGTCCCCAATACGAACGGGCCCTGGAGTTGAACAAATATGACGTGCTGGCCCTGTTCAATTTGGGAAGGCTCCATAACGACAAGAAAGAATACATGCAGGCCAAGGAGTATTTCGAGCGATTAATCGAAATTACCCCGGAAGATCCGATTGCCTGGTATAATCTGGCAGGCGTCTATGAAGAATTGGATAATCCGCAGATATCGGATTACAACACCCTGGATATGGCGGTGCAGGCCTATATGAAGGTCTTGGAATTCGATCCCAAACATTTGGAGTCCAGTTTTAAACTCATGGACATTGCTTTTACGTTGAAAAAATCCGACATGGCTGTAAAAATCATGGAAGAAGCCGTTGAGCACAGCCCGGATGAGCCGTTGGCGTACTACAATCTCATCAATACCTATGAAAAGTGTAAAATGTTCGAGCAGGCCGAAGAAGCGCGCCAACGGTTAAAGCAGCGGTTTGCAAAACGAGCCCGTGAATAGCGGCCTCTTTGGTCTCAAAAGGAGAATACCATCATGTTTGGGAGTTTAGGTTTTACCGAGTTGATTCTGATACTGTTCATTGTGCTGATCATATTCGGCGCCGGGAAGTTGCCCCAACTCGGTGAGGGGGTCGGAAAGGCGATTAAAGGCTTCAAGAAATCCGTGAATGAAGCAGAAGCCGTTGATCTTGAGGCGCAGAATATAGCAGACCAACAAGCTCAGGCCCAGACGAGTCCGCAAGGTGCGGACGCGGCGCCACCGCCGGCCCAGGCCCCGCAAGGCGATCAAACAGTTTCTCCGGTACAAGCCACTCAACCGGAACCGGCGGAGACGCCGAAGAGTTAATGGCCTGCGGTTCCGGCGCGAGCACACATACAGGAGCGTGGTATGGAAACGAGCGTAGAGTCCCCGGTCGGAAAAATTGAAACGTTTGCGGGAAACGGCAAGTCCCGGAGTACGGGTGACGGGAAACGTGCGAAGAAAGCCGGCATTCCCTTACCCAATCACATTTGCGTCGACAAGGAAGGCCGCTGGCTCTACATCGCGGAAAACGGGTCGGACCGGGTTCGGCGGGTCGATTTGGAAGCCGGGACCATTCATAACTACGCGGGCATCGGAGAGACCTGTTACAGTGGAGATTACGGCCCTTGCGGCGAAGCCGGACTGTATTTGCCCTTGAGCGTAGCGATTGACGCGAATAACGATCTGTATATCTGTGATTCCGGCAGCAACCGTATCCGCAAAGTCGATCACGAGACCGACATCATTACGACGGTCGTGGGTTCAGGAGACTCCGGCTTTAACGGCGACGGCCCGGCGCTGGAAGTCAACCTGACCTATCCCGGGGCCATTGCCTTCGATGCGGAAAACAACCTGTATATCGCGGATACCCAGGCCCACCGTATTCGTAAATACGATCCTCGAACGGGCATGGTGACCACGATTGCCGGGACGTGGTCCAGGGAAGATGAAGACTGGATCAGCCCTTTGACCGCGCAGAACCTGGTCGTGCTGTCCGGCGACGCGATCGGTATCGACTTCAGCGACGATCAAGGCTGGCTGCGCCCGCAATGTTCGGATAATTTGGACTTGTCGCCTTACCTGGACGACGGCCGTCCGGCGCTGGAAGCGAAGCTCTGGGACGTGGTAGCGATTGACGTGGACCGACACGGAAACGTGTACATGACGGATAAGGCCAGTAACCGTATTCGCAAGATTGACGCGCAAACGGGCACGGTTTCGACCGTGGCCGGGGTGTGTCGTTTCGGGTATGACGGCGACGGAAAGCCCGCGGTGATGTCCATGTTGAACGTGCCCGAGGCGGCCATTGTCGATGAAGAATTCAACGTGTATATTGCCGATTCGATGAATCATCGCATCCGTAAAGTGTATCCCGCCACGGGCATGATCGAGACCATTGCAGGGAACGGAGACAGCGGGTACGAGGATAAAAACATGGGCGGCTGCGGCGCCGCGCGTTTTGTCGCCAAGGAAGACGCGGGGATGCTGAAGCATGGTGATGGGAACCTCGCCGTGGATGCGGTGGTGAATGCCCCGTCGGGCTTGGCCCTTGACGGTCAAGGCTATCTCTATATTTGCGAACGCAACGAAAATAAAGTCCGGCGCGTCAAACTTTGGTAGGGGTGACAGATGAGTGAAGCGGCAGGATCAAGCTATGGACGCGGTCCCGTGAAATCGAAACGAAGACTTCCCCGTTCGCTGATCTTGATAGGATCGGGCATTGTGTGCCTGGCCATGGCGCTTGGTTGGTTCGGGATTCCCGCGGTCAGTTCTCAAGGGATTGTGATCCGGTCCCATTTTACGGACGGTCCGCTGCCCACGAAGCCTGATGATACGGCGTGGGAGACCATCGCGCCCATTCCCATTCCCCTGAGCGGCCAGATCATCACACGGCCGGTTTGGCCGGAACCCAGCGCCAAGGTCATCTCGGTGCGATCGGTTCATGACGGCAAAGACATCGCGTTCCTGGTGGAATGGCAGGATGCGACCAAAAATGAACAACTGACCCCCGGCGTCTTTCGTGACGGGGCGGCGCTGGCCCTCCCCTTGGGGAATGCGCCGGCGTTTTTCTGTATGGGCCAATTGGATCACTACGTCAACATCTGGCATTGGAAAGCGGATTGGCAAAGCGACGTGGATCGCCGGAAAGCCAGGGCCAAGGAACGGGGACGCAAGAAGAGAGGGATTCGCAAGTTCGAAGTGATTCCTCGACGTCCCTCTTCGGTCGAAGATCTCATCGGCGGCGGGTTCAGTACGTTGACGAGCAAGAACCGGCAAGGCAAGGTCAAGGGGGAAGCCGAATGGGACAAAGGGTTCTGGCGCGTGGTGATGAAGCGTCCATTGACCAAAGACGGGGATGACACGGAAAATGAAGCCCTCCTGGTCCCCGGCCGCATGCAAGCCGTGGCCTTTGCCGTCTGGAACGGCGAGAATAAAGAAAGAAACGGACAAAAGGCCGTGGCGTCCTGGCTTCAACTGCTGGTCGATCCGGTCGGCGGCGCGAAAGCTTCGACGAAATCATGAGCCAACCAGGCATGTCCCGCGCGCGTTGTTCTCACTTCCATACCATAAAGGGCGAATGATGATGATCAGATGGTCGCGTCGTATCGTTTTGGCACTTTTCGTCAGTGGCGTTGCGGGGTGGTTTTTCCTCTCTGTCCAGGAGTCCTTTGCCGAAGAAATGACTGAGGACCGAGCGTATGCCTTGGCGGAAGAATTCGGGCTCGACGTTGGCGAAGTCGATGAAGAAATCAAGGAAGTTCTCGGTCTGACCAAGGCCGAGGGCGTGGTGGTCTTTGGCGTGATCGGAAGCTCGCCGGCGGATCGTGCCGGCATCAAGGTCAAGGCCGTCATCAAGGAAGTGGACGGAAAGGACATCCGGACCATGCTGGATTTGGGAAAGGCGCTCGAAAAGGCGATGCCGACTCAGAATTTCTCGGTGGCGACGTTTGAACCGGCCGGCATCGATGATCAGGGTGTCGGTGGCGGGCTGAACTTCCACTTCGTACGTGTTGAGAAAGATTAACCATGGCATCTTTTCGAAGCAGCCGGACCAAAAGACAAGCGAATAGTTTCTTGCTGATCGTACTGGTCGGCATTCTGTGGATTTCGATTCCATGCGCAATGGCGCAGGACGCACCCAAGGTCCCCGAGACCCACAAGTGGATCAAGGAAATCGAGGAAATCTTTCTGCCGTCAGATCATTGCAAACAATGTCATGACCGTCACTACGAGGAATGGAAAGGGATGCGCGAGCAAACCCCCGACCTCAAAACGTTCGGGCGGGTGGACGGGGCCCTGTTGCACGGAACCGCGCTTACGTCTCCCGTGTTTCAAACCGTCCTCGGCCTGTGGCTGCAGACGGGACCGACCGCGGAAGAAAAAACCCGGTGTCTCTCGTGTCATGCGCCGGCGGTGACGGTATTCCCGCAACATACGGAAAAATTCATCGCCCAGGTCCTGTCGGCAAAGCCGAAAAGACGGGGCAGGCGGGCGAAGAAAACCCATGGTGCGGAAGGGATCAGTTGTTCGTCCTGTCACCTGATCGATTCGGTCAAGGAAAATAGCGGGGAGTTTCCGGCATTCAAGATCAATCCGGGAAACACCTTTTTCGGCCCTTATGCCGATGCCGAAGAAAATCTGGTGCATCCCTCGAAACAAGCTCAAGTGTATAAGGGCGCTCAATTTTGTGCGTCCTGTCACTTCAGTAAAGTCAAGGACGTGACCAAGGCCGAACTGCCCGGACAAATCCTGAAAGGGACGATTTGTCAGGATTGCCACATGGAGCGGTCCACGGGGAGTTCCACCTCGCAACGCGGATCGCTCACGCGGCCCATCGGACGGCATTGGTTTCAAGGGATCGTGATCCCGGGCATCATGCTCAGCAATCGAAACCTGCAAGCCGAATGGTTTCCGCGCGTGGATCTTGAGGTCAAGCAGTCGGGGAACGGTGTGGAGGGCAGGGTATTGGTCAGGAACGGGAGTCTCCCTCATGTGTTTCCGGGCGGTGACCCCGTGTTGAAACAGTTTTTCGTGACCATTACGGTCAAGGACGCCGAAGGGCACGTACTCGGCACCAAGCAGGAACGGTTCGGTTTGCCGTTTGACAAGATCCTTCGCGGGCCGATTCCGAATCCACTCGTCAACGGGGGAACCACGCGGAAAGTCCCGTTCTCCATACAGGTCAAGGATGGCGCCGCGCCGAGTTACGTGGAGGCCTCCTTGAATTACGCGTTGATTCCCGAACCGAGCCAGGCACTGCTCGACCAATATCTGGGGACCCTGAAAAACGAACGGCAGAAAAAGAAAGCCGCGGAGATCATCAAGGATTACTCATCGCAACGACTTCTGACGTTCCGGACGAAATCCTTGTAATGGCCCACTTTTTTCACGAATTCCAAGCCGATCGATTGAGGGCAACTTCATGCAAAAATTTATCCATGCACTAAGTTGGGCCATCGGCACGTTCATGGCGGTCACCGCGTTCACGTTGGCCGTTGATGTCCCCGTGTCCCAAACAGCGGCCGCCGAGAAAAGCGCGAAGAAGCCGATGACAAAGGCGTTTCCGCATTCCCAGAAATGCAAGCGGTGCCACCTGCGTGTGTTTGAGGAATGGGAGGCTTCCGCCCAGTCCCGGTCGATTTTGAGTTCACCTTTTCGTGTCTCGCTGGAACGGTACCGGTCGAGTTCCGGTGACGAAGAAGGCAAAATGTGTTTCCGGTGCCACGCGCCGAGCGTGCTGGAGTATCCCGAGCATACGCGCGTCTATATCAAGGAAATAGAATCCGGCGATCCCCGGTTGGACGGGGTGGGATGTTCGCAATGCCACCTGATCAAGGACGTGGACCCTGAACAGCATCCGCCGCATCCGACCTATCAACTGGAACGGACCGTCTTCGGCAGCTATAAGAAACCGGTCGAAAACCTGGCGCATCAATCCGTTCCCACGGAACTCTACAGCCAATCACAATACTGCGTGACCTGTCATGAAAACTTGCCGGGCCATGAAAAATTGCCGGACTTGCTGGGCCCCTGGCAGAAGACCGAAACCCAAAAGGCGGGTAAAAATTGCCAGGCCTGCCATATGCCCGAAGCCTTCGGCGAGTCGGCCAACGGAGAACGGAATCGCAAAATTTCGAACCACAGTTTTCCCGGCCGGTTCGGCAAGGTCCGTGCCGATGCCGTAGAAGTGAAGGTCGAGACCGAAGTCAAGGGTGAGGAATCCGAGGTCACGGTCACGGTCCAGAGCCTGGTCCCCCATAACCTGCCGCTACCCCATCCGGGATGGTCCCGCGTGGAACTCGATCTGACGATTCTGGGGAAAAATCTGCGGAAAGCCTACGGGGAAAAACGCTACTATGAACGGGTGTTCGGAGCCAAAGACGGAAACCCCACCGTCTTCGACTTCGAAGCCGTCAAGGTGTTGAAAGACAACGTCCTCAAGCCCGAAGAGCAACGGGTCGAAATCTTTACCTTCCCGACTCCCAAGAACGCCCCGTCCATGGACGTGATCGTCACCATGACCTACGCCCCTATTTACGGGCCTGACGCGTTCGTGAAGGAAGTCGAACAGCGGGCCGCTCTGGGGAAGAAAGATCGAGCATTCAAGCCAGTCCAAATCATTCGCTTTAAGGAAAATATTCTTCTGAAAGACTTCAAGAAAACCGCGGGATAACCGAAGACAGTATGTGCTGTAAAAAGGCGGGAAGGGTTGTCACCCTTCCCGCCTTTTTTGGGTTCTGGTGTTGCGATCTGGCGTCAGGTCGCGACAGAAAGAGTCGTCAGGTCACCGCACCCTTGGACGCTGATGAGACGGTACGGGCGTATTTGGCGAGCACTCCGCTCGTGTATTTCGGCGGCGGCGCGGTCCATTGCTGCAACCGGGCGGCTATTTCATCGGGTGAAAGCTGCACGTCGAGTCGCCGGTTGGGCACGTCGAACGTAATCGTGTCGTCATTGCGAACCACGGCAATGGGCCCGCCTTTGGTGGCTTCAGGCGTGACGTGGCCGGCCATCATGCCGTGCGTGGCGCCGGAAAACCGGCCGTCCGTAAGCAGGGCCACGGTTTCGCCCAGTCCGGCACCGACGAGCGCGCTGGTCACGCCCAGCATTTCCCGCATGCCCGGTCCCCCTTGAGGCCCTTCATACCGGATCACGACCACGTCGTTGTCCACGATCTCTCTATTCTGCACCGCGGCAAAAGCGTCTTCTTCGCAATCAAATACCTTGGCCGGACCGGTATGAGTCAGCTTGCTGTGGCCCGCGACTTTGACCACGCACCCGTCGGGCGCCAGGTTGCCGTGGAGGATCACCAGGCCGCCCGTGGCCTTGATCGGCTCTTCCGGGCGATAGAGGACCTCTTGACCCGGCGTTTCCGAGGCGGTTTCGGTTTCTTCCTTGATGGTGCGTCCCGTCACGGTCACACATTCGCCTTTGAGCAGGCCGGCCTCGATCAAGCGTTTGGCCACGAGACGGGTGCCCCCGGCTTGATACAAGTCCGCGGCCATGTACCGGCCTCCCGGTTTCAAATCCGCGATCAGGGGGATGCGCTGGTTCACCGCGTCAAAATCGTCAATGTCCAGGGCCACCCCGGTTTCATGGGCCACAGCCAACAGGTGCAGCACTGCGTTTGTGGACCCGCCGGTGGACGCCACCGCGGCAATCGCGTTTTCCAGGGCGTCCCGCGTGATAATATCCTTGGGCCGAAGGTTGCGTTTCAACAGGTCCATCACGAGATGCCCGCATTGGGCCGACACGGCTTCTTTCCGGGCGTCCAAAGCGGGAACGCCGTTGAATCCCATCGGGGAAATGCCCAGGAACTCGAAGGCAATCGACATGGTATTGGCGGTAAATTGCCCTCCGCAGGAGCCTGCCCCCGGGCAAGCGTGACTCTCGAGATCGTGCAGGTCTGTATCCGACATTGTCCCGCGTGCATGGGCACCCACGGCCTCGAACACTTCCTGGATCGAGACGTTCCGGTCCTGGAAGCGGCCGGGCATGATGGAGCCGCCGTACAGCATCAGCGACGGGAGGTTAAGCCGGGCTAGGGCCATGACAGTGCCGGGAATGGTTTTGTCGCACCCGGAGATCGCCACCACGGCGTCGAACAAATGACCGCGCACCACCAGTTCGATGGAATCGGCCACGACTTCGCGGCTGATCAGAGAGGTCTTCATGCCCTCGGTGCCCATGCTGATGCCGTCCGATATCACGATGCTGTTGAACTCGAGGGGCACCCCGCCGGCCTCGCGGATACCCGTCTTGATCTTGTCCGCAATGTCGCGCAAATGAAAATTGCAGGGTGTCACCTCGGACCAGGTATTCGCCACGGCAACCAGCGGTTTGGCAAAATCGTCATCCCGGAGTCCCACGGCCCGCAACATGGCCCGGGCCGGCGCCCGTCCTGGTCCCTCGGTCAACTCACGACTTTTGTGTTTCAGATCCGAAACCATAAGAATCCTCCAGCGATTTCTTCAGCTTGAAAAGTTCAAAAGAAACGAACGGAAGAACGTAACATAGTAGCGGTCTTCGTGACTGTTTTGTGTCTCACTGGCCATCAAGCATGGGCTACGGGCTAGCCGTGTTGTGCCGCGCCTACGGCCTTGGCCATCATCTGGCAGTATGAGCAGATTTCCGTGGACGTCGGTTGCCCGCAGGTCGCGCAGGGGTGGAGACGTTGACGATCCTGTTCGGCGATTTTTTCCGTTGCTTCCTGTTGCTTGGCCTGACGATCCAAAAAGGTCAGATAGAAGGTATGCTTGGTTCCGGGCGATTCGGCTTCCAGTCGATTCAAGGCATGTTTGTAGGCCAACATCTTGGAGCCTTTGGCCATGGGGCATTCATCCACGATGTAGTCGATCTGATGGATGACCGCGTAGGCCGCGATTTCCCGCTCGGTCAGGCGATACAAGGGCTTGACCTTCTTGGCGAATCCGTCGAGTGAGGCCGGCAACATCGGCGTTTGTTTGTCCAGGTAATCCGTTTGCCAATGAAGGACGTTGCCGAGGAGTCTGGCGGCTTCATCGTCCAGGTTGTGACCGGTTGCCATCACGTCGTAGTCCTGCTCGACGGCTACGCGGTTGAACTGGTAGCGCTTCATGGTGCCGCAGGTGGCGCAGGTCGGTCGATGGACCAGGGTTGCCAACTCGCGGATGCCCGCGCCCTGCTCCTGTTCCACCGTATGCACGTGCAGGTTTGCTTGATAGGCGGCGGCCACGGTGTCGGTGAACCGTTGGACCTTTTGCCGGGACAGGATCGAGTAATCACCGATGCCCAGGTCCACGTAAAGGGCGTCGGCGCGATAACCCAATTTCATCAGGATGGCCCAGAGGGTGAGGCTGTCTTTGCCCCCGGATACGGCCACCAGGATACGGTCGTCGGTCGTGAACATCCGGTGGGATTTGACGGCTCGACGGACTTGGGTATGCACAAACTCGGTGAAGCAGTCTTTGCACAGGGAGATATTGTGCCTGGGCATTTTGATGACCGCGGGATGCGTACACTTTCGGCAACGCATGGCGTGGTTACCCTCCGGAGATCACCGATCGAATTTCAATCGAGTCCGAATCCTCAAGCACCGTATCATCCGTGACCAACTCGTCTCCACGTATAACCAGATAGGCTTCCGGGGTCAGGTCGAGCCGTTTCAGGAGTTGTTGCACCCTCGTGGGTCCCGGCACTTCAATCTCCTGATGCGGATTGGTCACGAGCACCTTCATCGCAGGTCGTATCATAAGGCCGTGAGAAGCCGGTTTGCAATGAACCGTTGAGCTTCCGTTGCTCGCAGCCGTCATTTGGCAAGACCCTCTTCAAAAGGGTATTCTCCGGTTGTCGAAACATGTGCCGGAAAAACCGGAGTGCATCGTAAATTTACGTATAGGTCTCCGAATCGTAACTGCGAAAGCATAGGATGAAAGGGTGATGGCTATGTCAGGGCAGCAATCAATTGAGCAGCTCAGTATCAACACCATTCGGACGTTGGCGATGGACGCGGTACAAGCCGCGAACTCCGGCCATCCCGGCACACCCATGGCCCTGGCGCCCGTGGCGTATTGTCTGTGGAACCGGTTTTTGCGTTTCGATCCCGCTGATCCAACCTGGCTTAACCGTGACCGCTTTGTGCTTTCCGTTGGCCATGCCTCCATGCTGCTGTATGCCATGCTGCACCTGTGCGAAGTCAGGGAGACCGGGGACGGGCATGAACCGGGTCATGACCTGGCGGTGTCCCTGGACGACATTAAACAGTTCCGGCAGTTGGACAGCAAATGTCCGGGGCATCCCGAACAGCATTGCACGACCGGCGTGGAAACCACCACCGGCCCCTTGGGACAGGGGTTGGCCAATAGCGTGGGCATGGCCATTGCCCAACGGTGGATGGCCGGATATTTCAATCGTCCTGGTTTCGACGTGATAGATTTTGACGTGTTTTCTCTGTGTGGAGACGGGTGTCTGATGGAGGGGGTTTCCAGCGAGGCCGCCTCGCTTGCGGGCCATCTCAAGTTGTCGAATCTCTGTTGGGTGTACGACAGCAACCGTATTACCATCGAAGGCAAGACCGATTTGGCCTTCAGCGAAGACGTGGCCGCACGGTTTCGAGCCTATGGATGGAAGGTTTCACGCATCGAGGACGCCAATGATCTGGACGCGTTGACGAGGGCGTTCGAGTCGTTCAAGAACGAAACCGAAGCCCCGAGTCTCATTGTCGTCGACAGTCACATCGCGTTCGGAGCGCCTAACAAACAGGATACGCATGGGGCGCATGGCGAACCCTTGGGCGAAGATGAAATTCGTTTGGCGAAGAAAAACTACGGATGGCCGGAAGACGCGAAATTCCTGGTGCCCGAGGAAGTCCTGGGCCATTTTCGGTCCGGTATCGGCGCGCGGGGACAAGCCGCACGGGACGCTTGGGCAACCATGTTTCGCGCGTACAGGGAACAGTATCCCGAACTGGTGGATCAACTCTCGAAAATGGAAAGCCGTCAACTGCCCGAAAGCTGGGACCAGGACTTACCGGAATTCCCTGCGGATCCCAAGGGCGTGGCCACCCGCGCGTCGTCCGGCAAGGTCCTCAATGCCATTGCCAAGGAAGTCCCCTGGTTGATCGGCGGCTCCGCGGATTTGGCTCCTTCCACCAAAACGCTCCTCACGTTTGATGGGGCCGGAGAGTTTCATGCCGGCGGGGGACGCAATATGCATTTCGGTGTACGGGAACATGCGATGGGTTCGATCTTGAGCGGAATGGCGCTTTCGAACGTACGTCCCTACGGCGCCGGGTTTTTGATCTTCAGCGACTACGGGCGACCCGCGATTCGCCTCGCGGCCATGATGAACCTTCCCGTGATTTACGTGTTCACGCATGATTCGATCAGTCTTGGCGAGGACGGACCCACGCATCAACCCATCGAGCACCTGGCGTCGTTACGCGCCATTCCCAATATCGTGCTGATCCGGCCCGGGGATGCCAATGAAGTCGTGGAAGCCTGGCGGGTCATCATGCAACTCCAACGGCAACCCGCGATATTGGTCCTGACGAGGCAGGCCATTCCGACGTTGGACCGGACGCGATTTGCGCCGGCCAGCGGCCTTGCCAAAGGCGCGTATGTCCTGGCGGATGCTGAGAACGGCAAACCGGAGGTGCTGCTGTTGGCTTCCGGGAGCGAAGTGTCGCTTTGTGTTCAAGCGTATGAAGAACTCAAAGGGCAGGGGATCCATGCGCGAGTCGTGAGCATGCCGTCCTGGGGACTCTTCGAGCGGCAAAGCCGGGAGTATCGGGACAGCGTCCTTCCTCCGGAGGTGACGGCCAGGGTTTCCTGCGAGCAAGCCACGACGTTCGGCTGGAGCAAGTACGTGGGATCAAACGGCACCAGTATTGGCATCGACACCTATGGAGCATCGGCTCCGTATAAAGATTTACTCCAGCACTTCGGATTTACCGTGGACCGTGTCGTAGCCGCTGCCAAACAGCAGTTGGAGACGGCCGTCAACGCGGAAGTCCGTTGATCCGATTCGTCACAGACATGCCAGGACGAGCATATTTTCCTTCTGTCATCCCCGACCCCGATCGGGGATCCAGAGTCTTTTCTTTTTTCTTCATCCGTGAAGGAAACGACACTGCCGCGGTTCTTGGTGAATCAAACCCATGAGTGCGAACAGTCAAGACCCGTCGCGTGACCCGGGCATGAACCACCAGACCTTCTCGGTTGGATCAAGCGACGAGGTCGTGCGTGCCGCGCTGGACGATTTGCAAGCCAAGGATTTCGTACGCGGGCTCTGGGACAGGGATCCCGCACTCTGGCATGAGGATCCCGCGCATCAGGTCATCATTCGTAACGCCCTTGGCTGGCTGACCGTTTCCGAAGAACAGATCCGTGACATTTCACGCTTGCAGGCGTTTGCCGGCGAAGTCAAAGCCGCCGGGTTCACTCATATCCTTTTGTTGGGCATGGGCGGGAGCAGCCTTTGTCCTGAAGTGTTCCGGATGACCTTCGGCGTCATCCCCGGCTATCCTGAACTGCACGTGCTGGATAGTACCGTTCCCTCGCAAGTGAGAAGTTTTGAAGAAAGAGTCGATCTCGAACGGACGCTGTGTATCGTAGCGAGCAAGTCCGGTTCGACCACGGAACCGCTGGTGTTCCAGAAATATTTTTTCGAACGAATGCGACGGGTCAGGGGTGACCGCGCCGGAGAAAATTTTATCGCGATCACGGATCCGGGTTCTCTGTTGGAAGGCCTGGCCCGGGAACTCCGGTTTCGAGCAATTTTCCCCGGTACGCCCGACATTGGAGGACGCTATGCCGCCTTATCCAACTTCGGCATGGTGCCGGCCGCGGCGATGGGCGTGGACGTTGAGGCGCTTCTGCATCGGGCCGAACGCATGCGTCAAGGTTGCGCCTCGATCGTGCCCGCTCCGGACAATCCAGGGATCACGTTGGGGGTGGTCTTGGCGACATTGGCCAAGGCCGGTCGTGACAAGGTGACGTTTGTCATCTCTCCCGCCATCAGCGATTTGGGGGCCTGGTTGGAACAGTTGATCGCAGAAAGTACGGGGAAAGAAGGCAAGGGCCTCATCCCGGTGGATGATGAACCGTTGGGTGAGACGCACGTCTACGACAACGATCGGATGTTCGTGTATATCCGGTATGCGGATGGGGCCGTTCCGGAGCAGGATTCAATGGTCGATGCCTTGCAATCGGCCGGGCATCCGGTGGTGCGTATTGATTGCATGAACTTGTTGAATCTGGGGCAGGAATTCTTCCGATGGGAGATGGCGACCGCTACCGCAGGGTCCCTGTTGGGCGTCAACGCGTTCGATCAACCCAACGTTCAGGAAAGTAAAGAGTTCACCAAGTTCTATCTCGAGGAATTCAAAAAGAATGGACGGTTGCCGGAGGAATCACCCGTGATGACGGACGGCGACGTTCGTCTCTTCACCGATGACGCGAATCGGCAAGCGCTGAAAGGCGCATCTTCGCTGGTCCATGCAGTGACCGCGCACCTCTCTCGCGTGCAGACCGGCGACTACGTGGCGATCAATGCGTATCTGGAACGGACGCAGGCAGTTCATGGAGCCCTTCAGAGCATTCGCGCCCTCATTCGCGACGCGAAGCGTGTCGGGACGACGCTGGGGTATGGCCCCCGCTTCCTTCATTCGACCGGTCAACTCCATAAGGGTGGCCCCAATTCCGGGGTATTCCTTCAGGTCACCGCGGATCAGAGCGAGGATCTGGACATTCCCGGTGAGCCCTATTCCTTTGGCACGTTGGTGACTGCGCAGGCCTTGGGGGACATGAAAAGTCTTTCCACGCGCAACCGGCGGGTGCTCAGAATTCATCTCGGCCGCGACGTGAAAGCCGGGGTCGGTCGAATCCTGAAGGCGGTCGAGGTGGCCCTTGCCCCTCCTTTGTAAAGAGAGGGCCGGGGTGAGGGGGGGGATTGTCAATAAATGAAGGAAAGCGGCGGCATAAGATGTCGCCCTACAGTGCCGGCGTTACACCAACCGCCATTGTTGGCCGTCGGTGGCGATCAGCTTGTCGGCTTCAACGGGGCCCCAGGTGCCCGCGGGGTATTCGGGCAACCAGCGGCTGCTTTGGGCGTTCCAGCCATCCAGAATGTCCGTAATCCAGGCCCATGAGGCTTCCACGGCATCGCGCCGCATGAACAGCGAAGCGTCTCCGGCCATCACGTCCAACAGCAACCGTTCATAGGCTTCGGGCGACGGCGCGGCAAAGGCATCGCCGTAGTTGAAGTTCATATCCACGGGATGGGTCGTTGCCCTGCTTCCGGGATTCTTGGCCATAATCCTCAATGCCATGCCTTCGTGGGGTTGAATGCGAAACGTCAGCACATTGGGGGCTTGGCGCGTTTGGGGTGAGGCGTTGAAGAGAATTTCCGGAATGTCTTTGAATTGCACGGCGATTTCCGAAGCGCGACGCGGCATGGCTTTGCCCGTTCGCAGATAAAAGGGCACGCCCGACCACCGCCAATTTTCCACGTAACACTTCAGCGCCACGTACGTTTCCGTGGTCGAATCCGGCCGGACGCCCGTCTCGTGCCGGTACCCCGGCACGGCCTGGCCCTTGATGGTGCCCGGGGCGTATTGCGCGCGGACCGTGACACGCTCCACGTCCGTGCCACGGATCGGTCGGAGAGAACGCAACACCTCCATGCGCGCATTGCGCACGACGTTCGTATCCAACGAATAGGGCGGTTCCATGGCAATCAGACAAAGGAGTTGGAGGATATGATTCTGCATCATGTCCCGGAGCGCTCCGGCGTGTTCGTAATAACTGGCTCTGGTGCCCAAGCCCTCCTCTTCACTCACGGTAATTTGCACGTGGTCGATGTTTTTATAATTCCAGATAGGCTCGAAAATACTATTGGCGAACCGGAGCACCATGATATTCTGCACCGTCTCTTTCCCGAGATAGTGATCGATGCGATAGATTTGGGATTCTTCGAACACGTCGCCAATCGTCGTATTGATGGCCTTTGCCGATTCCAGATCGTGCCCGATGGGTTTTTCAACGATGACCCGGGAGACGCGGTTCGGCAGGTTGGCCGGATAGACCAGCCCTGCATGCCGTAACCCTTCACATGAGGGCCCGAAGGAGTCAGGCGGAATCGCCAGGTAGAAGACGCGGTTGCCCGGCAAATTGAATCGGGTCTCGATTTCTTCGATTCGGCCGCGGAGCCGTTCATACATCGTGAGATCTTCACTGGCTCCGGAAAAATAATGCAAACGTCGCTCAAAGTCCTGCCAGGCGTCCTGTTGGAGGGACTGGCGGGAGAATTGCTCGACACCGCCGTATGCCACCTTACGGAATTCATCATCGCTCCAAGGCTTGCGTCCGATTCCGACGACGGCGTAGTTCGCGGGAAGCAACCCGTCCAGCCCAAGATTATAAAGAGCCGGCAGGAGCTTGCGCTTCGTGAGATCCCCGGATCCTCCGAAAATAACGAGGGTACAGGGGTCGACTTGGGTGCCGGAGTTGGTCCTGGTCATGTCATCTTTCTCACGTTGAGGATTTCACCTTGTGCCCGCCGAATGCATTTCGGAGCGCCGCCAGCATTTTTTCCGAAAACGACTCTTCCTGCCTGGACCGGAAACGGGTGAAAAGCGCCGCGGACAGGGTAGGGACCGGTACGTCCTTGTCCATCGCTTCCATCAGCATCCATCGACCTTCACCCGAATCCTGAACATATCCTTTCAAGCCGGCGAGCGCGGGATCGTCTTTGAGGGCCGCGGCCCCGAGTTCCAACAGCCATGACCGCACCACACTCCCATGCATCCACAGGTCGGCAATCTTGGGTAAATCAAGGCGGTAGTCGCTTTTCGACATCAATTCGAATCCCTCGGAGTAGCCTTGCATGATGCTGTATTCAATGCCGTTGTGGACCATTTTCACGTAGTGTCCGGCGCCGTTTCCACCGACGTGAGCCCATCCGTCTTGTGGGGCCAGGGTCGTGAAGACCGGCGCAAGTCGCTCGACCGGAGCTTCTTCGCCGCCGATCATCAGGCAATAGCCGATCTGGAGCCCCCAAATGCCCCCGCTGGTTCCGGCGTCGATGTAATGAATCCCTTTGGTTTTCAATGTTGCGGCCCGGCGCACGTCGTCGTGGAAGTTGGTGTTTCCGCCATCGACGATCACGTCTCCGGGTTCTAACAGGTCCGCAAGGGCCTGAACGGTCTCTTCCGTCGGCGCGCCGGAAGGAACCATCACCCAGACCGCGCGCGGCTTGGCCAGTTTCGTGATAAGGTCCTCAAGCGACGAGGATCCGACCGCGCCGGTTCCTTCAGCCAGCGTCACGAGGTCCTGCGCCCGGTCGAAGACCAGCACACGGTGATCGTCCTGCCGGAGCCGCGTGACCATATTCATGCCCATTTTGCCGAGTCCGATAAATCCGATTTCCATGCGTGGTCCCTTCCTTAGCGTGTCAATGTGCTTTTAGGCGTGTATGAGGGGACAATGGCCCGTTGCGAACTGGACTATAGCTTACCTTTGGTTATTCCGATATTGCAAAGTGACAGGGCAGGTGAGACGCCTTATAATTTGCCGGTATGGGACCTGAAGCGGTCACTTCACCTCCTCAACCGGATCCGGTGCTGTTGGAGACGACACTGCGGACCCGGCTGCCTTTTCGGGCCGAGTTGGTTCGTAGCGTGTCGTTGTGTGGCGACGCGTCGAATCGGCGGTATTACCGGCTTGAATTAAACCACGCCCCCGTCTCTTCGCTGATCCTCATGCAGTTGGCAGACCCGGAGGGATTCAAGGTCTCGGAAGAAGCCGTCGGCACCGCCGACACGGATATTAGCGAACTTCCGTTTCTGAATATCCTGCGGCCCTTGGCCCGGTCGGGGATCCCGGTCCCCGTTCTTCACTTTTATGATGAGGCCGCCGGGCTCCTGTATCTCGAAGATTTCGGGGATCTGACTCTGTTTCATGCGTGCGGCAGGGACGGGGAATCGGCCGTCCGGAAATACTATCCGTTGGCTGTCGATACGTTGGTTCGGATCCACCTTCAACTGACGGCGCGCGGTGCCGACGCCGATGACTGTCAAGCTTTCTCCCGCTCGTTTGACGAGCGGCTGTTGAAGTGGGAGTTCGAGCATTTCTTGGAATACGGCATTTGGGTCAGGTGCGACAAACAGCCGATGTGTGCGGATGACGAAGGGGTGATTCGAAAAGGGTTTTTCACAATCGCCGAATGGCTTGCCGTCCAGCCCCAGGTGTTTACGCATCGTGATTATCACTCGCGGAATTTGATGGTGCATGGCGATCGGCTGGGCGTCATCGATTTTCAGGATGCGCTCCTGGGACCGGCCACCTATGATCTGGCTTCGCTTCTCCGGGATTCCTATGTGGCGTTGGATGAACCGTTTGTCGATGAGATGATCGATCGATACGTCACCGGGATGTGCGCGGGACTCGAGCCGGACAGGCAGGAGCGTCTGTTGTTGACGGATCGAGCGGCGTTTCGGCGGCTCTTCGACTTCACGAGCATTCAACGCAATCTGAAAGCCGTGGGCCGGTTCGTGTATATTGACCGGGTCAAAGGGAACCCCAAATTCTTGGCGGATATTCCCCGGACGCTGGGTTACGTGCGACGGAACCTGGAAAAATATCCCGAGTTGGAACCGCTCCTTCTGCACCTCACGCCCTATATTCCCGAATGGCGGTGACGACGATCCCATGAAAGCCATGGTCCTGGCAGCGGGTCTCGGCATCCGGCTGCGTCCGTTGACGGAGTCTGTACCGAAACCGCTCTTGCCCTTGGGTCCCTATCCCCTTCTTGTGTGGAATCTCCTGTTGCTGCGTCGCCACGGCGTTGAGCACGTGATGATCAATCTGCACTACCTGGGCGAGCAGATCAGGCAAACATTGGGCGATGGTTCGCAATGGCGCATGCAGCTTTCGTATTCGGAGGAACCGGTGTTGCTGGGAACAGGCGGCGGCATCAAACAAGTCGAAGAGTTCTTTGAAGACGGCCCGTTTCTCGTGGTGAACGGGGACACGATTGCGGATCTGGATTTGTCCGAACTGGTTGCGCGTCATCAGAAAGAAGAGGCGCTCGCCACTATGGCGATCCGTGATGATCCCGACGTCGAGCGTTGGGGCGTGATCGAGACCGGTGGGCAGGATCGGGTCTTGCGCATTCAGGGAAAGGGGCGTGCGGCTCAAGAAGACGATAGTCCCCCGTGTCGCCGCATGTTTGCCGGGATCCACGTACTCGACCCGTTTATGCTGCGTCACGTTCCGCAAGGGAGTTTCTCTTCAATCATCGATGCCTATGTGTGGTGGTTGCAACGGGGCGCCACGGTCGCCGGGTACGCGTTTTCCGGGTACTGGTCGGACGTCGGGACGCCCGAACGCTATGCTCAGGTTCAACGTGACGTCGAGGCGGGCATCATCAACGTTCCCGAATGAGAACCGGAAAGGGGCGTGCGGCTCAAGAAGACGATAGTCCCCCGTGTCGCCGCATGTTTGCCGGGATCCACGTACTCGACCCGTTTATGCTGCGTCACGTTCCGCAAGGGAGTTTCTCTTCAATCATCGATGCCTATGTGTGGTGGTTGCAACGGGGCGCCACGGTCGCCGGGTACGCGTTTTCCGGGTACTGGTCGGACGTCGGGACGCCCGAACGCTATGCTCAGGTTCAACGTGACGTCGAGGCGGGCATCATCAACGTTCCCGAATGAGAACCGGAGATGAAGACGTTGATCCCGGAAGAACTTCTCCCACTGCTTCAGGACCTGGGTGAACAGGTTCTGGAAGGGGCTCCTTTTTCGCAATGCGTCTCGCGCCTTTGTGATCAATTGACTCAACGCTTCGAGTATCCCCTGGTGTGGGTGGCGATACGAGAGTCCGGCGGGGACCTCTCTGTGTATGCGCGGGCCGCTGATCCCGGTTTGAACCCGGATTCGTCTTGTTTGACTGACGAGGAACGGCATTGCGTGGACTCCGTCCTGAAGACGCAAAGGACGCTTCATCTTCAAGTGGAGCGTGACCGAACCGGCAAGACGCCTTGTCTCGTGGGAGGGAGACCCTTCCCGGCGCAACTCATGATTCCGCTCCGCACGCGGGATCTGGTGCTCGGTGTCCTGGCTCTCTATGGTGCACATCGGAACACGTTCGATCCGCCTACGATTCAATGGGTTGAAATCCTCGCGAGGCACGTCTCGATCATCTTGTCCTTGGTCACGGTTCGCAAAGAGACGGCGGCGCGGATATTTCACTTGACCCATCACGATCCTCTGACTGACTTACCCAACCGGATTCTGTTTGCCGATCGACTCGGGCAGGCAATGGCGCGGGCGAAACGTTATGGACGGGGAGTCGGGGTGCTCTTCGTCGATCTGGATCAGTTTAAATCGATTAATGACTCTCTGGGTCATGAAACAGGGGACGCGTTGCTCAAAATCGTGGCGGAACGGTTGGTGCGCTGTGTACGCAGCACGGATACCATCGCCAGGCTCGGCGGTGATGAGTTTGCCATGGTATTGTCCGATCTGGCTCAAGGCCAGGATGCCGGGCCCGTGGCGCAGAAGGTCCTGGATGCCATCTGTCGACCGGCAACCGTGGGAGACCGGAGGATTCCGATCACGGCCAGCATAGGTATTGCGTTATATCCTCTTGATGCCGCCGACCCCGATGTGTTGCTTGCGCAGGCTGACCGGGCGATGTATCGCGCAAAAGAGAAAGGCGGACAGCGCTATCAATTCGCGTCCGCGGAAATGAACGAGCAGGTGCTGGAACGACATACGTTGGAAAAGGGCCGTGATTCAAAGCGTTGACAAAAAGCCACGTTTGTTGAAAAAAAACATCAACGAATCCGCCTCGAATCCGCTCGACCTGTTTTTTTGACGTTTTTTCTCCTCCGGTGATATTTTCATCATGAAAATACTTTTGGCCAATATTGGCAAGCCTTTTCGGCATTGCTGAGCGGGTCGTTCGATACTTGTTGACACCACAACTCCTTCTCTTGTTTTACAAGTTGGTCTCATTTTTGCATGTATCAGTGAGAGATAGAGGTAGCAGTCTTTTCTCCGGAAGGAAGAAACCGTGCATTGAAGCACAGATATGTCATACGCAGCATCTGAGAAGGGGGTGTCCTGTGAAAACACATCGATCAATCATCTTGGTCGCGCTGTCATGTCTGCTTCTATTGATTTCGGCGTGTGGGAAGAAATCTATTCGTGGCGTAAGTGGAGTGGAAGATTCCTATTCAGGCGAGAGTGAGGTTGCAAGTGATCTGGATGAGAACAATGTTTCCGATGAGGTCTTGACGCAGTTTGACGAGGCATTGTCGGGAGATAGCGGGGCCGCTGGAGAAGTCCAGGCTTTGTCAGCCGACGATTTTTCTGACGGTCAAGACGGAACCGGCCTGCTTGGAAGAGGACTGGCGGGTTCCGGGCCTGTTTTCCCCGATTCGACCAACAGCAGAGGACTGGGTTCTTCCACTGGGGTTCGTGAAACGGGAAATAACAAGAGCGCATCACGGGCACTGTCCCGGGATCAGTTGACAGCGTCCGGCAAGACAGGCGCTCATGATACGACCGGTGGAAATGACGCCGATGCTTCACAGGGTCTCAGAGATGTTTTTTTCGCCTACGATAGTTGGCGACTTTCTGAGCAGTCTCACCGAATTTTGGAAGTCAATGCCAAGTGGCTCAAAGCCCACCCGCATGCCCGTGTGACTATTGAAGGGCATTGTGATGAGCGAGGAACGCGGGCCTACAATTATGTCCTCGGCGATAGACGAGCCGAGACGGCCAAACAATATTTGGCTCATTTAGGGGTTCCTGCTCATCAAATGACGGTGGTCTCTTATGGCAAGGACCAGCCGTTATGCCATGCATTCAGTAAAGCCTGTTTCCGGTCCAATCGACGAGTGCATTTTTCCATGGACGTGAACATGGCGTCACGTGACTAGAGCCGTGAGGCGAGGACATTCCTTTTCCTTCCCCTCCTTTGTAAGGAGGGGCAAGGGGAGGTAGAGACATCATCACGGTACCGGAATAAGCGCTAGCCGCGCCTCTATCCGTTCAGCTTCCTCGTGACGATTCAAAAGCCGAAGCAACCCGGCATATTGTTCAAGACTTGGAACGATACGGGGATGCTCAACGCCAAAGGCCATCTCTCGCACTTTGAGCGCTTGTTCCACCAAGGGGACGGCTTTCGCATATTCTTTTCTGGCTTCAAAGAGCAACGCCAAGCTGCTTAAGGTGATGGCCATGTGGGGATCCATGGCTCCGACCGAGGCCGCCCATACGGGAAGTGCCCGCCAGAAGTAAGGCTCTGCCGCAGCCAGATCCCCTCGGACTCGATACAGTTCACCAACGTCATGCAACGCCGCGGCAAAGGCGCTATCCGGTTGTTCCAGGGCTTCGGCTTGCCGAAGTGCCTCCAAAAGGATGAATTCCTTCTCGACATCACCACTCTCCTTGACCAGGTTGGACTCAGCCTGTGGGGCAGGCGGGGAGGCCCCCCGGTCTTCGCAAGCCGCGAGAAAGAGAACCAGGAAAATCCCGGCCATCACGTTGTGCAGGATCGGTTTCATCATCACGAATCATAAGAGAAACGGATCGGTTCGCCAACTATCCGGGTTGTCGTGACAGAGCGGTCAGTCTGGACTTTTGGGACCGTCCGCTGTAGCCTGACCTTATCATCAGGACATCGTGTGAACCGAACCTATTCGAATCATCGGTCATGAAGGAAACCCCGTGAATTTCCTGCATCGAATCGAGAAATTCTTTCGCCGGGATTTGTGGGTTCAGGAGTCCGCCACGCTTCAGGGTTTGCCGGCGCTTTATATCAAACCGCTCCGGTTGATCGTGGTCGCCATCTCGGATTTTCGTGACGGCGTGCTCAGTATTCGGGCGACGAGTCTTGTTTCTACCACGCTGCTGTCCCTCGTACCTTTCCTGGCCGTGATGTTCTCCGTGCTGAAAGCCTTTGGTGTGCATCAACAATTCGAACCGTTGCTTGCCCAGGGACTGGAGCCTTTGGGAGAAAAGGGCACGGAGATCGCCGACCACATTGTCGAATTCGTCAATAACCTCAAAGTGGGCGCCCTAGGGGCCGTTGGGTTGGCAGGGTTGTTTTACACCACGTTTTCACTGATCGATAAAATCGAAGAGGCCCTCAATTACATCTGGCGCGTGCGCGACGCGCGGCCCCTGACAAGAAAATTTACCGATTACTTGAGCGTGGTGCTGGTGGGCCCCGTACTCGTTTTTACAGCCGTCGCCACCATCGCCTCGGCCCAAAGCCACTGGCTCGTGCAAACGATCTTGCGAATCGAACCCGTGGGGACCGCCGTGCTCTGGATGACGGCCTTCATGCCGTTTGTCCTGATTTGTCTCGGGTTTACCTTTTTGTACAAGTTCGTTCCTCATACCCAAGTCACGGTCGCATCGGCCCTGGTGGGGGGAGTGACGGGCGGGATCTTATGGAAAATCGTCGGGATGCTGTTTGCGTCCTTCGTCGCAGGAGCAGCGCGTTACAGTGCCATTTATTCAGGTTTTGCCATCCTGATCTTGTTCCTCCTGTGGCTCTACGTGGGCTGGTTGATTGTCCTGGTTGGCGCACAAGTGGCCTATTATCATCAACATCCCACGGCCTATCTGACGCGCCTTCGATGGAAACAGGACACCGCCGCCTTCCAGGAACACCTGGCCCTGACCATGCTGGTCCACGTCACGCGGCAGTATGCGGCCGGTGAGCCGCCCTATCAGCCCCAACAGTTGGCGGCAAAATTAGGCGTGCCCCTTTCCGCGCTGGAAGCCCTCGTCGAAAACTTCGTGGAACACGGCCTGATGTATCGAACGGCTGAGCCCAAAGGTATGACCCTGGGACGTCCTCCTGAACAGATCACCGTGCTGGAAGTCCTTCGGCTTGTCGCGCATAAAGACCAGCCCGACGTGCTGTCGCACAGTCATGACCCCATTGGAGCGCTGCTCCGCCAACGTGACCAAGCCGTCTATCAGGCCTTGGCCGGCGTCACGCTGGCGACACTCGCCACCCAGGACCCCGCCGCCCTGCTTTCGCCAGAACCCTCGTCCCTCTTCGTGGATCAGCCCGCATCGTGACGGCGCTATTTTACTTATAACTATTCTCTACCAAGTACAGTACCCTTTCGTACGCGTCCCGTTTTATCTGGTCTGCCTCGTCCTGATCTGATGACTCGAGAAACTCGGCAATATGCCGAGGCCCCACGTGGTCCGGAGAAGCGAATGTGTCTTTGAGAATTCCCAATGCTTCTTGTACTAGTCTGTTCCCCTTCAGCAATTTAATGTGTTCCACAATTTTTTCTATTCCACCCGGGAAATATTGCAAACAATAATAGACGTCATAAGGATCTTTCCGTTTGAAACGATCTCGCATGGCCATGGCCTTCATCACGATAAAAGGCACAATGCCGGCAATAGGAATAGTCACCGTATCTTTTGTGCCGTCGGGTAGCTCTCCCGTTATCGTGACATGGACAGGATCATTAAATGCAATGTCGGCGCCTCGTGCTTTACGTGTATGCACGTCCTGCACCGTCTGCGTTCTACGTTTTTTACCCGTACCGCCGTATTCCCCTGAAAGCAAATCTACCTGGACGATGATGTCCTTGTTGTCCATCACAACAGTGCGCCGATAAATAAATGGCTGATCCCTGTCTACTTGATAATCGTGATCGGTCAGTAACTTGTGCAACGTTTCATAGCCCGGTTCATCGAACCGGCGATGATCCAAAGCCAGATCAACGTCGGTTGTTCCGACGTGGGGTTCCTCCGTCTCTTTGATCAGATATCTTGGTACCATTCCTCCGATGACGACGATGCTATCGCGATATTCTCCGAGGATATGAATGAGTTCCAGCAGCACCGATTCGGCTGCCTTCACCGCGAATTTCGGATAATCATCTTTTGTCACTGCCATGAGGGTTTTATCACCTGTTCCAACAACGCCCCGGCCGCTTCTTCACCCCTTGCCTTTTCGTTTTTCAGATCAAGATAACACTGTATGGCCGCTGCGACGATTTGTCCTCCTATGGTTCGCGTTCCATAATAAACCCCTTCGTCGTAGGGAGAAATAATTCTGATGTTCGCACCGGACGTCACGGGTTTAAAAGGCAAATCCCCGAGATTGGTTGTACTTACGTTATCCATGTAAACCGTAACTGTTTTGTAGGTTGTAAACGGGGCATAACGCGCCGCGCCTGAAAAACCGGTGAAGGCATATCTGGTCTGTCTTTGATGACAAATGGTCGCGAGCGTTGATTCAATCTCGCCTACGGATCCCATGTCATAGAACTCGTACAAAATATTCCGATTCGATTGATAGTTGGCCAGCCAGGAATCAAGCAGTTGCAGGGATTCGGTCAGCTTGATCCCCCATTTTCGATCCTGGATCCACTCACGTTCCCGGAGGAGCTTACGAACGTTGGAAACTTGGCCTTGGCTGACCCCCACTTTTTCGGCGAGTTTTGCGGTCGACCATTGGCGTCCCGGTTCATGCAACAGGGCACGCAGGACTCGCTCGGCTTTGGGTTTGAACAACGATTTCAGTTCACTTTTTCTAATGAAACGATTGGGGTTCCCCTTTATCTCCATAAAGATCGAGTCGAAGTGCAGCCAGCAATTGCCAACGAAATCGATATAACCAATTCCGCTATCCTTGCAAATCTCTGCAGAGGCATCGGAGATATATGGCGCAACAAATACACCATAGGTGCCGGGCCTGTTTAACCGTGCCGCAATTAATGAGTTTACTGCGGCGCGTGCCAGACGTGGCTGGCCGGACGACTTGACTTCAACCATGAAGGTTTTCCTATCATTCTGCTTTCGAAACGAGACAAGGAGGTCGGCCCTATATTTTTCCGTCCAGGTTTCCAGAGCGACCTGAATATCCGCCAACTCCGGGATTCGCTGTAGGGTCAACAAAATCGCCTGTCTGGCTTCATCTATGATAGAATCTTATTTTATCATTGAAATGGCAATATTCAATAAAGTTTGAA
>VXOF01000020.1 GCA_009840285.1 Nitrospira sp. SB0662_bin_26
AACTGGCGTGCGAAGCACAGTTCTCCTGATTCTTTTCAGCCAACAGGACCGCCTCGTCCATGAGGGCCACGCTTTGATACCGTGTCGCGGTTTCAACGGCCAGGAGTTTCATCGTGGCTCCAACACGGAATCCTTAAGATGACACTGCCGCATCACCGGAATTCAAACTCCTTTGCGGACACGGGCATATTCGGCACAATCTCTGAAAATTTCAATCTGACCGATCCCGACGTCACGTATTCTTTCACCTCAATCGAAAAGGGCAGGACCACCGAATCCGGTTGCCCCGATGGCCCCACGTTCCGATAATCCGAAGCCGTGAGGGTGACCAGCTTTTTCCCCTTGGTCGAATAATATTCAATGCCCTGAATCAGGGCCGAAGCGTGATCCACCCACACGTGTTGCAACACGGAGACGTTCGATTCATTGCCATGAGAGAGGGCCACGGTATACCGATAGGCCGTATTCGCCACCCGAACCTCGCGAAACTCCTCTGCGGTCCATCGCAGTCTGCCAAGAAGAACGTCAACGGCACGCAAACTGAGTTGAACCGGAAGCCCCAGATTCCCGAGAGGACGAAAATCCGGCACGCGGCCAACTATGGGGTACAGGCGATCGGCCGTATGCAGGGAATACGGCCGGCCGTTCAACAGGAAATCGAAGAGCGTCCCACCGAATCGTGTAAACCCTTTAATGCGAATGGACTGTGGGCGCTGGTAGAGCAGCGTGCCTTGAATGCTGTGCGAGAAAGGAGAAAACGACCCTTCGACGTCTGCCTGAAATAATCCCTTCAGACTTGCGATGTTCGCTTCACGTGTGTGAAGGGCCGCAAGCACTTGTTGGGGAGTCAGCACGGGGGCCCGTGCTGGAGCCGGCTCGACCGGTGGCGCAGGAGCGCGGCCTGCGCACGCCCCAAGACCGAGGCACAACACCCCGACGGCAACCCACCGGACGAAAGGGTGCCCGCAATACGACACGAACGTGTACCTCCGCTACGGCTACGAAGCCGACGTCACCACGTGATCAAACACTTCTCCGACTTCGTGAACGCCATAGAGTTCCATCCCCGGATTACTCAAATGTTTGGTCAGATTCCCCTGCGGTAACACGCACCGTTGAAAACCCAGTTTCATGGCTTCACGAATCCGCAAATCGACTTGACTGACGGGACGGATTTCCCCTCCCAAGCCCACTTCCCCGATGCAGCACGTCTGACCGTCAAACGCCTGGTCACGAAAACTGGAAACGATGGCCGCGACAATGCCGACGTCAATCGCGGGCTCGTCGAGTCGAAGCCCGCCCACCACGTTGAGATACACGTCGTATCCGGACAGGTGCAACCCCAATCGTTTTTCCACCACGGCCAGCAACAGCGCTACACGATTCAATTCTATCCCATTCGCCATCCGCTTGGGCATTGCATATCCCGTGGCCGTGACCAGGGCTTGCAGCTCAACCAGTATCGGACGACTCCCTTCCAGACTCGACACCACCACCGACCCCGTGCTTTTGGCGGGCCGGCCCGCCAAGAACAATTCGGACGGATTGGCCACCTCCTGCAATCCACCGTCGTTCATTTCAAACACGCCGATTTCATTTGTCGCCCCGAACCGGTTCTTCACGGCCCGCAGGATCCGGTAAGCGTGGCTCTTGTCGCCTTCAAAATACAAGACGGTATCCACGATATGCTCGAGTAGTTTGGGCCCGGCAATCATGCCCTCCTTCGTCACGTGCCCGATGACAAAAACCGGCACACCCGTCCGTTTGGCATACCACATGAGCTGGCACGCCACTTCCTGCACTTGGCTGATCGTGCCGGGGGCGGACGTCACCTGATCGGTGTGGACGGTCTGCACGGAATCCACGACCAGGGCCGTGGGACGAAGGGTCTCTGCTACCTTGAGCACGCCTTCGAGCGAGGTTTCCGTCAGGATGTATAACGCGGAACTCAAAACGCCGAGACGATCCCCGCGCATTTTGATCTGTTGCGCGGATTCTTCACCCGTGACGTAGAGCACCGGCGGATTGCGCTGCTCAAGCCCATGCAAGGCTTGGAGCACCAAGGTGGTTTTCCCGATGCCGGGATCGCCGCCGACCAGGACGATCGATCCGGGCACGACACCGCCGCCGAGCACACGGTCGAGTTCGGTCAAGCCGGTGGCAAAACGGATCTCCTTGGTGACGGCCACTTCATTGATCGGCATCGCGGTTTCCCCGGCTCCGACCGTCTGCCGGCCGCGCTGCCGAACCGTGCTTTCCTCTTTCAGGGAATTCCATTGCCCACAGTCCGGGCAACGTCCGGCCCACCGTGGCGATTGACCGCCACATTCCTGGCAAATGAAAATCGTGCGAGGCTTACCGGCCTTCATAGGAGATGCGTGCCGCCGGAAAACCGTCGGCGTTTACAATTGTTTCCGAACTTCTTTCCATGAATTGACGATTTTCGCACGTCGCGGATACTTCTTTTTTTCCCGGGGATCGGGAAAGATCACCGTCTTAACCCGGTTTTTCACCAACGTCTGAGCGAATTCCCACGTTCGCCCAATAGCAGCTTCGAGGTTATCCCACCCACCTTCTTTCAGCTTTTCCATAAACGCCAACAAGGCTTTTCCCTCCTGAGGAACCATTCTCGTGATCCCTACGGGAAATTCGTGCTGCCTCAGCCATGCACGGGTTTCATGCAAAGCCGTGCCGGGACGGTCATGCACATAGACGACGTTGTAATAGAATTCAGCCAACTTCGACAGTTCATATGCGGCATTCTCCTGAGGCTTTCCCAATGCACCGAGGCTCCCGATACCGGGGAGAGCCGTCAACGGATTCGAGTCATCTTCCTGAAAGAGGACGGAACAATCCACCAATAGCAGCGGGCGCCGGCGTTCCCAGGATGCCAGATTGCCTTTGCCTTCCGCAGACTCGACGCGCGGGCTGGATTCCACGGTTGCCACAATCTTGTGATTGCCCCGCATGTGGGTCTTGAATTCCAAAAATGCGCGACCGTCGCCGCCAGTGAGCGACGTCCCGGCATGCTGGCCTTGGACGGTAAAGGTCACGGTTTCTCCACCCAGGCCTCTATTCCCCAATAACCCTTCTTCAACCAACGCGGCTTTCAACGTCACGGCGGTCCCCGGTCGGGCCAGGATGTCTTCGACAATCAGGTGCCCTTTGACTTTATCCTGCGCCGCAGTCGTGCCGGGGATGAGAAGAAAGCCGATGAGAATCGACCGGAAGAATAAGAAGGGGATCACTCGGTTCACGAAGAAATTCCTAAAGAACGTCGCACCGCCGCTACCACTGTCACCCAAATACTCTAGCACGTCAATTTCGGATAGATCCAGCCGGAACCTTCACGTCGTCAGACCCGGCCACTCCTGGCAGACAGTCGCCCGGCACTAGCCGAGTTGACGCTTGCGAAGTTCTTCCCGGTACGTCTTTTCGTATAGCACGTCCCATTCCGAAGAACCCTCGGGTATCCGGCGGGAGTAGGACTGCAGGCGGGACCGGACTAACCGGTGAATCTGCTCCTCGACGTTCATCGAGTCCGCGAGGAGCCGCTTGATTTCTTTTAACGCTTGAGTAGAAGTTCCGCGAAGTTTCCCTTCAGACGTATCTTGAAGAGCCTGAAGAATGACATGCGAAAGATGGGTCTGCTTGTCGTCAGATAAGAGAGGGCCCATACCATAACGTGGCGACCGTGTTTGTGCTTACAGGACCAGCCCGCGCTCCTTGACCAACTTGGTTTTCACCATCGTGAACATCTTTTGATAATCGGCCCGGCCGCTTTCAAACTCCGCGTCATACTGCTTCAACAGAGTCCGGATTTCGGCATGAAGTCGGTCCTCCACGGCAAGCTCGTCGGTGATAGCTTTCCCGACGCCACGGATCAACCGCTCTTTCGACCCGGAGACCTCCAGGAGCCCTTGCTCCTGCAGACGGTCCACAACCTCGGTTGCCAACAATTGAATGCGTTCTTCGGTGACTCGCATCCCGCTATGAAGCAACCTTTTCGACTTTCATCATCGTCGCGCCGACGGCTTCATGAAGCACCTTCGGATCTCCGGTCAATCGTCCTACGACGTTCACCCGATCGGCCGGGACGGGATCTTCTCCGATACTCATGGGGGTGCGTCCGAAAAAAACAGCCAATGCCCCACCAAGCCCCCAATACGCCACGTCGCCCACTTTCACGTTCGTCGTCGCGGTTTCACGGTAGTCCTTCACCCCGGGAAGCTGACAATAAAATTCCTCTCCCCATTGGTTCGCTTGGGCTTCAACCGGCAAGGCGTCGTAGATGGCCTGTGCCGTACGCGTCGGCTTCAACTCCACTTCCACGGCAACGCCGCCGATCGTAATTTTAATCCGTTTCGGTTGGATATCCATATCCCTACATCACTCCTTCTGGCATGAATACGTGCCTTGTTGTCTTGAATTTCCCAAGAATCGACTGTAGCGTGTTGCCGAATCCCAACGCAAGAAACACGGGGCATACGACTCAGTCATGCTTGAATCTTCGTTTATTTTTCTCAAGGGCATCGGAGAAACCACGGAACGGCGTCTCTGGTCCGCAGGCCTTACCCATTGGCGACAATTCCTTGAGGCTTCGACCGCCCTGAGCATCGGTCCCGCACGAAAAGCGTTTTATGATCATGAAGTTGAACGAGCCTTGGCCGATTTGCGACATGCGCAATGGCGCAAAGTGGCCGGACGGTTCAAGGCAGTCCATCATTGGCGATTGTTCGAAGCCTTTCGCGAGCGGACGGTGTTCCTGGATATCGAAACCAACGGATACCCGGCCGGAGAAGGCGAAATCACCATGGTCGGCTTGTACGGTCATCACACGATGACCACGCTGGTTCGCCATCAGAACCTGACTTTGGATCGCTTGCAGGATGAACTGTCCAACTATGACCTGATCGTCACGTTTTTCGGGTCGGGGTTCGACCTGCCGTATTTGCGAGCCTCCTACCCTCGCCTGGATCTCTCTCACGCCCATTTTGACCTGTGTTTTGCTGCCAGGCGCTTGGGCATGCGAGGCGGGTTGAAGCATATCGAGATGGAACTCGGGCTGTCTCGCTCCGACGATGTACAAGGGTTGAATGGCTGGGATGCCGTCAATTTATGGCATGCCTGGCAAGCCGGAGATGAGCGGGCCGGCGAAACACTGCGTCAATACAACGAGGCGGACGTCCGTAATCTAGAGCCGCTTGCCGTATATCTGTATCAAGCCCTTCGCGACCGCCACGGACCCGTCTGCAATTGATCATGGACCGTACCGTACACTGGCATGGAGCCGGCGCCACACACACCGGACTTGTGCGCCCCACGAACCAGGATGCGTTCCTGGTCGCAAATGATCTGGGGTTATGGATCATAGCCGACGGCATGGGAGGCCATGCGGGAGGCGACGTCGCCAGTAAAATATCCGTGGAAACCATCCATAACTACATCACGGAACATGCCGGGCACCATTCAACAACCAAGACGGACGAGATTCCCTCTCTTTTGCGGTCAGCGGTCGGGTACGCCAACGAAGCCGTTCTTGCCCATGCCAAAGCCAACCCTGAATTCACCGGGATGGGAACGACCGTGGTCCTTTTCTTTCTGCCTGCCCACTCTTCTCCTCTGGCGTGGGTCGCCCATGCCGGGGACAGCCGTGCGTATCTCATTCGGGACCAACAGATTTCCGCATTGACCAGGGATCACACCGTGCTGGAAGAATACATACAGCAAGGACTTCTAGCGAAATCAACGCCGGCCACTCATCCGCTCGGCCATAGTCTGACTAGAGGAGTCGGGGTTAATTCCACAATAGAAACAGATATTTTGACAGTGAAAATTCAACCTGAAGATGAAGTTATTCTGTTTAGCGACGGCCTGATCAAAATGTTGAACGACGAGCAGATTCTGGAGACCCTCGTTACGATGCGCGCGGAAACGCCGGAACACAAATGCCAGGCATTTATCGATCAAGCCAACGATCGTGGCGGAGTGGACAATACCACCGTGATCCTGATCGCACGATCGCGCTAACCCGTCCTCTTCTTCTGGCATCCTCGTATGTGTTCAGTAATTCGTTGACTACGGTCTCCATCTGTCATTCCCGCAAGTCTTTAGCGGGAATCCAGTGTCGTTCTTGCTTTTTCTGTCATCCTTGCGAACGGAAGGAAAGGCAAAGACACTGGATCCCCGATCAAGCCTGTCCTTGACTCGATCGAGGATCGGGGATGACGGCAGAGGAAAAGAGAACTACGTGATTCCTCGCGTTGCCTGGAATGACCAATTGAGAGATGGCGGGGATGGCGAACTTCGTTGACGGAACAAAACCGTCAGTACCGCCCGCCCATAGGCTGGCACGTGATCCAGGTGGCGCAACTCCATTCGTAGAATTGCACGATCAGCCACAAGATCAAGGGAATGGTCACGGCCACAAGCATGGCGAAAAACAGGACGCGAAGAGGAACCGGAAGTTTTCTGATCAGCGAGGGAACCATCGTTTCACGTTACCCTACGTCAAGCCCCGTTTTTGCAGGTAGTCGCGGTCGATGACCGGAGCCGCTTTCTCCGGCAACTTGCCGCTATTTTGAAGCAGCCGTTCGACGTATTTGCCGATCAGGTCCGACTCCAGGTTGACGGCATCCCCTGGCTGTTTGATACCCAAGGTGGTGACCTTGGCCGTGTGGGGAATAATCGCCACGGACACCCCGTTCTCCGACACGCTGTTGATGGTCAGACTGACGCCATCCACGGTGATCGACCCCTTGGAAATACAATACCGCAAAATGGGCTCGGGCACTTCCAGTGTCAGCAACAACGTGTTGCCCGCTTGCGTTCGCTCCCGGAGAATACCGGTCCCGTCCACGTGCCCCGTGACGAGATGCCCGCCCAGACGGTCATTCAGTTTCAATGCCCGCTCGAGATTCACCGCCGCACCCGCCGTGAGTGTACCCAACGTGGTTACACCCAGGGTTTCGACCGAGACGTCCACGGCAAAGTCCGTTTCACCAACCTCAGCAGCCGTCAGGCAGGCTCCGGAAACGCTCACACTTTCACCAAGCTGTAGATCCTTGAGAACGATCCCCGCCAAAATCGACAACCGCGCACCGGCAAGGCCAGGCACCAGGGACTTGACCACACCCATTTCTTCGACGATCCCGCTGAACACGTTACTTGTCCTTATCGTTGCTGAAAAACACCATTCGAAACACGAGGATAAACACCACGATCAAGACGACGACTCCCGCCGCGGCCAATACGCCAATAACGACGTCGCCCGTTGTCATCGCTTCTTCCATGCTCGGTTATCCTTTCCGTCAAGTCCCGGCGATCCCGTTAGAGACGCCCCGGCCGCCGGCTTGTCGCTATCCAAAACCCTGCCGCCGTCAACAATTGCAGGCATCCGATGATGGTGAAGGCTCCAGTATAACTGATTGCGGCGACGAGCACACCTGCCACAATCGGTCCGCCCGCATGACCGATATCCATAATGGTTCCGCGCAACCCCATACCGGCTCCGACGTTTTCGGCCTTTCCCAGGTCCGCAATCATCGCAGCCGATGACGATGTAATGATCGCTTCACCAAACCCGAACCCTGCCGCACATAGGGCCAACCAGGCTATCTGGGTCGCTTGCGGAACGGCCATGATGGAAAGACCACAGACCAACAACCCCAGCGTAATCAACGGTCGTCGCCCAACGCGGTCCGAGACGCGGCCCATCACCGGCTTGGAAAGAAACGATGTAAACCCTTGTATGCCGAACAGCACCCCGCTCTCGGCCAAACTCAGCCCGATGGACAACGCGTATAACGGCAGGAATGCCATCAGAGTCCCGTTGGCCATCATTTTCGAGGCCTCCGTGACACTCGCGGCGACCATTCCGAGATGTCTCAAGACGATCCGTAGACCATGAAGGATGTTCGAGAAAAGCACCTTGGCTTCGAGCTTCACGTGACGCGATGGAGCCGGACAGCGCCACCACAGCATCAGATACAGGGCAAACCCAACCAGCCCGAACGCGCCTCCGGTGAGAAACGTTTCCGTATAACCGGCCGTATCGATGATCCACCCACCCAGCATCGGGCCCACCAATGCGCCGCCTTGCGCAGCGGAGGTATACCAACCCAATGCCGCTCCTCTGGTCGCGGGATATAAATCGGCCACCATAGCCAGGGCCAACGGTGTAAAGACGGCCGTAGCCAATCCGTGGACCAACCGCAGCACCGTCAAAACTTCCAGATTCGATACCAACGGATAGACGAATGGCGGCAACGCAAATGCCAGGACACCCACCATCATCAAGCGTGAGCGGTTCACCAAGTCGGACAATGTTCCAACCGGAAGCTTCAGAAAAATCCCCGTCATCGTTGAAGCAGCGACGATAAACCCCACCGTGACCGGTCCGGCACCGAGTGATTCGGCAAAGGGAGCCAAAGCCGGCATGCGAACGAGGTTGTAGCTGACAAAGGAACTAAACCCTACGCCACACAACAGCACGAAAATCGGAGAGACGCTCATTCGTGTACGTGTTTACTCATGCGTTGACAATTGATACCAAGACAATAGTCGCCGGCACACAGCCTTGCGTTTTATCCATGCCATGGACATTTTGCAAGGCAACACTCCGCAGCAAGCCGACAAGACGCTCGCACCACACAACTTTTGTCGTTTTCATATTCAGGATGTACTATAGGCTTTCGGCATGATGACTATCACAACCTTTTTGCAGACCTGACGATTCATGACGACGCGCTCTACCGAACTATCCATCCTGTTTTTCAGCGTGGCCAAGTGGTTTCTCCTGGCCACTGTCGTGGGCCTGCTCGTCGGACTCTCCTCCACGCTGTTTCTCATCGTCCTCCAGAGCAGCGTTGAGTTCACGCAATCGTTCCCGTACGTGTTTCTTCTCCTGCCGGTCAGCCTCGCACTCTCCGGGGTGATAACGGCCCGCTTCGCTTTCAGGGCGCGAGGGTACGGCACGGAACAAGTGATTCGTGCCATTCATCAAGAAGGCGGGAAAATCCACCCTCGCGTGATTCCCGTCAAATTCATCGCCACCATCGTCACGATCACGAGCGGAGGGTCGGCAGGGAACATCGGGCCGTGTGCGCAAATCGGCGGAGCGTTGTGCTCGACATTCGGACAGTTCATTCGCCTGGAGGACGTCGACCGGGTACGACTCGTCGTCTGCGGAATCAGCGCCGGCTTCGCCGCCGTCTTCGGCACCCCGGTCGCCGGAGCCCTGTTTGCCATTGAGGCACTCTGGGTCGGGCGACTTTCCTACGGGGCATTGTTCCCTTCACTGGTTTCGGCGTTTGTCGGGCATCAGGTTGCTGCAAACTTGGGGGTTGCGTACCTCTCGCCCGTATTCCCATCCGTCCCGCCGTTGAACGTTCCCTTTTTGTTCAGCGTCGGATTGGCGGGAATCACATTCGGCGTGGCAGCGTTTGCCTTCGTGGAAATTATGGGACTCGGAAAACGGCTGGCCCTGTTGACCAAGACCTCCTCCGTGCTGACGGGTGTAATCGGCGGGTTTGTTCTCATCGCCGTCGCATTTCTTTTTTCGGACGACTATCTCGGCCTGGGTTGGACGACGGTTGCCCAAGCGCTCAAGGGCGACGACCTTCCCTGGTACGCTTTTGCAGTCAAGGCGGTCACCACCAGCGTGACGCTGAACTTCGGCGGTAGCGGCGGCATTCTGCTTCCCCTCTGTTTTTACGGAGCCGCCTTGGGGTCGGCCGTGGCTCAGGGGTTGGGGATGGATCCCGCCACCCTTGCCGCACTGGGATTCGTGAGCGTGTTGGCCGGCGCCACCAATACGCCCATCGCGTCTTTGGTTTTGGCCATGGAATTATTCGGCCCTGCCATTGCACCGTACGCAGCCATGACTTGCGCCATGAGTTATTTGCTCACGGGTCATCGTAGCGTCATCCCCACGCAACTCCTGCACGAATCCAAGTCCCCGTCGTTTGAACTCGCTTCTCAACAGGAAATCGAACGGGTCACGTTGGCTATCAAATCCCGGCGCACGACGCTCACGAAAATGTTCTTCGGCAAACGGTCCTCGCCTGAATCGTCCGACGAATAACCGACTCCTCATCCCTCTTCGTCAAAGGCCGGCTTCTTTGTGCTTCCGACAAGTTCCTGCTACACTTTTCACCATTCATGCCCCCTGCCATACACCCAGTCGATCTTCTTCGCGTCCTTCGACACCAACGTCTGACCCCGGCCATTGTCTTCTTGACGTCCCGGCGCGCCTGTGACGAAGCCATCGGGAGTTTCGAACACCGCCAACTCCCTATCCCCCCCACGCGGTCGGCGGCCATCACGGACGTCCTGGATCACATGATTGCCGAATATCCCAGTATCGCCGACCATCCCCTCATCCCTACGGTTCAACGCTATGGCGTGGCGGCCCATCATGCCGGGCATTTGCCGTCCTGGAAAATCGCCGTCGAAGAACTCATGCGTCAGGGGTGCCTGGATGCTGTCTTTGCCACCACCACCCTTGCCGCCGGCGTGGACTTCCCCGCCCGCACCGTGGTGATTACCCAATCGAGTGTGCGCAAAGATCGCGATATCATGGAACTGACCGTCAACGAAATCCAACAACTCGCCGGCCGCGGCGGAAGACGCGGGAAAGATTACGTCGGTTTCGTCGTGGTCACGCCATCGCCGTACATCGACCTCGGCCCCATCGCGAACGGGCTCACGAACCACCCGGAGCCGATCGACAGTCAGTTTGTCGTGTCCTATCCCATGGTCCTGAATCTCCTGAAAGCTCATTCCATCGACCATATCCAACCCATTCTGGAAAAAAGTTTTGCGCAATTCCAGCTCAATCAACGAGCCGATGCATATGAAACGAAGCTGGATGACGTGGAAACGCAACTGGAGACCTATGGCCAGCGGGAATGCGCTGATTGGATTGCGCAGTGGCAGTCATTCAGTCTGGCCAAGAAACGCCGCTCGCACCATCGCCGGAAAACGCAGCACGATTCACCGGAAATCTCGGCGCAATTGGCGTTCCTGACGCCGGGACGCGCAGTCGAACTTTCCAAGGATCACGCTATCGTCCTGCGGCAATATCGAAGCCGTGGACAAGGGGCTCCCATGCTGACCGTCATGCGAAGCGGCGGGCGCATCATAGAATATCCGGCAAGCGCGGTAACGGCGGTGATCGACGAAGTCATCGATGTCACGGAGGCTCGCCGGTTTCCCTGGTGCACACCCCAAAGCCTGAATCACGCCATCGAAACGTTGGAACAGTTTCCCGCTCGTTTACGACGTCTTCCCATTCGCGTCGATCAGGACGGCGCCGATAATCCGATCCTGACCGAAACGCTCAGGGACGAATTCCCCTGTCCAACCTGTCCGTCCCGTCCGGCGTGCCAAAAGGACCATCCGCAGGCTCTGAAGCTGCGGCAGGAAGAACATCGCCTGACGAAAACCATTCATGCCATGCGCACCGAACTCTGGCATCGCTTCCAGCAACACATCGAAGTGTTGCAGAAGTTCGGCTACCTGACGCCCACCTGCCAACTGACATCCGAAGGCGACTGGGCACGCCTCATTCGCATCAATCATTCGTTACTCATCACGGAACTGATCAGGATGGGAGCGTTTGAAGGAATCAACGCCTCACTCCTGGCCGGCGTGTTGGCGAGCATCGCCCATGACGACGACCGGCCGGCCTCTTTTGCCGGACGGCAACAGGCTCTCATATCGACCCTTGGACAGGTCCGGAAAGTCGCCCACTCGTTGTCCGCGTACGAAGAACCACCTCTCTTGCGACTGGACGTCGCCGCGATCGTCGACCGGTGGATCGCCGAACCCACCCTGCCTTGGAGCGAACTCATTCGCGCAACCACCATGGCAGAAGGCGACATCTATCGACTGCTGGCCAGAACACTGGAATATCTGTCGCAGCTGCATGGCTTGCGTTCGACGCATCCCGGGCTGGCCGACATCGCGAGGGACGCGATGGATCTCATGCGCCGGGACGTGCTACAGGAATTGCCATGAGAAACAAAGAAGAGAACACATGCACCGGGTAGATGTATGACGAACGACGCCTTGGCAAACCAACTGGCCGGTCTGTCCGTCAGGCTGCTTCACCGGCTGGCGAAGAACCGGGTGCCGAGACATTTCCGAATGGGAAAGAACCGGCTGATTCAAACACTCCTGGAGTTGCCACCCGAGCAGCGGGCGGAAGTGGAAACGGCCCTCGCGTCGCTCCTGCAAGCACCCGCACGCCCTCCGCAACCGCCCAAACCCGGCAAAGTCGACAAGCCAAAGCGCCAGCCCGATGCCGTGTCCCGGCCTGCCCCAGCCGAGCAGCCGCACAGCGTGCCGGCAAAACCGGCGATCAGCATACAAGCGCTGTTTGAAGGGATCGGCGTGCCCCCGCCGCAACCGTTCAAGCCTGACGACTGGCAACAGGAAGCGATCGACCGGTTGGCGACGAACGACGTGATCTTGAGCGTGCCCACGGGCAGCGGCAAAACCTACGTGGCGGTTGAAGCCATGCGGCGAGCCATCGAGGCCGACCGGATGGTCATCTACACGTCCCCCTTGAAGGCGCTTTCGAATACAAAACTGACGGAATTTACGCAGATATTCGGTGCCGATCAGGTCGGCATTCTCACGGGTGATCGTCGCGACAATCCACAGGCGCCGATTCTAATCATGACCACGGAGATCCTGCGGAACTTACTGTACGATGCCGCCAGCGGTGAGATCGACATGCGGTTGGATACCTTGGGGTTGATTATTTTGGACGAGTCGCAATTTCTGGCCGATCGGGAACGGGGAGTGGTCTGGGAAGAAACGATTATTTTCTGTCCCGCGCAAGCGCGACTGCTGCTGCTGTCGGCCTCCATCGGGAACCCCGACGAAATCGCCGCCTGGATCAGTTCCATTCGGTCCAAGTCCTGTCACCTGATCCAACATCGCAATCGCTCCGTCCCGCTTCGCGCGGCCTATCTCGATCCCTCCGGAAAACTCGCCCCGTTTTTCCGCACGCGGGACATTGCCCGCGGCCGGGGCTTTGCCCTGCATCCGGAAACCAAACGCCTGTTTGCGAACTACGAAGATCAGACCCTCAGCCCGCGCTCCAAACGCTGAAAACCGAACAGACCCGGCAGAAAAAACAAGAAGGTACTCACAGAAGCCGACGGGAGGCTTTCTTGTCCGCGGTTGGATCTTTATCGGGCTGGCAGACGTCGCATTGGCACATCCGACGAAGCTGTCCGAATGTATACAGCCCGGTATCGTGCCCGTCACTCCAAACCAGGCGTAAGGCATAATGACCCACCGGTTGGATGTCCTTGAGCATGATGAGCATCGGGACATCATCGGGTTTCAGCTTCAATTCGCCGGTCCATTCATCCGTACAGGCCGCACAGGGGCAATGTAGCCGCAGATACCGAATCGGATAGACGCCCTGATGCCCATCGCTCCACGTAATACCGAACACGCCCTTCTCGAGCCACTTCATGTCTTCAGGCTGAATGGTCTCCGTGCTCATGGATCTCTTACTTTCCCGCCATCACGTCTTTCTCAGGGAGGTCATACGGAAACGCAGCCGGTTCCGCGGCCAACAGATCCTTCTCCGGCAACCGTTTTCCGACCACGGATCTCGCATACGTTTCGACGATGTCTTCCACTTCTCTCCGCACCTGACCCGTCGCTTTCAGACGCGTCGCCCGTGCAAAGGGTATCCGACGTGCTTGACGAAGAAACGCCATGCTCCCCTGAGTCAAAGGCAAACAATAATCCCAACTGCCCCGATCACATGATCCGCACAAACACCCCCCGGCCGATGGTGAAAACCGGGAAGATTGCTCTTTCAAATCCCGGCCGCAGGATGCACAGTGATCGACCTGGGGTTGGAACCCGGAATGACTCAGGATATGAATCTGAAAAAGCAACGTGAGTAACACCGGATCGTCCGTCCGAACCAGCGATCGCAACCCTTCCAGCAACGTGTGATAAATCGTGGGATTGGAATCACGGTCCGCCGTCACGCCGTCGACCAAGGCCACCATACGAGAAGCCGCCCAGATCAAATCCAGGCTCTCCCTTAACGGGCTGAAGGCATCGAGACAATCGACGTGGCTGATGGACCCAAGACTATCGTTTCGTTTGTTAAAGAACGTGAGGTTGATGGACGAAAACGGTTCGAGCATGCCGCCGAATCGGCTCTTCATCCGTCGCGCGCCGCGCGCAATCCCTCGAACCTTACCCAATTGGAGCGAATAAAACGTGAGGATGCGATCGGCTTCTCCCCAGCGCATGCTTTTCAGCACGATCGCTTTTGTGGTGACTAAGGCCATAAAGGAGATGGCACGATTACCTCAGATACTCCAGCATCATCGTCGCAAATCCAAGGTAGATGCTGACCCCCGTGATGTCCATGGCCGTGGTGATAAACGGCCCTGCCGCCACGGCCGGATCAATATGAAACTTTCGTAAGAGCAAGGGGGTGACCGTGGCCATACTCGAGGAAATCAGAAACGTAATTAGTATGGCCCCGCCAACGACCATGCCTAGATACCCGTTCCCCTGCCACACCCAACCCGTCAGAAAAAGCAACACTCCGCAAATCACGCCCAGGAGCAGCCCGATTCGCAGTTCCCGAAACACGACCTTCCAAATATCACTGTGTTCGACGCGACCCGTCGCCAGTCCCCGAATGATGAGGGTCGAAGATTGGATACCCAGGTTGCCGCCCATCGCCGCGATCACGGGAATAAAGGTCACGACGGCCACGACCTCCTGAATCGTGAACCGGAACCACCACAGGATAAGTCCCGATACCAGACTTCCGGCCAAATTGGTAAACAACCAGGGAAACCGCAGGCCCGCGGCCAGGAGACTGGGGGTGCTCATCTGCGCATCTTCTTCGGTGGCCCCGGCCATCTTCAGCATATCCTTGGTATCTTCATCCCGAATGACGTCCACCACGTCGTCTACCGTAATGATCCCCACGAGCCGATGCTCGGCATCGACGACCGGAATCGCCAACAGATTGTAATTCGCCACCTGACTGGCGACTTCCTTTTGCGCGGTATCGACGTTCACGCTGATGACGTCCCGGAAGAGCATGCTTTTTAGGGGAGCCGTGGGAGCCACCACCAGCAATTCGCGTAGCGAGACGACGCCCGTGAGCCGCCCTACCCGGTCCGTCGCGTAAATATAAAACACGGTCTCGGCCTTGGTGGCCTGTTGAAGACGCTGGATGGCTTCACGGGCCGTGGTCTCTTCGGGCAACGAAAAGAATTCCGTCGTCATGATACTGCCGGCCGTTCCCTTGGGATACGCCATGAGATTGGCGACTTCCTGAGATTCCTCGGCTTTCATCAGCGGCAGGATATTTTGCGCCACCTCATCGGGCAGCACGCCCAAAATATCCGCGGCGTCGTCGGCCGGCACGGTTCGTAACATCCACGCGATATCCGCGGCATTTCGATCTTCAAGCAGTTCAAGAATCATCTCGTCGCTCAACTCGCTCACGACCTTGCCTTGCCCAGCCACGCCTTCGACCAATTCAAAAACCGTCCGTCGTTCCTGAGGGGTATCCAAATTCATAATCACCCGGGCGACGTCCGCGGGATGTAACCGAGCAATCAGATTGGTCAGGTTTGAAATGGCGCCGCGCTTTAAGAGGCGGCGCGTCGAGAGTCTCACCACGTCGAATTTGCTTTGACTATTGGTGGACGCCGACGCCGCCTGATCCTTGGCGGCCAGGGGAGTATCGGGAGTCATTGTTTTGGCCGGGTCCGTCATGGCTGTGTCGCGTATCCCAATTCTACCAACCAGCGATCATCGTCACGCCACGCGTTTTTCACTTTCACGTGGAGTTTCAAAAACACTTTGTTGGCCAACGCCTTCGCCAACTCCAACCGGGCGGCGGTGCCGATCGCCTTTAACCGTTCTCCCGATTTTCCGATCACTATCGCCTTCTGACCGGATTTCTCAACAAATATAGTGGCCGCGATCGTGGTGACGCGCCCTTCTTCCAGAAACTCATCCACCTTTACGGCAACGGCATAGGGCAGTTCCGCCTTGGTCGCTTCAATGACCTTTTCCCGTATGGTCTCCGCCGCCAGATGGCACCATGACTGGTCCGTGACAAAATCTTCATCAAAGGCGTCTTCCTGTTCAACCACCCGATCAAACACCAGTGATGCCAACAGGTCAACGTTCAGACCGGTCTTGGCCGATAAGGGAACGATTTCCGTCCACTCTCCCAACTGACGATAGGCCTCAATCACCGGCAACACGTGACGTTTACGAATCAAGTCAATTTTGTTCACCAACAAAAAAACCGGTAACGCCGACGAATGTCTCGAAAATATCTGATCTACCACAAATCGATCGACAGGGCCAGGCAAATTTCGCCCGTCCACCATGACCGCCAGCACATCGGCATCGTGGATGGTATCGAGCGCCGTTCGCACCATGAGTTTATTCAATCGATGCCAAGGCCGATGCAGCCCCGGCGTATCCAACAACGCTAATTGACCTTGCGGGAAATGCGCCACGCCTAAAATCCGCGAACGCGTGGTCTGGGGTTTGTCGGACACGATGGCAATTTTTTGATTCACCAACGTGTTCACGAGGGTGGATTTTCCCACGTTGGAACAACCCAGAACAGCCATCGTACCGAATTTCATGACGCAACCAAAACGGAAGGCAGATACAGAGGAGGAGTCCTGACAGGCAAGTGTCGCTGATCATTCACTCATTGCCGGTGACCTCCCTCTGTTCTGACTCTCTCCCTAAAAAAAATTCGTCTACGGCGATTCGACGAATTGATAGACCGTTTCTCCTTCCTTCACGTACCCCAACCGCTCCCGTGCCAACTCTTCCAAGGTAAAGAGATCGGATTCCAGATGATGGATCTCCTCGCGAAGCGCGGCGTTCGCGTGCTCCAGCGAGACAATTTCCTCCTGCGTCCTATCGAGCTCCTGGGTCATCATCCAATACTGTGGCAACCCCGTTCCCTGCAACGTCCACACCACACACAGCATGATCCCGATACTGAGACCCAAAGGGTAACGCAGCGATCGTCGACCGGACCAGCGACTCGGCTTCTTCAGTTTTCGGTTCTGGCGGACCACGTTATGCCTTTCGGATTCGGAGCACCTTTTTTCCCTTATAGACCGCCGATTTCCCCAATTCTTCTTCGATTCTGAGGAGCTGATTGTACTTGGCCAGTCGGTCCGTTCGAGACAATGAACCCGTCTTGATTTGCCCGGCGTTTACCGCCACGGCCAAATCGGCGATGGTCGTGTCTTCCGTTTCGCCTGAACGATGGGAAATCACGATACCGAATCCCGCCCGCCTGGCCAACTCCACCGTCTCCAGGGTTTCGGTCAACGTGCCGATCTGGTTGACTTTTATCAGAATAGCAGTTCCGACACCTTCTTGAATACCCCTTGACAAATAATCGACGTTGGTGACGAACAAGTCGTCTCCAACCAACTGAATCCGTGAGCCAAGCCGGTCGGTCAGAAGTTTCCATCCTTTCCAGTCGTCTTCGTGGAGTCCATCTTCAATAGAGACAATGGGGTACCGATCGATCAACCCTTCGTAAAAGTCAATCATGCGGGCAGAATTCCGTGCGCCGCGCTTTTCCGCATGCAACACATACCCTTTCTTGCCGTAAAACTCACTGGCCGCCGCATCAATTGCCAACACGATGTCCGAGCCAAGCCGGTACCCTGCCTTGCGCACGGCTTGACTGATCACGGCCAACGCCTCTTCGTTTGACTGCAAGGCTGGCGCAAAGCCGCCCTCGTCGCCCACGGCCGTACTTAATCCCTTGGCCTTCAAGACGCCTCGTAACCGGTGAAACACCTCCGTACCCATCCGTAACCCCTCACGGAAACGCGTCGCGCCGACGGGCATGATCATGAATTCTTGCAAGTCCAAGCCATTATTCGCGTGAACGCCGCCATTAATGATATTCATCATGGGGACCGGTAATTCACGGGCCTTGGCTCCGCCAATATACCGATAGAGTGGTTGCCGCGTTTCCACCGACGCTGCGCGAGCCACGGCCAGCGAGACCCCCAACACGGCATTCGCCCCGAGCCGGGATTTTCCCGGAGTGCCGTCCAACGCGAGCATGGTGGAATCGATCAATGGTTGATCCAGAGCGTTCACCCCCCGGAGTTTGGGTGCCAAGGTCCTCGTGATGCTCCGAATAGCCTTCGTGACCCCCTTCCCCATCCACCGTCGAGGATCGTCATCCCGCAATTCAAGCGCCTCTCGTGTCCCCGTCGAAGCCCCGGACGGCACGGCTGCTCTTCCCCACGCACCACTGGTCAACAACACGTCGACCTCCACGGTAGGGGTCCCACGAGAATCAAGTATGGCTCTCCCCTTAATGTCCTTGATCTTGCTCATTCATGCGTCGCTTGTTGGAAAGTGAAACGCTCCGAACGGTTACGGCGAAAGCCGCGTCTTGAACAACGCATTCACTTTTTGGGGGTTAGCTTTGCCCCCGGAACGCTTCATGGCCTGGCCGACCAGAAACCCGATCACCGTTTCTTTGCCTCCTCGATATTGGGCCACTTGAGCGGGATGCTGCTCAATGACCGCATCAATCAAGGACAGCAATTCCCCTTCATCAGACAGTTGCCGGAGCCCCTTTTCTTCGACAAGTTGCGCCGCCGATTTGTCGCCGGCGTAGAGTTCGGGAAAAATCTCCTTGGCGACTTTCAAGCTGATGGTGTCATCGCGCACCAATTGCAACAAGCCCACCAACCGTTCCGGAGACACGGGGGAAGATTCCACAGTCGTTCCGGCTTGATGCAGTTCACGAAGAAATTCACTCATGAGAAAGTTGCTGATAAATTTGGGTTCAGCAAACAACGTGACGCAGGCCTCAAAATAATCGGCTAAAGCCCGGGAACTCGTGAGCACACCGGCATCGTAGTCGGGCAACCCGTATTCCTGGAGAAACCGCCGGTAGCGATCCTTGGGTAACTCCTGAATCGTGGCTCGCAGTTCCTCGATCCACTCCTCGGAAATGACGAGCGGAACGAGATCAGGATCGGGAAAATACCGATAATCATGGGCTTCTTCCTTGCTCCGCATGACCGCGGTCTGGTTCCGTTCGATATCCCACAACCGGGTTTCCTGGCGAATCGTTCCTCCCTCGCTGAGAACTTTGGTCTGCCGTTTGATTTCATATTCAATGGCGTCTTTGACGAACTTGAACGAGTTGATATTCTTGAGTTCCACCTTGGTGCCCAATTCATCAGATCCCGCGGGCCTCAATGAAAGGTTGGGTTCACAGCGCAGGCTGCCCTGTTCCATGTTGCCGTCACAGACGTCGATATACATCAACACGTCCCGCAGGGACTTCAAATACGAGACGACTTCGTCCGCCGAGCGCATGTCAGGTTCGGTCACAATTTCAATCAACGGCGTGCCCGCTCGATTCAAATCGACAAGACTGCCGGTATCCGCGTGGATGTTTTTCCCCGCGTCTTCTTCCAAGTGCGCTCGACGGATTCTGACCTTTTTGGACGTCCCGTTGGCCTGTAACTCCAGCCAGCCATTCTCGCAGATGGGCCGGTCATACTGGGATATTTGGTAGCCCTTCGGCAGATCAGGGTAAAAATAATTTTTTCGGGCAAATTGATTCGTTGGCTGCACCGTGCAATGCAACGCTAAGCCCGTCCGGATTGCCATTTCCACCGCACGTGTATTCACGACCGGCAACGTACCCGGCAATCCCAAGCACACGGGACAGGTCCGGGTGTTGGCGGGCGATCCGAATTCCGTCGCACAACCGCAAAACATCTTCGACTGTGTCCGGAGTTGGGCGTGAACTTCCAGCCCGATGACGGTTTCGAACATCACCGTGACAAATCGGATTCTTCCGACGAAGAACGCCGCATTTGCTGTACCGACTCGCGTCCCGCGTCCACCGCGTCCTTGACGACCGTCTCGGCCTCATTCAACAAATCCCGGCCTTTGGTCACCACGTCGGACCAACCGTCGGAAGCTTTTTCCGAAAAATCGCGTACGTCATCACCCACTTGACGGGCCACGCGACGCACGGTCTCCCGTGATTCCCTGCCGCTTTGCGGAGCCAACAACAAGCCGGCCACGGCCCCGATCGTCAACCCGCCCAGAAACGCCATGGCCACGCCACCGGCCGACGCCAATCCACTCAGAAACGCCACGGCCACGTTGCCGGCTGCTTCATTCCTGTTTCCCATTCACCTGCCCTCCCTTTGTTGTGCGCGCTCTTTGATGCTGAGCAAGACGGCTCGCACACCACCCAATAGTTTGACGACGTTCTTCGCCAAGGATGCGCTTTGTCCACGAATCATTCCATGCACTTGATTGACCGTCTCACCCACGTCGCCAATGGCATGCAACAATACCGTCGCCCGGCCCATACCTTCGCGCGCTTGATCGGACATGGCCCGGACGTTCTCGTTCGTCTGCTTGATCTCTTTCAGAATTCCCGGCAATTCGGCATTGACCTGTGACAGTAATTGTTCGGCTTGCGTCGCGGTCTTGCGTACCTGAATCACGGTCGGAACAATGAAGCCCACCAGTATTACAAGAGCTACGGCAATGATCACGGCAGCTATCTCAAACATGCGTCACCTTCCTTAGGAACCCCTGATTTATTGCACTATCGGGCGTATGGCTGCGTTGTGTCCTCGCTCAACCCTCACCTATCTCTCTGATAAGCCTCGGGTTTCGCTCCGGGACGCCTTGCCTTACATCCCGCTATCACCATAAATCAGAGGTTCCTTTATCTGATAAGTGGTCGTTTTTTGCGCCAGTCCGTTGCCAATTCATACGCACGAGCAGCCCGAAGCACGACGTCTTCTTCAAAGGGACGACCCAAAATTTGCATGCCGATCGGCAACCCCTTCCGGCTGTACCCGCAGGGCAAGGAAATCGCCGGGAGCCCGGCCAAACTCGCGGAGATGGTATACAAATCCGACAAATACATTTGCAAAGGATCCTCGATTTTTTCACCGAGTTGAAACGCCGGGGTCGGCATCACGGGAGTTACGAGCAAATCCACGTCCTGGAACACCCGATCGAAATCCTGCCGGATGAGGGTCCTCACTGCCTGGGCCTTGGCATAATAGGCATCATAATAGCCGCTGCTCAACGCATAGGTGCCCAGCATAATCCGGCGTTTCACCTCCGGGCCGAATCCCTCCTGCCTCGTAAGCCGATACATCTCCAGCAGGTCAGGACTTTCTTTGGCCCGGAATCCATATTTGACGCCGTCATAACGAGCCAAGTTGGAACTCGCCTCCGCCGTCGCCACAATATAGTAGGTCGCCACCGCCACTCCCGTATGCGGGAGCGAAACCTCTTCAATCGTCCCGCCCAACTCTTCCAGCACGGCGAGCGCTTCGCCCACGGCGTCGTAAACTTCTTCGTCCAGACCTTCCGCAAAAAATTCCAAGGGGACCCCGATTTTCAGTTTTTTGACGTCCTTCTTTTTGAACACTCGCGTAAAATCGGGAACGGGTTTGTCCGCGGAAGTCGAATCCCGGGGATCGTGGCCGGCCAGTACGTTCAACATCAACGCGGCATCCATGACGTCCTTGGTAATGGGCCCGATTTGATCTAAAGAAGAGGCAAACGCAATGAGCCCATACCGGGACACGCGTCCATAAGTCGGTTTCAGCCCAACCACCCCGCAACAAGCAGCCGGTTGGCGGATCGACCCACCGGTATCCGTTCCCAGGGCGGCCACGCATTCATCCGCCGCCACAGCCGCGGCCGAGCCGCCACTCGAGCCGCCGGGCACATGGGAAAGCTTCCAAGGATTTCGACTGGCGCCAAAAGCCGAATATTCCGTGGAGGAACCCATCCCGAATTCATCCAGATTGGTTTTGCCGATCAGGAAATACTGTTGCGACCGTAGCGCGTCCACCACGGTGGCGGAGTATGGCGGAACGAAGCCTCCCAGAATGCGCGATCCGCACGTCGTCGGTAGGCCTTCCGTACAAATGTTGTCCTTGACGGCAATCGGCATCGCCATCATGGGCTCGGTTTTTCTCCACGCACTCAACGCATGATCCAGCGCTTCGGCCTGAGACAACATGGTCTCTTTGTCGTTCAGCGTGATAAAGGCTTTGACCTTCGACTCCACGACGCTGATCCGCAGAAAATAAGCCCGGACGATCTCCACGGCACTGACGTCCCCGCGTGTAAAGCGATCCTGAAGCTCTTTCAGGGTACATTTAACAAGTGACATGGCTATAAAACGGGGTTGCGAGTGAAGGAAGAAACGAAGACCGGCCGCCGCGTTCGCTATCAGGAACAATTGGCGATTCGATTGTCCTCGTCGACTTGAATGATTCGAGGGCTATGATGCTTGGCTTCGTCATCATTGTAATATTCGTAACAAAAAATGATGACACGGTCTCCGGTCACGCCTTTTCTGGCCGTGGGGCCATTGAGCACGACTTCGCCTGATCCCCTCTTTCCATTGATGGCATAGGTCGTGAACCGCTCCCCATTGTTCAAATTCGAGACCATCACGAGTTCATAGGGCAAAATGCCGGCCGCATCCAATAAGTCCTCATCGACCGTCAGACTGCCCTCATATTCCAAACAGGCATCCGTGACCACCGCCCGATGGATTTTCGCCCGCAACATCTGTCGTAACATGCTATCCTCGACTTTCTCCGATTACCGATCACTGATAATTTGCGGCACATGAAACAAGCCATCGACCGCTTCCGGCGCGTTCCTTAACGCCTGGCCTGGTGACAGCGACGGTTGGACCTCATCTTCACGCAACACGTTGGCGTCACCCGCCACCACCGACGTCGTCCCGGGAATCCCAGCCGTATCAACGGCGTTCAACTCCTCCATATAGGTCAAAATGCGACTCAGTTGGGTGCTCAGCCGCTCCAGTTCCTCACGGCTCAGTTGAAGCCGCGCAAGTTCCGCCACGTGCTCCACTTGACTTATCTCGATACTCATTGCAAAAAGTCTTCTCCCCCTGAGCTTGGATATTCCCGGTACTCCAAGGAAAGGATTATACCAATAGGGATGACATACTACAAAGAGCCCCGTATTCTATCATGACGGGGGTTGGAAAGCTACGACGGACCCTCATCGTGAGACGAACCACTCAGGAGAACAACGCTCCCTCAACGCAAGGATTGGCACGACAACGAGGACGGCGACATCCATCCTTCATCGGCGAAAGAGACATAGCGTCCGTCACCAATGATGACATGGTCCAGCACCTGCACACCGAGAATATCTCCGGCATCCTGCAATCGCGCGGTTAACGCCCGGTCTTCTTTGCTTGGCTTGGGATCCCCGCTCGGATGATTGTGTAAAAAGATCACGGCCGCCGCCGACTCGCGCACGGCTTCATTGAACACCTCGCGCGGATGCACCAGGCTGCTCGTCAAACTCCCTTCGGACACGGTCTTTTCCCGAATGACCGCGTGTTTGGCATCGAGAAGAATCACCTTAAAAACCTCGCGGCGTAAATCCCGCAACAAGGGATAGTAGTGTTCAAAGACCGTTTGACTGTTGGCAATCACGGTTCCCTTTGTCAGCGGAGTCGCCAGCACGCGTTTCCCCAGCTCTATGGCCGCCATGATCTGGGCCACTTTGGCCGGACCGATGCCCGGGACGGCGCAGAGTTCCCGGACACTCCGATTGGCCAATCCCTGCAACCCACCCACGCGTTTCAGCAGATCTCTGCCGACTCCAACGGCCGACGTCTGGTGCCTGCCCACGCGAAGCAAGATAGCCAGCAGTTGCGCTTCCGTCAGCGATTCCGGTCCTTCTTCCAACAGTCGCTCGCGGGGCCGTTCGCCTTTCGGCCAATGCTGAATACCTTTTACGGGTTTCTCGTCCATCTCTTCTTGATCGTTTCTCATCGGGAACCTTCGACGGCGTTTGTCGCAAGCATATAACAAATTAGACTGAGCATTCACGTATTATCAAAACGGTGCCGCCTGAGCTTATCTTGCCGCTCAAAAAACCGGTATGCTACTTTTATTCGTTTAGGAGGAACGCGCAATGCGCATCGTTGCCGGCATACAAAAAGGGCGTCGTCTCAAGGAACCCGACGGGCAGGATCTTCGACCGACCTCGGCCCGGGTCCGTGAAGCCCTATTGTCGATTTTGGCTCATCACCTAGAAGGTGCACGCGTGTTGGATCTCTACGCCGGCACCGGGGCATTGGGGCTCGAGTCCTTGAGTCGTGGAGCCCGCCAGGCCGTCTTTGTGGACAATGACGTCGCCTCATCACGAATCCTTCGCGAAAACATTGCCCGGTGCGGCTATGACAACCAATGCATGGCCATCTCCCAAGACGTCGAGAGATTTTTGACGTCACCCCCGTCGTTCGGCGACCCGCCGACGTTTGATCTTATCTTTGTGGATCCGCCGTACCACGGCACCGATCTGACCCGATTGCTCGAACGACTGAGCCTGAGCGGAAAAATCGCTGCCCAAGGGACGGTGATTCTTGAACATTTCTTCAAACACGCAGTCCCGAGCCGGAGCGGAATCCTCACGCAAACGCGCCAATCGCGATACGGCGACACTATGCTCACCTTCTATCAACGTGCTGCGGAGGCGACATGCGACTAGCCGTCTATCCGGGCACCTTCGATCCCATTACCCGTGGACACACGGACATTGTCAGTCGCAGTCTGAGCATCTTCGACCGGCTGATCGTGGCAGTGGCTCCCAACCCGCGCAAGGGAGCGCTCCTCTCTCTCGAAGAACGAGTCGAACTGGCGAAAATCGCCACAAAGGAATTTCCCAACGTGGAAGTGGAATCATTCAACGGCCTGTTGGTGGAATACGTACGTCAGCGAGGCGCCCATGCCATTATTCGAGGATTACGCGCGGTATCGGACTTTGAGCACGAGTTTCAAATGGCCTTGCTCAATCGTAAGCTCGATGAACACCTGGAAACGGTCTTTCTGATGCCAAGCGAAGAATATTCGTATCTGACGTCGAGCATCGTCAAAGAACTGGCCCTGTTCGGCGGCGAATTAGAGGCGTTTCTCATCCCCGAGGTGGCCAAACACCTTCGCGAAAAGTACGGACATCCATCACCATGAAACTGGCCGCCCGTACCACCCGCATCGTCCCGTCAGCAACCTTGAACGTTTCGGCAACGGCAAAAGCCATGGCAAGCCAAGGCGTGGACGTTGTGAATTTTTCCGCCGGAGAACCGGCCGCCGACACGCCGGAAGTCGTGAAAGCGGCAGCAAAGGCAGCCATCACGGATGGGTTTACCAAATACACGCCCGCCTCGGGCATCGACGAACTCAAACAGGCCGTCGTTGACAAATTTTCCCGGGACCAGGGCATACACTACGACAAATCGCAAATCCTGGTATCCTGCGGGGCCAAGCATACCCTGTACAACGTTGCGCAAGCCCTATTGGACCCGGGGGACGAAGTCATCATACCCGCTCCCTATTGGGTATCCTATCCGGATATTGTCCGCCTGGCCGATGGGCAACCCGTGATCCTGGAGACCAGGGAAAGCGATGGATATGCCCTTGATCCGAAAAAATTGGAAGCCAAGGTCACACCCCGCACCAAAGCGCTGGTCCTGAACAGCCCGTCCAACCCGACCGGGGCGCTGTATACCCGGGAGACTCTTGAAGCCGTGGCCGACGTGGCCAAACGTCGCGGCTTTCTCGTGATCTCTGATGAAATCTACGAACAACTCGTCTATGGAGAAACCCCGTTCATGAGCATCGTGTCCGCCGCACCCGACATCGCCGATCAAACGCTTGTGGTCAACGGCGTGTCCAAAGCGTTTTCCATGACGGGGTGGCGAATCGGCTACGCAGGGGGACCAAAAGCGTTAATCGCCGCGATGTCGGTCATTCAAAGCCAGAGTACGTCGAATCCCACATCGATTTCCCAAAAGGCCGCGGTGGCCGCCCTCCGGGACGGGACTTCGTTTTTCAAGGAGTTGCTGGCGGATCTCACACCCAAACGTCGCCTCATGGTTGACACGTTGAACGCGATGCCCGGCATCACCTGTCCAACACCTGCCGGAGCCTTTTACGCCTTTCCCAATGTTTCGGGAATCTTGGGCAAACAGCATGCAAATGGAACCATCACGACCTCGGCGGACTTGGCCACCTACTTATTGCACGAAGCCCACGTGGCCTGTGTGCCCGGCGATCCGTTTGGAAGCCCGCACCATCTGCGGTTGACCTATACTCCAACGCTGGATGCGATCGAACGAGGGCTCAAAAGGGTCGAAATGGCGATTCGGGCCCTCGGGTGACATCCAATGCTCCTTGACTCTGCTGATAAACGTATTATTGAACATGGAAAAATTGTAAAGTAAAAGGATCGCCATGCCGCTTTACGAATATAAATGTGAAACCTGCCACCATCAATTCGAAGTCCAGCAAAAATTTTCCGATCCGTTGATCGACAAATGCGTACGGTGCGGCAAAGGGGTTCGAAAACTCATATCGGCTCCCGGCATTATGTTCAAGGGAAGCGGCTGGTACGTGACTGATTACTCAAACAAACTGAAAGATCCCAGCCAGGCGAAACAACCTGAGAGCCCGGCCAAGGAAGCCAAGGACAAACCCAGCAGTGAATCGGAAAAAACTCCGGCCAAAAGCGAATCCGGGGCCAGCTCTGACACGACAGCACCCGCCCCCGCATCTTCCCCATCGAGTTCCGCATCCTCGAATTCGTCTTCGGGTTCCTCTTCGGGTTCCGCCACCTGATTCCTGTCAGCCGGCAGTCACCGGGGATTACGCCGGGCAGGCGCCGAAACGATCCGCAAACACGGCGTTCCACACCAAACGGGCAAACATCAGGTATCCCGCGCCATTGAGGTGCAAACCGTCACTGGAAAAACGGGCGGCCAAGAAGGAAGACGGGGGGTCCGAAGTTCCCTGAAACAGATCCACGCACGGCATTTGAAGTCGTTCACACCGTTCCGCAATCAGACGATTCAATTCCAACCGATAGCGAAGATGCGCCTGAAGCCAGGCAGGCAACGGGCCGACATCATATCCCTCGGCCCTGATGGAGGGGACCGTCACGCCAACGGGTTGCACGCCCGCGGCCAACGCCAACGTATAGCAACGCTCTAAATTCGTGATAATCGTGGAAGGGGTGACGCCCCATCCCAAATCGTTTGTTCCGCCCAAGATCACGGTATGCGAAGGTCCCACGTCAATGACGTCTCGTGAAAATCTTGTCACCATGTCGGACGTGGTTTCGCCACAAATTCCTTTAACGGAGATCTTCCCTCGTGCGCCCAACCATTCTTGAAGAAGCCCGCCATAAGGAACATCCGGCAAAGGCATCCCGGTTTCAACCTGGACCTGATACCCCGCGGTGAGACTATCACCGAAACACACGAGTAGCGGAGAGGAATCAGTTTGCGACGTCAAATTTTCAGGCAATCCCGGGACCCTCCTCTTGACAGCACCCGGTCTCAATGAATAGCCTTATTTGAAGGACCGTTCGCTTCCAGAACAACGCTCGTTTTCCCTTACCGACCATCACCTGTTTTGAGGAAGGAGTTCCGTCTTATGCAAGAACGTCATCAGCTTACTGCACATAAACGCAGCACGGGGACCATCTCCCTGCTGGGATGGGTCATGATCCAAATCCTGTTTTATGGCCTCCCTTCCGCCTTTGCAGAGGAATCGATTCAGATAGGCGTCATCGATCCCCAAGCGGTCCTGGAAAATTCCAACGCAGGGCAAAAGGCGCTGGCGACCTTAAAG
>VXOF01000034.1 GCA_009840285.1 Nitrospira sp. SB0662_bin_26
AGCATTCAGAGAATGGCTTGACAGCGGTTCATCAGTCCTTGTGTCAGGAGGAAAGCTCGCTGACGAATTAAAAGACAATACACACTTCCAAGGATGGAGCCGTACCGCCATTCAATATGGAAAACTCCGATTACTGGATCGGGCAGAAGTTGAACGGCAAACTGTCAAGCTTTGCCAATCAAAGGCTTGTATATCGGACGATGAGCACGTCATTGCATTGGCGCAAATATCGAATGCACGACTGCTTTTCAGCAACGATAAGGACCTTCATAAAGACTTCAAGAACAAGAGCCTAATCAACAATCCGGAGGGCAAGATTTATTCAACCCTGAAAAACAGGGACTTTACTCGAAGCAAAAAGGAGATTTTCACAGACAGGAATTTGTGCGGTTAAAGAAAAATAACTGTTCAGGGGTTCAGGGACATGCGGGACATTTCCAGCCCTGAAGGCAGGACGCATCCGGGACAGGAAAGCGGCGTGATGTCCCATCCTCCTGGAGATCTCTTCGCTCCCTCCAGGAGGATGGGCAGGCCAGGCAACGGGCGGGTTCCCGGACAATGCCCATTGCCGCCAGGGCGGACGGCCCGGGACTGCCTGCGGCGGCTTGTCCCCGGTGCTTCCGTTTCATGGATGTCTCCCAGTAGAGTTCCTTCTACAACAAGATAGGTGTGGATATTCATCCGGGCTAATGGGTTGCCGGAGTTTCGGGAATGCCCTGCCGTTCCTCGAACGCTGTCAAGTACTCGAACTCGGCTGGATCGATGACCATGTATGTGAACATGCGCCTGAATGGGGGCGAGAATAGCGAGCCGATGTCGAAGGCCTGCACGGCAACGGCAACGGAATCGGAATGCGGGTTAGTGTCACGGACCGTGTTGCCGTGGCACTGCATTCGACGCCGATGACCGGACTGGCGAGCCATCACCCCACACTTGACTTCGGAAGGGTCAAGCGTGGGGATGACAGGCCAGATACGGGAGGCGGTTCCCCCTTCCCGCCTCACCAGCGCAGTGCGAACTCGAAGCCGATGACGTTCTCCGGGGCGGCTCCTTCGCTCTCCCGGCGCACCGCCTTCAGCCCGAAGGACAGGTCCCGGGCACCCGGCGAATCCGGCTCCAGCCGCCACCCGGCCGTCCATTCCCGGACGTCCGCGGAATGGCCGAGGCCCAGGTGCGGACTGCCGGCATAGCGGCCGCCCAGCGCCGGGAAGCCGTACGCCCCCTCCAGCTGCCAGCTCCGGCGCTGCATTCCGGCGCCCTTGCGGTCCTCCAGCAGCGTGGGCGCGAACAGCGCCTCCAGCCCGCCCCGCGACTGCCCGCCGGCCTGCTGCCTCAGCGACAGCGACAGCCCCCGCTTGCCGGACGCATCCCGGTCCCAGGACACGGAAGCCGAAAAGCCCCGGTCCCCGAGATCGTCGTCCCCGTGGGAAAGCAGCGTCCGCCCGGACACTTCCAGTTCGAGGCCGCGCCGCGGATCCCGCCACGCAAGGCCGCCGCCGGCCTCTACCCCGGAACCCGTCTCCGCGTCCCCGCCGTCACGGCGCAGGCCAATCTCCAGGCGCGGCACCAGCACTCCTGCCCCGAGTGCCACCTGCCGGCTTCCCTCCAGCCCCAGGCGCAGGCGGGATATGTCCGACTCCGATGCCGCCAGCCCGGGAACGCCGTCCGACGAGGTGCGCGCCCACAGGGCATCCGAAACCCACTCCAGCGACAGCCCCCCGGCGCCGGACAGCGTCCCGCGCAGGCCCAGGGCCGCCATCGTCCACTGCATGTCCGCGCGGTATCCCTGGCCCAGCGTCTCCAGCGACACGTCGCCCGTGCCGCGGCCCGCCGCGCCCCATGCCCGGATGGCTTCCGTGGCCTGCACCGAGGCATACGGAACCAGCGCAGTCAGCGAGGTCTCCAGGGTTCCGCCGACGGCCTGTTCGCCCTCGCCTGCCCCGACGGAGGAATACTTTCCGTCCCCCGAACCGTGCACCAGCGCAAGGCCCGCCAGCCAGCCGTCCCGGGCGTAGTCCGCCCCCACAAGGCCCGTGGTGGCCGTGCCGTCCAGCAGGACGTCCGTGCCGTCGCCCCGCGCGGCGCCGTCAAAGCTGCCCTCCGAGGCACGTCCCCAGAAGGACCAGTTCCCGCCAAGGGCATCCTGCTGCCCCGCCGCGGAGAATCCCGGACCCGTCAGCCAGGCCCTCAGCCAGTCCCCGTCTTCATCCGTGCCGTCCAGGGCATGCGGATCCGCCGCCCCGGAAGGATCGAACCGGGAATGTCCCGGCACCGCGCCGGCAACGGCAATGCCGTCGGATTCCGGCGCGCCGGAAGAGGCAAGGGGGGATTCCGCGGAGGCTTCCCGGGAAGCCGAAAGGCGCCGGGAAACTGCATCCAGCGACTGTTCGGCCACCGTGCGCCCGAAGCGCGCCAGCAATGCCCCCGGCATCGGGTCGTCGTTGGTGATGGTGCCTACCGCCACCCCGTCGCCGACCGTGGCGCCGCGCACCTCCGACAGCACCACCTCGAAGCGCTCCCCTCCGTCGTTGTGCGTGTCGTCGAAGATGCGCACCCAGAAGGACGCCGAGGTGCGGCCCGGCCAGATGCGGATCTCCTTGTCCAGGGGGCGGAAGTCGGAACGGTAGTCGTCACCCGCCGTCGCCGACACCGGATCCGTCTCGCGCGTGCGCACCCGGAACAGCACCGGGTAATCCACCGCCCGCGACAGCGTTGCGGTAAAGTTCATGGAACCATCGCGCTCGTTCGCTCTGGCGTCCGCCACCGACAGCGTTACCGCACCGCCGTCGTTGTCGTTCACCGCCACCTGGGCCCGGTTCGGACTGACCAGGCGGTAGCCGCTGCCCGCCAGCACCACCCGTGCCTTCACTGCGCCGGCCGCCTCGCCCATGCGGTCGTCCTCCGTGCGCACCCAGAGGTTCGCCCTGGACGCCCCGGGACGGAAGCGCACGAAGCGCATGCCCAGCTGCGCCTGGTTCGGGTTCACGTACGCGCCGTCCTGGGTCACCTGCACCCGCACGCCAAGCCCGTGGGGCGACGCCGCCGGGTTCACCCGGAGCGTGAAGCGCGCGGAACTGCCCTCCGTGATGGCCGAGCCGGCCTCGATGGAAACTCCCGGCG
>VXOF01000056.1 GCA_009840285.1 Nitrospira sp. SB0662_bin_26
ACGTTCACGTGCGGCTTCTTCCGATCAAATTTCGCCTTCGCCATCTCCCCCTCCCAAACACATCGTCCCCGATGGAAACCACCTCATTCCCACGTGAGACGAACAATTCTGGAATCCAGTAATAGACCTCATTGATATTTTAGTGACATGTCAGCGGGATAATGGAGCCCACGACGCGGATTGAACGCGTGACCTCGTCCTTACCAAGGACGTGCTCTACCAACTGAGCTACGTGGGCCTTGTGAATGGAGACGTGAATTCCTGTATCGCTGGTCAGGTTAACCGCGTCACGCTTCAAGCGTTCGCTGGAGCGGGCGACGGGATTTGAACCCGCGACAGCCAGCTTGGAAGGCTGGAACTCTACCACTGAGCTACGCCCGCCACCGTTGTTTTAGAATTCGCCGTCGGCCTTACTTACTCCTTTGACGCAAAAGGCCAGTAATGAATATCCCGTTTATCTCGTCACACGCGTTTCAACATTATGGTGGGCAGGCAAGGATTCGAACCTTGGAAGCCGACGGCAGCAGATTTACAGTCTGCCCCCTTTGTCCACTCGGGTACCTGCCCGTTCAACAACTCAATCGTTCGGCAGTCCCTTCCTACGTCAATAAAATTAAGGGAAAGTGTAAAGCGGGGATACAAGACAAAGCCCAATCTTTCCTGCAAAACAGGTAAAAATGGGCATTTCGAGCGTTTCCTTTTAAAGACCGTTAAGAGCCGACCCCACCAAACGAAGCATTATATATACGGATCAGGGGTCCGTCAAGCGACAAAGTGGGGGAAATTGGCAGACGTTGTTCCCGGTTGACAGGCTTTTTCGAGAGTCCATAGCATGGCCGCCATGGCACGACCGGAACCGGTTTCTTCGACGCTGACCAGGCGGGCATTCATCCTGCGGGTCCTCCACCTGACGGCCTGCCTTGTTCTGGGCATAAGCCTCCTGACGTTCGCCGCGCCGCCGCCTCCACCACCCGGGGCAGGTGGTTTTGCAGGCGGGCTGGCCACGGTTTCGACACCCGAAGGACTCATGATTTATTGTGAAATCGCCGATACGCCAGCCAAACGGAGTCAAGGCCTGATGTTTCGAACGCGCATGGCCCCGGATCGAGGCATGCTGTTCACCTTTCCGGAGTTTCAAGAGCCCGGCTATTGGACGTTCTGGATGAAGAACACCAAAATGCCCCTGGATATTCTATGGCTGGACCAGGACGGGACCATCGTTCACATCGAACGGTATGTCCCGATCTGCACGAGAACCGACAACCTCTGTCCCCGCTACCGGCCGAAAACCGCAGCGGTCCAGGTCCTGGAACTGGGTGCGGGGCAAGCCGCGACGCTGAACCTCAGTGTCGGCACCCAACTCACTATCGAACTGCCGAAATAGCGCACTCACGAATGTTCCCATTCCCGAACGCGTTTGGCTGAGATGACGCCTTCCACCCGCCCGATGCCTTCGAGCGCGAGTTCGAGGTGGCGGGTATCGGAAATTTCGATCATGAAGTCCAGGACCGCCTTTTGATCTTCACGAGTCGTAATTTCCGCCCGGCTGATGTTGGCCTTGGAAGCGGCGATGGCTGACGACACGTTGGCCAACACGCCGGGACGATCAAAGGTCAACACGCAGACCTTGACCAGATGCCGCTCGTCCACCGTCATGTCCCATTCCACTTCAACCAGACGATCCTTTTCATAGTCCATGGTCTCAAGATTGGGACAGCCTTTCGCGTGGATCGTCAGCCCGCGGCCGCGAGTGAGGTAGCCCAGGATGGGATCACCCGGCACCGGCGCGCAACACTTCGACAGCTGCATCAATGCGTCACGTCCGCCCATGACTTTTACCGATTTCACCGGGCTCTGGGGTGGAGCCGCCTTGGGTGTGCCACGAACGGGTTCGCCGGCTTTTTCCGTGTCACCGCCGGGCACGAGCCAATTGACCAGTTGCACGGCGGACAGGCGCCCGTAGCCGACCATCCGCATCATCTCCTCGACGGAGGCATAGCCACGCTTGCGCGCGATCCGGGACAGTCCATCCGATTCGGACCACTGCGCGGTCGGGAGTTGACGACGGCGAAATTCGCGTTCAAGCAATCGGCGCCCCAATTCCAACCCCTGCTTTTGCTCTTCGTCTTTCAGATAATGTTTGATCTTCGCCCGCGCACGGGACGTCTGAACGAACTTCAACCACTCCTTCTGCGGGACCTGGGTCGGCGAGGTGAGAATTTCCACGGTATCACCGCTGGCCAACTCCTGCCGCAGGGGCACGATCTTTCCGTTCACTTTCGCCCCCACGCACCGGTCCCCCACCTGGGTATGAATCGCATAGGCAAAATCCACCGGCGTGGAGCCAAGCGGCAGTTCCTTCACTTCGCCCTTCGGCGTAAACGCAAAAACCACGTCGTGAAACACGTCCAGGTGAAACAGGTCGAGTTTGACGGAATCCATAAACTGGCGATTGTCGGACAGGTCCCGGTGCCACTCCACGAATTGCCGGAGCCAGCTGAAGACTTTCTCGTCGCGCTCGTCGACCTTCTCTTGTTCCTTGTACCGCCAATGCGCCGCCACGCCGTATTCGGCGAGACGATGCATTTCTTCCGTACGAATCTGAAATTCCACGTGGTCGCCCTGCGGCCCCAACACCGTGGTGTGCAGCGATTGATAGAGATTGGTGCGCGGCGTGGCGATATAATCCTTGAAGCGCTCGGGCACCGGCGGCCATGCTTCATGCACGACGCCGAGAATCGTATAACAATTGATCTTGGTGTCGGTGATCACGCGAATCGCCACCAGGTCGTGCACTTCCTCGAATGTAATGCCCTGGCTCTCCATTTTCTGATGAATGGAGTACAGATGCTTGGGCCGTCCGACCACCCGGCCGGGCAATCCGGCCCGGGCCAACGCATCCACCGTCTCCTGAATGATCGACTGGACGTAGTCCTGCCGTTCCTCATCCCGTTGCGCCACTCGAAGCTTCAACATGGAATAGGCTTCGGTCTTGAGGTACTGAAAGCATAAATCTTCCAGTTCCTGTTTCATCCCGCTCATGCCCAGCCGGTTGGCCAGCGGCGAATAAATTTCCAGAGTTTCCTGGGCGATCTGCTTTTGCTTTCTCTCCGGCAAATGGCCCAGCGTCCGCATGTTGTGCAACCGGTCGGCCAACTTGATAAAGACCACCCGGATGTCGTCAGCCATCGACAACAGCATCTTCCGGAAATTCTCGGCCTGTTTCTCTTCATACGTCCGGAACGGGATTTGACCGATCTTCGTCACGCCTTCCACGAGGTGCGCCACCTCATCCCCGAAATGCGTCTGCAACTCTTCTTGAGTCGCCACGGTATCTTCCAGCGTATCGTGGAGAAGCCCCGCGACAATGGCGGTCACGTCCAGCTTGAGGAAGGTCAAAATGCCGGCCACGGCCAGCGGGTGTTGCAGGTAGGGCTCGCCGGACCGGCGAGTCTGCCCCTCATGGGCCCTCGCGGAGAACTCATACGCGCGCCGGAGCAAGGCCTCATCGGCGTCCGGATAACAACTCTGTACTTCCCGGACCAGATCATCGATCTCTATGACACTGGTTACCGACATAAGCAGTCTTCTCGCTTCACCCTACCCGCACGTCGCGCAGCCGGAGTTGAATGCGACTCGAGCCTTTCCATTCATTCAGCTCGGGAGTGAACACCGCGTCGATCCGCCCGTTTCCCGCATCGATGGCGGCTGCCAGGCTTCCCATCCGAAACCCGATACTGTCCAGGGGAACGGAGCCGGGCTGGCGAAGGACCAGCTTCAGGTGACTCTCCCCGACCACGCGTTTCTCCAGCACCGAAATCCCCCGACTCACAAGGGTCGGCTCGGGATTACCCGTGCCGAACGGTTGCAGGCGCTCCAGTTCCCGGATCAAGGGAAACTGTACGTCGGCAAGCCCCACCTCCGCATCCACGTCCACGGTGGGAACCTGCTGCGTACCTTCCAGCAATCCCTCGACGGCTCCCCAAAACCGGTGCTTGAAACCGGCAAACGCTTCCTCCCTGACCGTGAGACCAGCGGCCATGGGATGCCCGCCGAAGGTCACCAGATCCTGTTCACATTGCTGCAAGGCCCGGCACACGTCGAACCCGGCCACACCCCGGACCGACCCCTTGCCGATGCCGTGCTCGTCGAACGTCACCACGACCGCAGGCCGGTGATAGCGTTCCACCAACCGAGCCGCGACGATGCCGATCACGCCAATATGCCACCCTTTCGCGCTGACCACAATCGCGGGCTGCGGGTCCCCGGCGTCCACTTGCACAATCGCCTCACGGGTCATCTCCTCTTCAATCTCTCGCCGGCGGCGGTTCAGGTTCTCCAATTCCTGCGCAAGCTGAAGCGCCGCGGGTTCGGACTCCGTGGTGAGCAACCGGACACCCAACTCGGCATGGGCCAATCGCCCGGCCGCATTCAGACGCGGGGCCACGCGAAACCCGATCGTGCCGGCCGAACACGTCCCGTTCAGACCCAGATCCCGGGTCAACGCCCGGATCCCGCAGCGCGTCCCTTGAGCCACCTGGGTCAACCCGTCCCGGACCAGGGTCCGGTTCTCATCCGTGAGCGGAACCAGATCGGCGATGGACGACAACGCCACCAGGTCGCGATACGTCTCCACCGACACGCCCGCGGGTTGGTATTTCTGCGCGTACGCTTCGGCTACCTTGTAAGCCAAACCGCCGGAACATAACCCTTGGAACGGATAGACGGAATCCGGGCGATACGGATTGATGAACGCAAGCGGCTCCGGCGTGCGGGCTTGAAGCTGATGATGATCGGTCACGATCACGTCCATGCCCAAGGACCGGGCAAGTTCGATCTCTTTGTACGAGGTGGTACCGCAGTCCGCGGTGAGCAACAGGGAAACGCCGCGCCCGGCCAGTTTCCGGATAGCCCCTTCATGAAGGCCGTATCCTTCCTCCTGCCGGTGAGGGATATAGGCCTCGGCCCGGGCGCCCACGCTTCGCCAGAACAGGAAGTGCAGGCTCGTAGCCGCCATCCCGTCAACGTCATAGTCCCCGTAAAAGCAGATCCGTTCCCCGCGTTGAATCGCCAGATGAAGCCGGTCGATTGCCTTTTCCATATCCGGCAGCGTTAACGGATCATGGGTCGAGCCGCCGGAAGAGGAAAGCCAGGCTTTGGCCTGCTCAGGCTCGACCACGCCGCGGCCACACAAGACCGTCGCCGCCAGGGGCGAAACACCTAGGGCTCCGGCCAGGGTCGAGACCTGTTGCCGGTCGATTGACCGTACCTGCCAATTCGAGGATTGCATCGTCATACGCGCAGATTCACTGGTATTAGATATTGAAAGACCCATAAACAGCAGCGATCATAGAAACTGATCCAAGCAGAGTCAAACAAAAAGGCCGCGCACACGCGCCTGACTCGCCGATGCTCCGGCCAAACGGTACTCGTAAAACAAGAAAAATGACGGCGGAAAAAAGAGAAGAAAGAGGAGTTACTCTCCCCCTTTCTGGACGTAATTCTTGACGAACTCGGCAGCGTTCTCTTCCAGGACCTCGTCGATCTCGTCGACCAACTGATCGATGTCCTCCTGGAGCTTCTTGCCGCTTTCAATGACCTGGGGATTCGGCTTGACTTCCTGATCCTGTGAGGAATTCTTGGATGCCTCGGATTTCCGTTCCTGCTTTTCCATGGCTTTTCCTCCCGGTGCTCAAGAAAACTCGCACCCTTCGGATAGAATAGCCCAGCCTCTCGAAGGGGTCAAGATACTGGAGGACCACTGCTATTGACACTCCTCCTACTTCGTAGCGTGCCAACCGTTTCCAAACTCACGTAGCATTCATTTCAGTTTCTTTGAAAACTTCAATTTCCGTGAAAACCGAAAGGCCTGTTGAGGCAGAATTCGCTTGCGCCGAGGGTCCACGTCCCGGACCAGCCAGCCCTTGACCGTCATACGGATGCCGGAGCCGTTGCCGTAGCGAGAGAAGGCTATGGTCATGAAGTGTTCACGGGTGCGACGCGGATAAGCCCAAGGATTAGGTTCTATGTCGTACTTGGACCCTCCTTTGCTATTGTCCCGGTAGTGATTGACTTTCTGGCGCTGCCAGCCCGACAGGGCCTGTTTGCCCTCCCGGTGGGCGAACGTACGCTTGGAAGGAAATCTTTTCGGGGTCCAGCGGTTCAGACTGCCAGCGAACCAGGCAGGAAAGCCGGTGAGGTTGGAGAGCGGTGAGGAGATCACTTCATACAAGGTGGCACCCTCGGCACCCAGTTTCACGCTCACCACGCGGCCGTAATGTACGTCGCCGCTCATCACCACGATATCGTGGCCCGTGCTTCCCAAAGCCGCAAGTAACCGGCAATAGTCTCCGGTATAGTCGAGCAGGTTGGCTTCGTGCGGGTTTCTGGTAACGATCAAGGGTTGGGGACTTACGAGGACGCCGGGCGTCGTGAGCCCTTCGGCCCAAGCCAGCACGCGCTTCAGGTCTCCGGGTTTCATGAGGACGCCTTGCTTCGGTTCACGATACGACCGCAGGTCGGCGAAGCAGATGCTCAGATTACGCGGGAATTCCATGAACTCCACGACCGGGCACTGTTGCACGTTTTCGATACCCTGACGCGCCGTCTGTTCCCAAGCCTTGCGTAACTTCTCGTCCTGTAAGGCCCACAGGTAAGGATTGTTGGGATCGGGGTCCGGGTAGCCGTTATACCACTCATGATCGTCGGGCAGCATGTAAGTGGCCCCGCGGGTCAACACGTCGCTAAGCCCCCGCCAATGTCCGGCGTAGACGCGGGCGATGCGGCGCCGGATGCCTTGCTGTGACCATTTGTACAAGTCGAACCCGACGTCCAGATAGACCTGGTCGCCGGTGAGAAACGTCAGGTCCGGGCTGTCGTGCGGATCTTTGGGGTTTTCGTACAACCCCCGGTAGGCCGTGCCTACGCGGCCCTCGTCCTGGTCCGGCCAGTAGCAACTTCCCAAGGCGATGGTGAAGGGTTTGGCGCGCGTCCCGTACAGGGGCAGCCGTTCCGGCAGCGTGCGAATACTCGCGGAACGGAGGATTTCCCAAGCCTTCACGTCGTCACGCCACCGCTCGAAGTAGACGCGATACATCCTGCCCGGCCGCAATCCCGTGAACGTGAGGCTCTTATAAAAACGATCCCGTGACGTAGCGAGGAACGGGCGCTCCCAATCGGCACGGCGAATTTGTTTCGACTCGATCTCATGGCCCGAGCCGTTACACACGCGCACCCGCGCTTTCTTGGGCTTTTGCATGTTCGGTTCCAGCGTCCCCACCCAGAGGCGCATGCTGCCGGTCGTCACCCGCGTGGCATAGCAATGGAACTCACTCAAGCCCTGATAATACCGGTTCGCCATGTGATGCCCTCCTGTAGATGCGTGTGGTGCGGCACCTATCCGGGCCTCTACGCCAAGTCAAGCCGTAGCAACCCGACAACCAATTTACCGAGAGACGCTTGGCATGAAACATGGCGCTTTTAGTACCAAAAAGTCAAAAATTGAAACAAACCGGTGAATGTTACAAACTTTAAAGTTTGTGAACTTATTTAAAAAAATAATTTTTGTAAAAAATCGCGAAAAGTTCACAAAAGTAAAATATTGCGAGAAATGGAAGTGATCCATGCGCGCCGCCTCCTGTTCGATCGGTTGTTTTCCCCGAGGTTACATTTCCGATCAACGGGCGTGATGTTAGGGAAGTAGCGGGAAGATGCGAATCTGCAGCTCAATCTGTTTGATCCGCCGTTACGGATCGACAAATTCCAGCGGATCTATCACACCATCGACACCTTGCGCCGCCGGTACGGAAAGTACACGGTGTTTCTCGACGCGAGCCTCACGGCGCAGACGTTCACGCAGCACGTGGGCGAGCGCGACGATGCGCCCCAACGCACCGGCCTCATGCTGAAAGGAGAAACCGCTCGCCGGCGATTGAGCATCCCAATGCTGCTGGGTAAGGTAAAGTGAGGGAGGGCGCCTATTTGGGCAACGAATGAATGGACGTCTTATGCGCGTTTAACGGGCGGTATATGGCCTGTTTCTTTTTTAGTTGGATTTATGAGTCACGGACAAGGGCATGAACCGAAACACTAAACATTTTATTTTTAAACTGTTTCTTTGAAGGGGAAGCTTACGCTTTCTCCTCATGTGGTCTAAACAATTGATCCCACAACTGTTATGCCACCGGATCCAGCCTTTTTCTACCGCCTTCGGTGATTTTTTCGGACTAGCCAAACCGCAAGGTATGCGCTTCGACAGACATCTCAAGCTTCTTTCTCTTCCACCCATTCCGAAGGCACCAGCTTTCGTCCTTCACGCCAACGTTCCACAATGCACTCCTGAAACCATGGCTCATTGATATTCGCATGGTCAGTCATAATAACTTGGAACTCAGAAAACAGTTGCTCAATAACCTTCTGCGCAAGTTTATACATCCTGCTTACAGCCTCGCGATCTTCGCCTCGCCCACCTTCGCCAATTTGCTCCCAATCGCGATCTTCCGGGAAATAAACTTGTGACGGTTGGTCTATGAACAAAAATCGAGGGACAGGCCTATTTTGACCGATAAACCATTTGTGAAGCGCAAAATGGGCAATCAAATGGTAACCTACCCAGTTTTCACCGCTGCCCATACGCTCCATTGGTATGGGACCGTCGTTGCCGTCCGCAACCACAGTAAGCCGTTTCAAATCAAGTCGAAGCGGATTTTCCGAATGTTCAAGCTGGAGTTCCTGAGCCCATTGGCTCATATCGCGGGCAAGCAATGAAAGGCAGGATTGAAGCCGATCTTGTACCACCTCGTCACTCAACTCTTCCTCAAGTTGTGACATTTGTCCTCGTAAATCAGCAATCTTACGCTTAAGATCGCTTGTATCTTCAAGGTGTGGTAAACTTTCAAGGTAGAGTCCAATTCTCCCAAGGACATGCGCTCTCCTAGCAGCCCGATCCCGTAGTGTCTGCAACCTTCGATTTGAAGCCTGAATAGCTTCCAGCGCTTCGCGATTCTCGCGTAGCTTACGTTGAGCTTCCTCAACACGATCCTCCAATGTCCTCACCACTTGTTGCATCTGTGGAGACCGATCCTCCACGGCACGCATCTGGGATTCTAACTCGTTGATGGATTTCCGCAGGTCTGAAATAAACGGCAGCATCTGGTCCTCGGTCAAGGGTAATTGACACAAGGGACAGGCACTATAATTTACGTCGTCTTTACCTTCGAATAATCGCATACTCTGTAAGCGTGCTAATTGCGCATCCGCCTCACGGGAATAACTTTGACGATCAGAAGAAAGTGCTTGGGCGGCGAGAAGTTGTTCCTTAATTCTGTGCAGATCATTCGTGTATTGCTGCCGCTCCGCTTGCAGACGCTCAAATTCACCACCCTCATCGGTGATCTCTTTCTCTTCATCGGGTAGTGGTTGGGAACGAATTTCGTTTAGCAGAGATACACACTCATCCCAATTATCTGAAACCATGCCAGAAGGCCTAAGACCAAAATCAACAGCCTCAGAAAGCAATGCTTGAGCACGGGAAAGACCACTTCCGCGTACTGCCTCATGCTCTACTAATTTCCTCTCCAAGCCGCGTAGTTCATGCCGCAACTTTTTCAACTCTGCCATCTTTGCGACGTGCTCATCATCCACCGCTCCGAGAAAGTATGGCAGCGTGTCTTTGATGGCCTGAGGAATCCACTGGTCACTTTGCTTGTGAAATAGGTGCCTGTTGCTGATAACTTCACTCTGCTGCTGGAAGCAATAGAACAGCGCATGACGAATATTGGCGCTTAGTGGATCTCTGGTTTGTCCTGACGGCGGCTCGTGTACATTTGCTGATATGCCAGCATGGGCGGTCAAGAGAGCCTCAAGGGTTTTGGGATTCGTAGTTTGTGCCAACCCCGAATAGGCGGGAAGGTTCACTTCACTACCAATGGTGTAGAAGATGTCAGACGATGCTGCGTGTCCAGCAGAAGGCAAACGACGTGCGACAAATACCTGCCCCTCTGTTACCTGAAGACGAATTCCTACCCATTCGACCTTCTCGCGAATGATACCCTCAGGAATACCACACTCAGAGGCGCCGAGGCAGTAATCAATAATCTCAATAAGAGCTGTTTTCCCGGTTTTTGATGCTCCTGTGATGATGTTAAGCCGTCCTGGATTAAGAGATAGGACCCGCCTTTCACTATTGAAACCATACAGAACGACATCCAAAATTTGTACGCTCATGGTCGGACCCCCCAAAACGCCATGACTGTATAGTCATCTCCCGCTGCAGCAAACCACCTCCCTATGAACCGGGCTCGCATTATGCACTCACGCGCTTCACCAATTAGTTTCTGTTTTGTTTTATTGATGTTTGATTCGTTGAGTGTTGTTTCCACAAGCCCCCCTGATCTTGGGACGATCCAGTTATACAACATACCGAATTGAATGGCCTCTCTTGTGTAAGGTTTAAGTGAAACAAGGCGTTCGTAAAACAGCACGCGTGCCGAGGCATTTTCCTGAAGCCACGCGGCCATAGAGGTACGTATGCTCGGTGGAAGAGTATCACGGGTCGGCTTATGCAGTGTTATCGGGGAAATCATAAACAACAGGGGGAAAGTCATACCTCTTTTCTTTACACTTGAATATCCATCAATAGCTGCCGTTAACATGGTGCAGCAGAAGGCCGGGTTGAGAAGATGCGCCTCTTCTTTCGGGCGTGTTGTCCACGTTTTCATGATGCTGCCTCTGCAGATTCCAGCAATTGCTGAAGCCGTTCTTTGAACTCAAGGTGCCATCCCACTCGCTGTGAGTCAGAAAGAAGCTGATAAGTGCCGCGTGAAATTGATGGCTCGGTAACACCGGACCTAATCTGTGGATGTGTTGCCGTCTCAATCCATTTGTACAGCGTTTGTGCCGATAGCTTTTTTTCACCCTCTGTTGCACTCTCGCCAAGTTCGTCACGCATTTGCTGAAATAGAATATCCCACTCTTCAATGAGTCGATCTTCATAGCGATCTAACTCACCCACCAGCAGAAGATCTTCGCGGACCCAACGCGACCGTTGCTCGAAGGCTCTAAAATAGTTCCTGATGGCATGGAAGATGCGAGCATTCCCAACCTCAATCAATCGCAACTGGCGTACAAAAAGATGATCTTGGTAGCCTGACGCATCGACGCTTGCACTCATAATGTCATCATCAATCGGCAAGCTATCTTGCTTGAACTGTTCACGTAGCGCCGTCGTTTTAGAATCCAGTTCCTCACCTAATATAGGCTGGGCATCACTATTAACGAGGTGTCTGATTGCCTTTCGACACCACCAGCCTTCAAGACGCTGCAAAAAGGACTCCAGGAAACGCTGTTCCACCGCAAAATAGACAACATCTTTTAGTTCGGCATCGAGATCACTGATATTCGGAGTGCTGTCAATAACAAATACAGATTCCAGAAGATTCCGCCTCTGCTCAAGATTCAGCGACCTATATGCCTGATATGCTGAAGCATTAGCTCGGTTGCTGGATGATTCTGCTACGGAGTTTAACCGATTCAGGGCATTTTCTGTGTTTCTTGATGCACCAGGTTTTAAATAGTGGGCAGCATGTCCAACAACAGCTTGGGCTGTCGTAACCAAGAAAAAGAGAGTTCCTTCAGGAGCGTTCCCAGTAGTTCCCGCCTCACACCAAACGCGTAGTGTTTTCCAAAGATCAGAGGAACTATCCGTTAAATCACCAGCTTTCTTCAGATGATGCTTCAGTTGAAGCAACTCCAGTGCTTCACCAGTTTCTTCAAAAACCACATCGTCAAGTGTTTCTATGGAAACTAAAAAATCATGTCCCTTGCGTAAACGACGAAGTGCCTCAAGCAATGCATATCGGACTTGATACAAGTACCCAAGTAACGAAGAAGCTGCTGAATGTGTACCTCGATCGTTGGTATCCATGCTATTACAGAGAGAGGGCTGGGTTATTTTGAACAGTTTGCGAGTTATCGATGAGTGGCGTTCCGCTTTGGTTATGCCGCCGTTAGGATGAGCTTTGGCTGGCTAGAATATGCCTGATCGGGCCTTTGTCCGCCAAGGGCTGAATGCGGTCTGCACCGGATGTAGAACTCCTGATCGCGGCCAAAACTGCTATGAGCCTCAGAGAGGCTTCCTTGGACTGATGGTTTGCAAGCGCCATTCGACAAAGACGTTGGATTTTCGATTACGAATGTCGATGATGATGAAAGAAAGGCAGCATCCTCGACCTCCCCTCGCCCCTCCTTACCCTTCGACTTCGCTCAGGGCAGGCTAAGGAGGGGAATGGAAGAAAGGCTCTTCAACTGAGCTTTACGGCACGATGAAGGAGATGATGAGGAGGGAGACGATGTTGATGACTTTGATCATCGGGTTGATTGCCGGGCCCGCGGTGTCTTTAAACGGGTCGCCGACGGTATCGCCCGTGACCGCGGCCTTGTGAGTTTCGGTGCCTTTGAGGCCCTGTTCTTCGATGAATTTCTTGGCGTTATCCCAGGCCCCGCCGCCGCTGGTCATGGTAATGGCCATGAACAGACCCGTCACGATACTGCCGACCAACACGCCGCCCAGGGCCGCCGGGCCCAACAGCACGCCGACGATGATCGGTGAGATCACGGGGATGATACCGGGCACCAGCATTTTCTGAAGGGCGGACTGGGTCACGATATCCACGCACGTGCCGTACTCCGGTTTCTGCGTGCCTTCCATGATGCCGGGGATTTCCCGGAATTGCCGGCGGACTTCTTCCACGACCAGGCCACCGGCCTGGCCCACGGCCTTCATGCACAGCGCTCCGAAGATAAACGGCAGCATCCCGCCGAGAAACAACCCCACGAGAATGTTGGGATCGGACAGGTCGAAGGTCAGGCTCTGGTTGCCGGCCTGGGCTTCGCGGGCATATTCCGCAAACAACACCAGGGCCGCCAGCGCGGCCGAGCCGATGGCATAGCCCTTGGTCACCGCCTTGGTGGTATTCCCCACGGCGTCCAACGCGTCCGTGATTTTCCGCACGTCTTCGCCCAGGTGGGACATCTCGGCAATGCCGCCCGCGTTGTCCGTAACCGGACCGAACGCATCGATCGCCACCACGATGCCCGCCATCGACAACATGGCGACCGCGGCGATCGCGACCCCGTACAGCCCACCGCCCTCGGCCCCGCCGCAAATCCCGAAACTCGACAGGATGGCCACGACGATGACGACTACGGGCCAGGCGGTGGACTGCATGCCCACGGCCAACCCGGCGATGATGTTCGTCGCATGGCCGGTTTCGCTGGCCTTGGCCACCTCCTGCACCGGCGAATAGGCCGTGGCCGTAAAGTAATCGGTGATGAACACCAGGGCCAGGGTCACCACGAGGCCGAGGAGCGCCGCGATAAAATAACTGACGCCCGAAACCCCGCCGATGCCGTCCATCATGTTGGTGGTCACGGGAAAGAAAGCGATCGCGGCCAACCCGCCGCTGACGAACAGGCCTTTGTACAGGGCCGACATGATGCTCCCGCCTTCACTCGCTTTCACGAAGAAGATGCCGATGATGGTGGCGAAGACAGTCATCCCGCCGAGAGCCAGGGGATACAGCACGGGAGCCGCGTTTCCGGGGAAGAGACTCATGGCCAGGACCATGGCCGCGACAATGGTCACGACGTAGGTCTCAAACAGGTCCGCGGCCATGCCGGCGCAGTCGCCGACGTTGTCGCCCACGTTGTCCGCGATCACCGCAGGGTTACGGGGGTCGTCTTCCGGAATCCCGGCTTCGACTTTGCCGACGAGATCGGCGCCCACGTCCGCGGCCTTGGTGTAGATGCCTCCGCCCACGCGGGCAAAGACCGAAATCAGGCTGCCGCCGAACCCGAGGCTGATGAGGGCGTGTACGGCTTTTTCCGGCCCCGCTACCGCGGACCCGATGGCGTAAAAACCGGCCAGGGCCACGAGGCCCAACCCGATAAGCAGCAATCCGGTCACGGCACCGCCTTTGAAGGCGACCTGCAATGCCGGGTCCAACCCGTTGGACGCGGCCTGCGCCGTTCGGACGTTCGCTCGCACGGCAATCACCATGCCCACGTACCCGGCGATGGCCGAGGCAGCGGCTCCCACCACGAATCCCATGGCCGTCAGCAACCCGAAATTGTCCGACCACATCCCGGCCAGCCACAGAATCAGGAACATGACGCCTGCCACGATGCCGACAGTTCTATATTGTCGATTCAAATACGCGCCGGCGCCTTCCTGGATCGCCAACGCGATGGTTTGCATGGTGTCGTTACCGGCGTCCTGTCGCAGGACCCAGAAGGTGAGATAGACCCCATAGGCAATACCCACGATACCGGACATTAACGCAAAGATAATTACCGAACTCTCAGTACCCACGAAACGCCCCCTTTGTCAGACGGAGAAAAGCTGCCCTGAATTCAGTCGCAATTTCTGATTGTGGATTGCGGATTGTGGATTTCTGAATTTTCCAATCCAAAATTAAAAATCCAAAATCCAAAATGGAAGATCGCCGAAAGGCGAGTCATTCTAGCCCGCCGTTCGTCGAATGTTCAAGGAGAAATTCTCCGATGCGAAGGGCCTGGGCCCAAACCGCGCCATTTCCGGATATGAACGAACCCGAGACGGCTCGCGATCACCACGCGACCGAAGTTGCCTGTCTCCCGTTTTTCTGTTAACGTGTTATAGTTGTTCATTTCCAGCGGGCGCATCTTCCTTCAACCAGACCGATTTTTCTTGAGACAACATTATGGCGTGGGAACCGAGAGATCCATGGGGTCAACAAGGCGGAGCCGATCCGCTTGATGACGTCCTGAATAAGGCCAAGGAACAATGGCAGCGGATGAAGCCCACCCGGGGGATGAAGTCCATCGTCCTGGTCGTGGCGGCTATCCTGGTACTCTCGCAATCGGTTTTCAAGGTCGACCCCGACGAAGAAGGGCTCGTCAAGCGGTTCGGCGACGTGGTGCGGACCGTCGAACCGGGTCCCCACCTCAAAATCCCGTTCCTTGAAACCGTCGTCACGCCCAAGGTCCAAAAACTCCACCGTATCGAAGTCGGGTTTCGTACCAATGCCCGGGGCCGGGCGCAAATCGTCCCGCAGGAAGCCCTGATGCTGACCGGGGACATGAACATCCTCTCCGTGGAATTCATCGTCCAATACAAAATCAGCCAGGCCAAGGACTACCTGTTCAACGTGGCGAATATCGAAGAGACGATCCGGAAATCGGCCGAGGCCGCGATGCGGGAGGTTGTCGGCAAGAATAAAATCGACGAAGCGTTAACCGTGGGCAAAGCCGCGATCCAACAGTCCACGCAGCAACTCCTGCAAAGCATCGTCGATGAGTATCAGGGCGGCGTCCAGATCGCCACCGTGCAATTGCTCGACGTCAATCCGCCGCAGAAAGTGGCCAAGTTCTTCAAGGACGTGGCCAGCGCCAAGGAGGAACGCGAGCAATTGATCAACCAGGCCCACGGGTACCGGAACGACATCATTCCCAAAGCCAAGGGACAGGCGGCTCAGGACGTCAACCAGGCCAAAGGTTACGCCCAGGCCAGAATCGCGCGCGCCGAAGGTGAAGCCAACCACTTTCTGCAAACGCTGGCGGAATACAAGAAAGCCAAAGGCGTGATCGGCAAGCGGCTGTATATCGAAACCATGGAAGAAGTGCTCTCGAAGGTGGACAAGATCATTCTGGACTCCAAAGCCGCAGGCAACGTGCTGCCGTACCTCCCGTTGGAGCGATTGCAAAGAACGCCCGGCAAAAAGATGGAGGCCGCGCCCTGATGAAGCAGAACCTGCTCGTCGGGATCATCGGCATCCTGGTTCTGCTGGTCGTGTTGGGGGCCTCGCCGTTCTTCATTCTCGACCTGACGCAAACGGCCATCGTGGTTCAACTCGGGAAACCCAAGCGGACCGTGACCGAACCCGGGCTCAAGTTCAAACTGCCGTTTGTCCAGGAAGTCCGGTACTTCGACAAACGACTCCTGGATTACGACGTCCCTGCACGTGAAGTCATCACCCAGGATAAAAAGACGATCCTGATCGATAACTTCGCCAAGTGGAAAATCGTCGATCCTCTGGAGGTCTACAAGGCGTTCCAGACGCAACGGGGCGCGCTGCAACGGCTGGACGACATTATCTATTCCGAAATGCGCGTGGAACTGGGCCGGCACGAGCTGTCGGAAATCGTCTCCGCGAACCGGTTGTTGATCATGTCCGAGGTGGCCAAACGCTCCAATGAAAAAGCCTCGAAATACGGCCTGGAAGTCCTGGATGTCCGCATCAAACGCGCGGACCTGCCCGAGCAAAACGCCAAGGCCGTGTTTGATCGCATGCAAGCCGAGCGGGAACGGATCGCCAAACAATACAAAGCCGAAGGCGCGGAGGAAGCACAAAAAATCCGATCGGAAGCCGAAAAGGACCGGGAGATTCTTATCGCCGACGCCTACAAAACCGCCCAGGAAATTCGCGGTGAAGGTGACGCCAAAGCCTACAAAATCTATGCCGACGCGTATCGCCAGGACCCGAAATTCTTCGAATTCGTTCGATCCATGGAAGCCTACCGCAAGACGTTCTCCAAAGACACGACCATGGTGCTCAGCCCCGACTCCGAATTTCTGCACTTCCTCAAAAAACGCCGATAAGGCGCATATTGCGGATTTTGGTTTTCCCAAAATCGGCAATCCAAAAACCACAATCAATAATTCTCTAATCCAAAATTCCCTTTATGGCCAATCAAGACCATCTTGATCTGTTACTGCAAGGCCTGGAAGTTTGGAACAAATTTCGACGAACCCAGCCGACCGTCCAACCCGATCTCCGGGACGCCGACCTGTCGGGGTATGATTTCACAAGAATGGATTTTTCCAAGTGCGACCTGACCGGGGCGGATCTGTCCGACGCCTACTTGCTCCGGGCCAACATGGAAGAGGCCGATCTGACCGGAGCCAATCTCACGGAAGCGGACGTTATCGAAGCCAACCTGCTCAAGGCGACTCTGACCAACGCGACGCTCGTGATGGTGGACCTGAGTGGAACGGGCCTGATCCGCGCGGATCTCGCAGGCTCGAACCTCTCCAAAGCCAACCTGACACGCGCCTCACTACCGTGGGGAAATTTACAGGGATGCCGGTTGGTGCAAACCAACCTGAAGATGGCTGATCTGCGGGAAGCGGATCTCACGGGAGCGGACTTGTCCGAAGCCAACCTGCAAGACGCCTCTCTGACCGGAACTGTTTTTCAACAGACCAATCTACAGGGCGCCAAAAACGTCTCCTTGGAGTACCTCAGCAAAGCCAGGACGCTTTTCCAAGCTCGCCTCAACCCTCAGCTTCAAGAAGAAATCGAGAAGAACTTCCCGCACCTGCTGAAACAACCGTAACGTCCTGGGTCAATTGCTACTAGCCTTGCTGTCATTCCCGCAAGCTTTTAGCGGGAATCCAGAGTCGTTCTCTTCACAAACATAGGAAAAGCAAAGACCCTGGATCCTCGATTAAAAATAGTCTGTCCTCGACGTTAGTAATCAAGGATCGAGGATGACAGGAGAGTCCGCGAGAAAGAAGTCGATACCACAGCCTCATTTATCGCAGGGAGCCGCTCCATGATTCCGTCGGATCAGTACCAGGCGGCCAAGAAGGTGCTCGGGAGGATTCACGGGCGGGGCGACCAAATCGACTCGCGGACCGACACCCTGCACGAGTCGGAGGCCTTCTGAGGTCTGCACAAATCCTTTCGCTCGCAGGGCCTGGCGCGCTTGAATCGTGCGAACCAGCGTCTCGGGGGCGATACCCGACTCGATGACACATTCTTCCGCCTCGAACGCCTCATGGGTATGCGGTTCATGTGCCGGCGGCCTGGCGGCTCGTTTGGGAAGGCTCCCGGGATCAGGCGGAAACAACACCGACGTGCTGACGCGAGCCTGCACTGCAGGGACAACCGGCGTGCCCGGAGCCAAGCCTTGCACTCGTTCCTGGATCTGATCGCGCCGGTCCGACGGCACGAGATCCAGTTTGTTCAGGATCAACAAATCGGCCGATGACACCTGCTGTTCAAAGGTTCCTTTGAGGTCACGGCCTTCCGCGACCTGTTCGGCATTCACCACCACCGCCGAGAGACATTCGCCGACCCACTCGGACACCGGCTCTCGCCAGAAATTCAGGAGCGTGTCAAAGGGTAAGGCCACCCCGGACGTTTCCACCACGATTCGATCAGGGTGGACCTCTTCATGAATCCGTTGCAGCGTTGTCACGAATTCATCGGACAGTTTGCAACAGACGCACCCGCCTTCCAGTTCCACGTACCCTGGGCCCGCCTGGTTGCCCAACAGGGCCTGATCGATTCCCAGCTCCCCGAATTCGTTCGATACGACCGCGATCCGCATACCCTGAGCCTGCGCCTCTTCAAGCAGGTGCCGCACCAACGTGGTTTTCCCGACCCCCAGGAATCCGGACACGACCAGGGCCGGCACGTTGTTTCCGGTAACCGGCACGTCACCTGCCGGCTTCCTTCGCTCCAACGATGATGGGGAATTGTCCTGGGATGTCATAAATTTTAGATTGCGGATTGAAAAGCATTGTGGATTTTTGATTGTGGATTGCTGATTTTTAAAATCCAAAATTCACAATCCCAAATCCAAAATGTTGTTTGACAATCACAACCGGGCTTTATGAGAATGCCTGAATGGATACGCCGTTGCCAACGTCATCCGATTTGCCGTCTGAGACCGATCTTCCCGACCGCCAATGCAGGTGGTGCCAAGTGACGATGGCGAAACGCCTGGTAGCCGAGGGGCGCTTCATTCATTACACCTGCCCATCCTGCCTCTTTCAACATACGGGAAAACACTCCAGTGCGTGACACATAGCGTAGAGGCCCCGCCAGCGGGGTTCGCTACGACTGTCCTGAGCGTAGTCGAAGGGCCAACCCCGATCTACGGCTCCCTGCTACGATCAAATGAGAGAGTTCCGGGCTAGAACAGATTCGACACGATGCGGGTGCCGCCGACCCACGTGCCGATGACGCTTCCGATGGTGGGGAACAAAAAGGCCAGGAACACCCGTAGCAGCCTGCTTTGCCACCAACGCCGGGGAATGGCCACGTCCTCGGCCACGGTCTGAAATTCACGCACAATCGGTGGTTGCATATAGGCCTGGACAAACGCCGTCACGTACCCGACGCCGATCACCGGCGTCAGGCTCGTAAACGGAGCCCCGGCCACGGCCACGATAATCGTGAACGGATGAGCCCATGCCAGCAAGGCTCCCAAGCCACTGGGTATCCCGTTGGCCACAATCCAAAAAAGCGCGTTGTCTCCGGCTGCCGCCGCCCCTTTTTGAAAACCGATCAGGGCGATCGACCCGATAATAATTGCCGGAATTGCCCATCCGACCCATTTCCACGCCGGCGACATGGGCGGAATCACATCCAGATTATCCAGATCGGTCTGCCGCTCACCCTGGAGGATGGCCTTAATCCCTTCCACATGTCCGGCGCCGACCACCGAGACGATTGTCTTGCCTTCGGCTTGGAGGGTCTTCTCCGCCAAATAGCGGTCCCGCTCGTCGATCAACACCGTTTTCAGCGTAGGGACTTCCCTGCCCAATTCCTGCATCATCTCCGACAGCACGTCCTGCTTTCTCAATTCCTGCAAAGACTCTTCGCTCACGGGCTTGGTGTCGAAGACGCCCACGATCAGCGACGAGACCAACATGCTTTTCTTGAAGAACGGGGTGGACCGCCAGGCCCGTCGCATGGTCACGCGTACGTCGCGGTCGCAGAGGGCAATGGGAATATCGAATTTTTTGGCCACGTTGATGGCTTCCAGCATCTCGGTGCCGGGGAGCACACCAAGCTGATCTCCCAGCCGCTTTTGATAGGAGGCCAACAGGACGTTGGCCAACATGGTACTGAGTTGTTTCTTGCGGATGACCTCTTTGAGGTCGAACGCCTCCCATTTCTGCTGCTGGGACAAGGCTTCATATCGGCGGGTATCCAGTTCCACGCAGACCGCATCCGGCCGTTCCTCTTCAATGACGGCGCGAACCAGATCGGCGGACTCCCGGGACACGTGCACCGTCCCGACCAGAATAATCGTTTTGTCTTCAACGGTGAGAATGTGGACTTCAGGAGAAGTGCGGGCCGCACCGGGCAAAGCCTGCAACGGCGTGGATTCCTGCCCGTTACCGGCTTCCACGCTGACTCCGTAACTGGCTAACCTTACAAATCCAACATGTACGCGACATTATCTCCCCCGAACGCTTTGACTTTGCCTTCGATCATCTTTTCGTTTTGACTGTACACTCTCACGGTCACGTCCTGGAGCCCCGTCAGTGACTTCATCTGCTGCATCAACATCAGCACGATCTTTCTGCCACGATCCCGATCCACGGCCAATCGCCGGTAAAACTCCTCGGACACGTGCAATTGCAGCAGGTCTCCCTTGACCAACACATCTTCCACGGCCCCGCTCTGTCCCAATTGCGCACGTATGCGCTCGACAACCTGTTCATCCGTCATGGTTTCACTCATTTGTTGATAATTTCCCCCTGACTCTGGCCATTCTGGCCTTGACACGAACATAACCCGAATCTGTCATTCCTGCGGAAGCAGGAAGCCCGTGTCTTTCGACTCCGGAACGAAGGAAAAGCAAAGACACTGGATCCCCGATCAAGTCGGGGATGACAGAACAACACAAAACGAAAAACAAAAACCCGGGGAACTTAGAAAATTCGTTTTGTCGCCCGTTCCAACCAGACCGCCGTGGACGAATCAACCAGCGGCCCGATGACCGCACGCACGCGGGCATGGTAGTCGTTGAGCCACTCCCGTTCCGCGGCATTCAACAACGACCCGTCGATCAACGAAGCATCAAACGGCACGAGCGTGATCGTCTCGAACGCGAACCATTCCCGTCCATCACCGTTATCCGCTGCAGCGGGGATCACCACTATCAGGTTTTCCAGCCGGATCCCGTATTCGCCGTCTTTGTAATATCCGGGTTCGTTCGACAGGATCATCCCTGGCTGCAACGCGACCGTATGGCCTCCTTTCGCAATACGTTGCGGGCCTTCATGGACGCCAAGGTAACTCCCCACCCCGTGCCCGGTCCCATGCGCATAATCCAACTCCACTTCCCAAAGCGGCCGTCGGGCCAAGGCATCGAGTTGCGCGCCGGTGGTTCCTCTCGGAAACGTGGCCCTGGCGAGGGCGATGTGTCCTTTGAGGACTCTGGTGTACCGATCCCTGCATTCCGGCGTGGGAGATCCGACGGCAATCGTTCTGGTGATGTCGGTCGTGCCGTCCAAATACTGCCCGCCTGAATCCACCAGATACAACGCGCCGGGCTCAAGCCTGCGACACTGCTTATCGCTGGCCCGGTAATGCACGACGGCCCCATTGGGGCCGGCCGCAGAAATCGTCGGGAAACTCATATCCTGCCAGAACGGTTGCCGGCAGCGACAGGCATCCAGGTACTCCTGCGCGTCGAGTTCGGAGAGCTTTCCCTTCGGCGCTTCATGGCTCAACCAAGCGAGAAATTCACACACCGCAGCCCCGTCTCTTTTCTGCGCTTCCCGCGCTCCATTGATTTCCACCACATTCTTGCAGGCCTTGGGCAAGAGACACGGGTCTTCCCCTTCGATCACCCGGGCTCCGGATCGAGTCAAGCGTTCGGTAATCCAGCTCGCCGTGCGGTTCGGATCGCACAACACGCGGTCACCCATCCTTCCCAATTGTTCCAAGGCCTCGTGAAATTCGGAAACGGGACGAATCCGCACGGCCGGTCCCAAGTGCGAAGTCAGAGAATCAGATACCTTGTGCGTATCCAGAAACAGCGACGCCGTGGCGTCACGATGCAGCAAGGCAAAACCAAGGGGTAATGGCGTATGCTCCACGTCGCCGCCACGCACGTTCAAGAGCCAAGCGATGGAATCCGGCGCTGTCAACACGGCTACCTCGATTTCCTCATTCTTGAGCGTCATGGAAAGTTCGTGTCGTTTGTCTTCCGAGGACTTGCCCGCATAGGCCAAATCATGCGGCACCACCTTGGCCGAGGGAGGCGCGGGCCGATCATCCCATATGGCATCGACGGGATTCGGTTCACATGGCGTCAATACGGCGCCCGCCTTGGCGCAGGCTTCTTTCAATTGTTTAACCTCTTGCGGCGTATGTAGCCACGGATCATAGCCCAGTTTGTCGCCCCGCCGGAGCACGGCCGGCAACCACGAATGTACCGGTTCATCCATGAGATGTCTTGGGGTCCATGCCTGGAGATCGACTTGTGAACGGACTTGCAGGGTGTAGCGTCCGTCCACGAAGATGGCGGCCTGCCCGGCAAGCACTATCGCTGTCCCCGCCGAACCCGTAAACCCCGTCAACCACGCCAACCGCTCGGCACAAGCCGGCACGTATTCATTCTGGTACTCGTCGGCATGCGGAACAATGAACCCGGTCAGACCTCTCCGCATGATTTCCGCGCGAAACGTTTGTAACCGTTCTGTGGTCAATGGATGGACCTTTCGTGAAATCAACCGATTTTTCAAAATATCACGTCGGCATTGTTCTGGCAAAAAGCGTAGCGTTAGACGGTAAGGAGTTGGCCTAGGGGATGATTCGTGTTGGGATTTGCGCGTAGCTGCTCGTGGACGAGCCGGCAATGATCTTTTGCCGGCCCGAAAAGAACAGAGAACGTCGTTTAGCCACCGAGCGCGGCTTGGACCGTCTCCCCGATCTCGGCGGGGTTGCGCACGACTTGCACGCCGGCGGCTTCCAGGGCGGCGATTTTTTCTTTTGCCGTGCCTTTGCCTCCGGTGATAATCGCGCCGGCGTGGCCCATGCGACGTCCGGGAGGCGCCGTCATTCCGGCTATAAAGCCGACGACGGGCTTCGTCATTTCTCGTTTGATGAACTCGGCGGCTTTTTCCTCGGCGTCCCCGCCGATTTCTCCGATCAGGACCACGGCCTGCGTCTCCTCGTCATGCTCGAACATCTGCAACAGGTCGATGTACCCGGTGCCGATGATGGGATCGCCACCGATGCCCACGCAGGTCGTCTCGCCAAGCCCCAGATTCGTCAACTGGTTCACGGCCTCATAAGTCAGTGTCCCGCTACGGGAAATCACGCCGACCTTGCCTTTTTTATGAATGAACCCGGGCATGATGCCGATTTTGCACTCGTCCGCCGTGATGATCCCTGGACAATTGGGGCCGATAAGCCGCGTCTGCGTACTGGCCAGGGCGCGTTTCACCCGGACCATGTCGTTCACGGGTATCCCTTCCGTAATACAGACCACCAGCCAGATCCCCGCATTGGCTGCTTCGAGAACCGCATCGGCGGCAAACGGAGGCGGCACAAAAATCAGGGACGTGGTGGCTTCGGTTGCTTTCACGGCATCACGGACCGTGTGAAAAACCGGAATACCTTCCACTTCCTGTCCGGCCTTACCGGGCGTCACCCCTGCGACGATCTGGGTGCCGTACGCTTGGCACTGGGTCGCGTGGAACGACCCTTCCTTGCCCGTAATGCCCTGTACGACCACCCTCGTTGACTTATTGACCAAAATGCTCATGTGCGAATCCTTTCCTCACGGCGTTCCAACGTGACCAGGCCTGAACGATGGGCGTTCACGCCTTCTTTCTTTTCTTGCGTTTCATGGCCACGATTTTTTGCGCGGCTTCCCAAAGATCCGTTGCCACGTCCACCTTCAATCCCGATTCGAGGAGAATTTTCCGTCCTTCTTCCGCATTGGTCCCTTGGAGACGAACCACCACGGGCAATGTGATGCCGACTTCTTTCGAAGCCTCGATCACGCCATTGGCAATCCGTTCACACCGGACGATGCCTCCGAATATATTGATGAAAATGCCTTTGACTTTCCTGTCCTTAAGGAGGATGCGAAACCCGGCCGCGACGGTCTCCTTGGTGGCGCCTCCGCCCACGTCCAAAAAGTTGGCGGGTTCGGCACCGGCCAATTTGATCACGTCCATCGTGGCCATGGCCAACCCGGCCCCGTTCACCATGCACCCGATGTCCCCGTCCAGTTTCACGTAGTTGAGGTTATTGGCGCCCGCCTCGATTTCCAGCGGTTCTTCTTCGTGCAAATCACGAAACGCCTGGACGTCCTGATGCTTGAACAACGCGTTGTCGTCAAAGGTGACCTTCCCGTCGAGGGCAATGAGTTGCTTGTCGGTGGTAATCACCAGGGGATTGATCTCGACCAATGACGCATTCTTTTCCATGAACAGGCGATACAGGTTGCCGAGCATTTGGATGAAGGGCGTCACCACGACTTTTTCCAGGGAAGGCAGGCCCAAGGCAAAAGCCAGGTTGCGGCCGTTGTACGGGTGAAACCCGACGGCCGGATCGATCGTTTCCCTGAACAGTTTCTCCGGGGTCTTCTCGGCCACCTCTTCGATTTCCATACCCCCTTCGGTGCTCGCGAGGAACGTGGGGCACCCGCTGTCCCGATCCACCAACAGGCTCAGGTACAACTCTTTGTCGATCCCCGCCCCTTCTTCGATCAACAGGCGCCGGACTTTTCTGCCCTTGGGCCCGGTTTGATGCGTCACCAGGGTTTTCCCGATAAGTTCCCGGGTCAGGGCCGGGACTTCCTCGCGCTGTTTGGTGATTTTCACGCCACCGGCTTTGCCCCGTCCTCCGGCGTGGATTTGCGCCTTGACCACGTAAACCGGCGCATTCAGAGCCGTAGCCCACTTTTCAGCGGCCCTCGGCGTCTTGACGTCCTTGCCGCGAGGCACCGGCACTCCGAATTGAGCAAACAACTGTTTCGCTTGAAACTCATGGATATTCATGGTTCTCCTCTTTAAAAGAAACTCGCTAAGCGTTCACTCCGCACCAAAAGGCGGAACAACCTCTTGAAAAAACGGTTGAAGGCAGGATGTTCAAAAAAGTCTCCAGTGGGCGAGAACAAAGCTGGTGGCTTTTTTCAACATCCTGCTACGGTTGTTCGGCATACGCGGGCAACACGACCGGCGACGTGACCTGGTTCGTGACCCGGTGCTTTTTCGCTTCGGTCCGGAAGCGCTGCAAGTGGTTCAACGTCAAACTGCCGTGAGACATGGTTGGCACGCGCTCGGCCACCGTTAACCCCGATCGTTTGCCGAAGACCATCAGGTCCAACAACGAATTGCCCATCAACCGATTGCGTCCATGCAGTCCCCCGGAGGTTTCTCCTGCCACAAAGAGGTTCTTCACGGACGTTTCGCCGTTGACGTCGATCTTCACGCCCCCGTTCTGATAGTGCAGCGTCGGATATATCAGGACCGGGTCTTTGCGGATATCGACTCCGTACCGGGCATATTGACGAACCATGGCGGGGAAATGCTTGTCCAGCGTCCCTTCACCGTGCTCCGCGTCAAGCAACGGGGTATCCAACCACACCCCGACGCGACCCGTCGGCATGCGGACGCCGCGGCCTTCTTCACATTCCCGAATGATGGAGGATGACACCACGTCGCGGGTATCCAACTCATTCACGAACCGTTCACCTCTCCCGTTGACCAGGTGCCCGCCTTCCGACCGTATGCCTTCGGTCACCAACTGCCCGACGAGTTGTTCCGGGTAGACGCCGCCCGACGGATGATATTGAAACGTATCGATCTGGACGAGCGGAGCCCCGATGCGGTAGGCCAAGGCGAGCCCGTCGCCCGTGGCGCCGTAATGATTGCTCGTGGGAAACCCTTGAATGTGTAACCGCCCGATACCGCCGGTCGCCAGGATCACGGTCTTGGCAGCCACCACGAGAAATCGCTTGTTGTCCAAATCCTGAAACACGGCTCCGGTGCACGCGCCTTGCTCGTCACTCAACAGTTCCACAGCCGCAGCGAATTCCAAGAGTTGGATCTTCCGGTTGAGGACCTCATCCTTGAGCACCCGCATGATCTCGAGACCGGTGTAGTCCGAGCAGGTGAGCAGCCGCGCCTTGGTGCTGCCGCCGCCCTTTTTGACGTGGAGGTTGCCGTCATCGTCCCGGTCGAAGAGCACCCCCAGTTCCAGCAACCACTTGGCAATGGACGGCCCTTCCTCGACCATCGTTTTGAGCAACTCATGGTCGTTCTTCATATGACCGCCCTTGAGCGTATCCAGGAAATGCTGGACCGGGGAATCATTGGGCGCGACGGCAATCTGCATGCCGCCCTGCGCCATGACCGAATTGGAATCCCCCAGGCGCAACTTTGTAGCCAGCAACACCTTCGCGCCCTGACCATGCGCGTGAAGCGCCGCGGCACAGCCCGCGCCGCCGCCGCCCACGACGAGGACATCGGCCTCGTAATGAGGCGTCAGGGAGAGATCATCCGGAACCACACTATCGCCTTCCAGGACGGAGGCGAGTTCCCGCACCGTCAAGTCGCCTTCATTGGGCCCGAAGGCCACGGGACGGTAGGCGGCTTCCCGATGATCGGGATGAAATTTTTTGATCAGAGTGTCGCGTTCGGCCGGAGAGAGTTTGGGAAGGGTCTGTTGCCGGCGGGCGTCACGGGAGTTATGGACTACGTCGTGCAGAGCTTGAATATCCACGTGTCAGTCGCACTCCCCTACGACTTGATCGTGGCCGCAGTTTGCTGTAATTCGTCATCACTCATCTTCAGGATTCGTTCCCAGTCGTCGGCGTACTCTCCATCGGCAATAGCTTGGATTCGGTCGAAGAGGCCGGGCGGCTTTTCCATTTCCCGTACGCCGTAGGCTCGACTGGCATAGACCCCCACCAGGTTCGGCGCAATATCGGCAATGCACACGGGCACGCACATTCCGCACATCACACAGTCCATGAACGTCTCCGACACCGCTTTGAAGTCCCCGAACACGGCCTTCCACACGCCTTCCCGCACGTCGATCTGCTGCGGGCAGGCTTCGGTACACGCGTTACAGTTCCTGCACAAGGGTGCTTCCGGATACAACTTGAACAGGTCCTGTTTGGGATTCTCGAGTTCATTCAAATCGTACGTGGCCTTGCGCGCGGGAAACGCCGGGGCGAACGAAAACGACATGCCGTCTTCCACCGCGTGCGAACACCCCAAGCAGGTTTTCACTTTCGGATCGTCCTTGGTGCGATAATAGGTCGCACAGGCTCCGCAGAACCCGCCCAGACACCCGGCGCCCCGCGTGACTTCATGGCCGGTATACCAGAGGGCCTTCATCAGGGTAATCCCAGCCGGAACCCGGAAGGACTTCCCCGCGATCTCCACCGTGACCATCTGAGGCTGGAGCGCCTCTTCCTGGCTCACGGCTTTTTCCGTATCGAATGAACCCGTCATGTCGGTTTACCCTACCTCCCCCTGTTCCCCTCCTTTGTAAGGACGGGGACTTTTTCCGAAGAGGGAAAAGTCGGGAGGT
>VXOF01000053.1 GCA_009840285.1 Nitrospira sp. SB0662_bin_26
GTAGAGCGGCACCGAATTCGAGTGGTATTATGAGCGTATGATGAACGTGGTCGACGTTTCGATGCCACGACGGGTCACGATGTTGGGTGTGGACTTCAATGGGACGGTGATGGACCCCATGTACGTGGAACACCTGTTCGAGCGCATTTGTCGGAACCGACCCGGCGTCCCGGACGCGCTGTGCTACATAGAAGAGCCGTTCGCGCCGGAATTGCTGGAACGCGAGACGGACGTGTCCGCCGTTGCCAAGTGGGCGCCTTGCGTCCTGGATGAAAGCGCCCATGACTGGCGTGTGATGGAAAAAGCGAGCACACTCGGTTACTCGGGCGTCGTGGTGAAAACGTGTAAGACCCAGACGGAAGCGCTCTTGACGCTCAGTTGGGCGAAACACCACGGCCTGGAGGTCTTGACCCAGGATCTGACCAACCCCATGCTTGCGCAAATCGCGCACGCCCAACTCGGGGCGCATGCGTCACCCGGCATTGGCCTCGAGACCAACTCCATGCAGTTTTATCCCGACGCGTCCGCAGACGAAGCCAGAGTGCATCCGGGTTTGTATCAACGGGTGGGCGGGTGTCTCGACCTCAAGACAATCAGCGGCCCCGGGTTCGGGTACAGGATTCACGAGATTGATCGCCAACTACCCGAACCAGCCACGACGTCATGGTAGGGATTGGGATATGAACGGCACGGACCCCGGTTCGGTCGTCGGAACGTTCTGACCGGCTTGGGCGGAAGGATGTCAGGCTGTTGTGAAGAAGGACTTTGAACTCATCGGAATAGTCGGTTGCGGCAAGATGGGTCGCATCTATCGCAAGGTGTTCGACCCGCTGTCTGACCGTTTCGTGATTGTGGATCCTCGGGGGGCCGATGACCCGGACCTTCGTCCCTATGCCACGTTGGGTGACGTACCCGGCGACCTCTTCCATCGCGTTCAAGTCTGGTGCATCTGTACACCCACGGAAAAACACTTCGAGAGCCTTGAGACGATTCTGTCGAGAAATCCACGCGCGCGGGTCATCGTAGAGAAACCCGCTTGCCTGAGTTTTGAAGTCCATTTTTTCCAAGCGCTTCTCAAGAAATACCGCGAGGCACGCGTCCTGATCAACAGGCAGTACGCCGATTCCCGCGCCGTCAGGGAAATGGTGAATGCGCTGAGACGATACGACGTTGCGCACATCGATCTGATTCGAATCGAGTTCAGTAAGGATCGCCGGCCGGACATTGACACGGGCCGGTTTGTCGACTCGCACTTCGGGGTTCTTGGATACGAATGGTCGCATATACTGACGATCATTCAACAGCTCCTCGGCGAAGATGATTGGGCGACGTACTGTGACCTGTCGCCGGAGTTGCAGGCGACCTTCGATGACGTGCAATTCGTCTCCGAGCTTGAAGAACGAAGCGTTTTACCGTCCGGAACGACGATTCGGCTCAGGTCGTCGATGCTGGGCAGGTACGAATTTCCTTCTTTCGTACCATATGACCAACTGATCTGCCATCGTTACATTGAGGTTCGCGCCGGGACGCTCCGGTTCAGGCTGCAACTCGAACCTCGTGACGAGACGAGGTTCACCGGGCGTCTCTTCGAAAATCATTTCAGGATCGAAGATGGTGGCGACGTGTTGCATGACTCCACAATCATGGATCCCTTTTTACCCAGATTTCTGCAATTGACCCTGAACCAGCTCTTCCAGCCTGATTGTCGGCCGATCGACTGGACAACGCTGGATCGAATCATCTCGACAAGGACCGCGATACGTCGTCACGACGATCAAAACAACCTAGTCACACCGATAAGAACAGGATCGGGCACCGGACTTGACTGACACGCGAGGGGTTCGGTGATGGTCCGTTACCGGGACCGTTGACTTGCTCGACGCGAGATTTTCTTGTTAACGGACTTCTTGCTCCTCGTCTCCTCTTCACGTCCGCCAACCTTATTCTGTCGAAGCCACCCCGAACGGTGCAGGATCACGGCTATGCCGATCCCCACACCGAGACCCAGCACCGTCCAATCAACCCAGGACCAGTCCTGGTTTGGCAAAGCCGGATCAGGGGCGGTCAGTGCCGCCACCAATAACGTGCCCGCTGAAATGCTTCCATAGAAAGCGATTCCCTTCCATCGACTTTTGAAGCGTGACAGGGTAGGGTACAGCACTACAATACACGTCAACGAAAACGTGCAAACCGAAATGATGGTAGCCAGTGCGGAGATTCCCTGCATGATCGAGAAATGATTCCTCCGAATACAGCATAGCTTCCCGTAAAGGGATATACTACGCTTAAATCGAGCGGCTGACTCGGCTATTTGTCAACAGCCTATGTGGATAAACATCAGTTTCTTGGTCAATCTCAGCGTATCAATAAAAAAATCCTCTACCAAGGCATGGATTTTTTTATAAAGTCTTGAAATATAACTGCAAATACACGTATTTATTTTAAAACCACTATATTTTGTGGCAAAAGATACTTCACCACAATGCACAAAAAATGTGCAATCTGCTCGCCATTTGATCGTTCGGACATGGAATAAGCATTCTAAAAAAAATTTCACCAAGTTATCCCCAGATTCTGGGGAAAGATCATTTGGCTCTATTTTTGCTAGGCGCACCGCCCGCAAGGTCCATCCAAAGTCGGTATCGTCTCATCGCATCGTTTTACTCTCATCATCCCTTGTTGAGCCATGAAACCCGACGACCTGCCCACATTCCTTCTTGCCCTGCAGGACCCCCGTCTTTATCCCCATCCGGTCACCGATTTCGATCTTCGGGAAACCCATATTTCCTGGATCCTGCTGACGGGATCCTACGCTTACAAGATCAAGAAACCCGTTAATTTTGGATTTGTGGACTTTTCTTCCCTCGCCCAACGCCAATTCTTTTGCCATGAGGAGATTCGCTTGAACCAACGGTCGGCACCGGATATCTACGTGGACGTGGTTCCGATTTCCGGAACGCCCGAGCACCCGCGGCTGAATGGACAAGGGAAGCCTTTCGAATTCGCCGTGAAAATGCGACAGTTCATGGCCGATGCCACCTTGGATCACG
>VXOF01000055.1 GCA_009840285.1 Nitrospira sp. SB0662_bin_26
TGCACAGCGTGATGGCCGTGGCATCCATGACTTTCAGGCTTTTGTTGAGGACGGACAGGAACGGCAGTTCATGAAACATTTTGGCCGACGGGTTGTCCAAGGGGTCGGAATCATAAATGCCATCGACCTTGGTGCCCTTCATGATGACGTCGGCTTTGATTTCCATCGCGCGCAGGGCCGCGGCCGTATCCGTCGTAAAATAGGGGTTTCCGGTGCCGGCGGCGAAAATCACGACCCGTTTTTTCTCGAGGTGCCGGATGGCGCGCCGGCGGATGTAACTTTCGGCCAATTGCCGCATTTCAATGGCCGATAACACCCGCGTGGCCACCCCGGCTTTCTCCAGGGCGTTTTGTAAGGCGAGGGCATTCAACATGGTGGCGAGCATGCCCATATAGTCGGCCGCCGCGCGTTCCATCCCGTCCGCGCTGGCGGCCAGGCCTCGAAATATATTGCCGCCGCCGATCACCAGTGCGACCTCGACTTCCATGCTCACGACATCCTTGATTTCATCGGCGAGTGCCGTGAGGATATCGCGGTTAATGCCGTAGGTTTGGTTCCCTGCAAGCATTTCCCCGCTGATCTTGAGGAGAATGCGGCGGTACTGCACAGGCGTCACTCCTGGCCTAATTGGTATCGCGTAAACCGGGCAATGGAAATGTTTTCACCAAGCTTGGCAATTTTTTGCGTGAGGATTTCCGTGATCGAGACGTTGGGATCTTTGATGAAACTCTGTTCCAGGAGGCAATTTTCCTGGTAGAATTTTTCCAATTTTCCCTGAACGATTTTGTCGATGGCCGCTTCAGGCTTCCCGAGTTCTTTCGCCTGGGCCAGGTAAATCGCCTTTTCCCGTTCGACCTGTTCGGACGGGACCTGCTCGCGTTTCACATAGGAAGGATTGGCGGCCGCAATCTGCAATGCGACGTCTTTGACCAATTCCTGAAATTCTTCATTGCGGGCGACGAAGTCCGTTTCACAATTGACTTCAACCAGGACACCGATCTTGCTTCCGGCGTGGATGTAGGATGAGACGACGCCTTCCTTGGTTTCCCGCCCGGCTTTTTTCTGAGCCGCGGCCAGACCGCGTTGACGCAGGAGGTCAATGGCTTTTTCAATATCGGAATCGGTTTCTTTCAGCGCATTTTGACAATCGAGGATTCCGGCTCCTGTCTTACCGCGTAGTTCTTTCACCAAGGTACCCATGCTGGACATCGCGTATCCTTCTCCCTTTACTTGGCTAGAATGAAAAAAATGTCGACGACGTGCCGTGACGTTCTACGCGGAAGGCGCCTGAACGCCTTCCACCGGACTCTCGGTTGCACGGGTGGAGAGCAAGTCGCTCATAATCGTGTCTTCTTCTCCTCCACTCGAATCTTCCTGCTTGTTACGAAGGTCCAAGCCTTCCAGGCAGGCGTCGGCAATTCGGGCGGTAAAGAGTTTCAAGGAGCGAATGGCATCGTCATTCCCGGGGATGGGATAGTCGATCCGTGTGGGATCGCAATTGGTATCCACAATGGCGACAACGGGAATCCCCAAACGGTTGGCTTCCTTGACGGTAATGTGTTGAATGCGCGTGTCGAGGACATAGATGCAGCCGGGTAAACTTTCCATGGCCTTGATGCCGCTCAAGTATTTTTCCAGTTTGCCCCGTTCTTTTTCCATCAGTAACACTTCTTTTTTCTTTAGCCGTTCATGCGTTCCATCGGTTTGAGCGGCTTCGAGTTTCTTGAGTTGCCTGATGCTTTTTCTGATGGTTTCGAAGTTGGTGAGCATGCCCCCCAGCCACCGTTGGGTGACGTAATACATGCCGCACCGTGTGGCTTCTTCTTCCACGATGTCGACGGCTTGACGCTTGGTGCCTACAAAGAGGACCGATTCTCCGGCCGCAACGGTATCCCTGACAAAGTTATAGGCGTCGAAAAAGAACTTGGCGGTTTGTTGCAAATCAATGAGATAGATGCCGTTTCTTTCTCCGAAGAGGTACGGCTTCATTTTGGGATTCCAGCGATTGGTTTGATGCCCAAAATGTACGCCTGCCTCTAACATGTCTTTGATGGATACCATATTGGGGTTTTTCGCCTCCATTCAGAGAGATTAGGAATTAAGCCATCACTTTAACGGTATTCCGGTGAGAGCCGGCTGTTGGTTCAGGGCGCCACTCGGTCTACTCAAACCAATGAGATTTAACACAACCCCTGTTTTTAATGCAAGGTCAATTGGCATGCTTTTCCGTAAGAAAATCACACGATGGATGCCAGAGCGCAATAGACGAAATCGCCTCACATGGCTTGGATGTTTTGACGGCTATTCCTGATTGTGGGTAAAGTGTTTTTCTCTTGGCGGTTATTCCTAAAAATTTTGAGATGAGGGTTTAAGAATGGTCGAAGTTCCTATCAAGCTGTACGTGCAAGGTCTTGCTAAACAGGCCAATGCCACCACGCGTGCCGTGGCGTTGATAACAAGTCATGATCGAACCGTGGCCCTGACGGCCATGGCGGAACGGTTGGAAGCGAGTCTGGACGACGTGTTGGCTGCCAACAAGGAGGATCTCGATGCCATTCCCAAGGAATGGGGGCCGGATGAGTATCGTAAAGCGAGAGAGCTTATTACCGTGACGGAAGAAGGTCTACTCGACATCGTCGCCCATATTCGGAGGATTTCGGAGGAGCCCGATCCCACGGGAGAAACGTCCCAGGCATGGTTGACGCAAGAAGGTTTGCACGTGCATCGCGTGCGCGTCCCTATCGGGGTGATCGCCGTCATTTCCGAATACGGCCCGTCCGTCGTTGCCGAATCCATGGCGATGTGTCTCCGGTCGGGAAACGTGTGCGTGGTGAGGGGCGGCAAAGAGTGGTTCTGGACCAATTCCGCATTGGCGAAGGTCTTGCGTGAGGCTGCCGAACAACACGGTGTGCCTCAAGGGGCCCTCACGTTTGTGGATCGCCCCGATCGTGAGGGTGTGCTTGAATTGACCCGGTTGCGAAACGTGGTGCACGGCGTCGTGCCGAGGGGGAAAGCGAGCTTGCGCAAGGTCGTGATGGAGCAGTCACGGGTCCCGGTCCTGGGATATGACGGCGGCCTGTGTCACGTGTACGTGGATAAAGACGCGGACGTGCCGTTGGCACAAGGGATCGTGGTCAATTCCAAGATTCAGGATCCGGTTGCCACCAATGCCGCGGATACGCTGTTGGTCCATCAGGCTATTGCACGGCAGTTGCTGCCGGGCCTGCTCAGGCGGTTACTCAGTGAATTTACGGTTGATCTCATCGGCTGTCCGAAAACCGTCTCCATGATGGGGATTATGGCCATGACCGGACACAAGGGGATTCGAGCGGCCACGGATGAGGATTGGGAACAGAAAAGACAGGCGCTGACGTTGGGGATCAAAGTCGTCGGTGATCTCGACGAAGGTCTGGCCCATATTGCGGCGTACGGACCGGGCCATACCGACACCATCGTGACCCGTCGTTATGATACAGCAATGCGATTCGTCCGGGAGGTGGATTCCGGTTCGGTCCTAGTGAATGCCTCGACCCGCTTGCATTCGGGTTCGCAGATGGATCTGGGCGAAGAGCTGGGAACGAACACCTCGCATTTCCACGTGAGAGGACCGTTGACGCTTCGATCCCTGACCACGGAAAAATACGTCGCGTTCGGGAACGGTCAGTTACGGGAACCGCATCCCGTTCCCCAGGCGTATCAGGATGCGATGATGTTGTCTTCCAAGTTTTAGGGAACCTCTACTTGATTGCGCTATCGGGCGCATGGCGGCGTTGTATCCTCGCTCAACCCTCGCCTATCTATGTTGATAAGCCTCGGGTTTCGCTACGGGACGCCTTGCCCTGCATCCCACTATCACAATAAATTAGAGGTCCCATAGGCGTTTGGCACCGTTCTCTTCCTCAAAGTCCGGTTTTTCGCCCATGGCCGAATTGGACATTGCCCGGCATCTTACCCAATGGGGCCTGCGCCGGTTTACGGATGAAGATTCCTATTACGCCTGGCAACGGCAATCCTTAGCCGGAGAGCGACTTCGTCTTCTGCAGCAAGCGGCTGAAGCCCGTCGCGACGGAGAAGACGCGGACCAGGTCTTTTATGATCTGGCGGCGTCTCCCGACATTCTTCCCGTTCTGTACAGCCAGCGATACGACTACTACGACGTAGTGGCCCTCGCCATCGCGGACGCATTGGCAGGAGCACAGTGCGTGTTGGACGTAGGGTGCGGGGTTGGCATTCTCACGACCTGGTACGCGACCCGTTTCCCTGACGTAACGTTTGTAGGTATTGATCGGTCCCTGAAATCGATTGAAGTGGCGCGCCAGTTTGCTCAATCCCATCAACTCGAAAACGTCAGCTTTCACCATTGCGAGATACCTCAACACGATATACCGGGGACCTTTGACACCATTGTCTGCACGCAGGCCCTGTTTCAATCGGAATCCGATCCCGGACTCCCTAGCCGGAGTTGGACGACTTTTGAACGTGACCGGGATGCCCGGCAACAGCAGAATGTGGAAGAGCGCACGGGCATCGGGCCTCGTTTGGACAGTTTATTGAAAGTGCTGGAGGCTTCGGGCAGGTTCGTCCTCTTTGAAAAGGCCGTTCACCCGGGTAGACGCGTGTTGTTCCAACGAGCCTTGGAAGCGCGAGGGTGTGTGCCCGTTGCGGAACCTCAACTGTTGACGTATTCGGAACTGGGTGAGCCGGTTGAAGACGGTCCCTTGTGCGTTGTGCGGCGAGGCCCGGCTTCTCTTGGAGCGAAGTTCCGGGAGGACGTGCGGCAGAGTCTGCAACAAGGGCTGTATTCTTGCCAAGGAGCCCGTGCTGAATTTGTGTATGCCAGGTTGCCGAAAGACGACGTCCGCTCGGAAGAGGTCAAGATGAACCTCGTGGGACAGGACGGGCGTTGCGAAACCGGTCGGACGGGCGGGGGGTTGGGCTATGTTCGTCTCGTGATTCCTGGGACGTTTTCCGGTCTTCTGGTTGGCATGGCGGAAGTTCAATCCCTGATGATCGAACTGGTCAGGCATGCGTTGCAGCACGGACAAGAGGCAATCGAGGCCCGACTCACGCGTATCTGGCCGGAGCAGGCGAGCGAATCAGCCGAACAAGCTCCTCTGTACGAAAACCATTTTCCCGTTGCCGAGCAGGTGTGGCAAAAACTCCCGGTCCGGGTGGTCCTGCGGCAGCAGACCGACGAGGGGGCGGATGGACGACAGCGCCACATTGAATACGGGCGCTGTGCCGGGAATTTCCATTACCTGTATTGGGCGAATACCTTCGATCAACGGCAAATCGTGATCATGGATCAGGCGCGAAGCGCCCTCCTGGAAACCTACTATTCCGAGGCGATTGGTGAGCGATAGATCGGCAGGTGAGGCGGGGTTTTTCTTTTTTATATGACGGCGTGACGGCACTGGCGGACACACCGGCCGGAGCCACCGGCTTTCACCTAGAATTGACTTCCCAAAAACCTCAACGCGTCGTCATACGTGAAAAACTTCGGGGTTCCGTCTTTTTCCGTTACTATCGGGCGGTCCGATACAGACCCCGTGTCAAGATCGTAATCATGCGGCGTATACCCGTGCTCCGTCACGCCGTCGCGTTGCCGCGTCACAGGTTGGAAGAAAATACCGTCCGGTTTGGCCTTGCTTTGTAAGTTGTCATACTCACCTTGATTGACCATACGGATTCCTCTGCGTTTTGGATAAATGAGGAGCAGGTTTGAGAGGATTGAGCATATCGGGAAATATGTGGAAAGAGAAAGGATTTGGTGGCGGTGAAGGGTTTCGAACCCCTGGCCCGCGGCTTATGAGTCCGCTGCTCTACCAACTGAGCTACACCGCCACGCCACGTTCGAGGATGGATATATCACAAGGCATGAAGCTTCGACAATTCCACGGTTCGGGATCGAATCTAGAAGCCTGAGGAACATCTGACCCCCGATTAATAACGTCGGGGACAGGTTTATTGTGATAGCGGGATGCAGGGCAAGGCGTCCCGCAACGAAACCCGAGGCTTATCAATAGAGATAGGCGAGGGTTGAGCGAGGACACAACGCCGCCATGCGCCCGATAGTGCAATAAATCTAAGTGGTGCGTTTGTCGTCGATCTCTCCGGCCAGCGCATTCAGCACGCCGAGGGCCTGCTCACTGAGTTCCGCCGGCTGCTCATCGGCCTGTTGGGCGGGGAGGGCATCGTCTTTGGATTTGGGTCTCGTGGTTTTGAGGAGATATTCCTCGAGTTCATCCAGCGTGGGTTCGGAATCTGCTTGAATGGCGAACAATCGCTGCAGGGCGAAGATGGCCCGGGCGTGGCTGTGCCACGGCCCACTGTGTTCACTGTCGTGAACGCGGGTCATCAATTGCCAAAAGCCCGATTCGGCTGCTTCCGGCATGGTGCCGTCCGCGAAGGTTTTGAGTTTTTCAATCAACGCTTCTTCCGAGCGTTCAATGCCCGGGATGAAGGTGACGATCGAACGGTGAGAGGGTTTTCTGGAAAGCGTGCGCAACGTCTCTCTCCAAAGATCCGAGGAGACGTGCGGAGAATCGGTTGACGCCGATTCCTGTTCGAGTCTGGCCTGGAGAGCGGACAGGTAGTGGGTCAACGCCTTGACCTTTCTTGCGGAGAGGCTGCCCAGCGGGATGCCCCAAATATGCGCGACTTCATGGTCTTGCAGGGGAGCGAGACCCGACAGTTCGTACTCCTGCTCTGCGTTTTTCAATCGCCGCCGTTGTCGTTCCCGTCGCCGGATCAGGGTTTGATATTCAATAAGCAGCCGGTCTCGATGATAGTCGTCTTCGGCGATCTCTTCCTGTTCCAACGCGCGTTCCAACCGGCGGATTTCCGGTCTCGGGAGCGCGGATACGGCCGATTGCTTGCGTTCCTTCAATTCTGCCCGGTTAACGTCAAATTTTGACGTGAGCAATCCTTCAGCCGCCCGAATGGTCAGATCGGTCAAGGCTATCTGCTTTTTCAGGCATTCGACTTGCAGCCAGGGCCGTTCCCGCTTTTGCCGCAGAAACCCGCTGTATTGTTCGATGCGGTTGGTAACCTCGCGTGTCGCGGCCACGAGTGATTTTTTTACCTGGGGTTGATCTCCGGCCATAAACCGGGAGTCCGGCTGATCCTCCACAATGAATTGAATATCGTCTTCGGCCGGTTCCAGGTACTGAAGCAGGAGCAGGCGGACCATGATCCGGCTTTGGATGGGCAGGGCCTCAATGACGGATTCGATGAGTTCAGACGTGAGCGGTGAATGGGTCAGGGTCGTGGTCGTCATGGTTTTCAGGCTTCATCTTTCGCTTCCAGATATTGGGCGACGTATTCACGTACGTCTTGAATCGTGCCCTCGGAGTACAATTTTCGGGGAATTTCCACGACGTGCAGGTCTTCCAGTTTCATGCCGCGTTCAATCGCCCATTCTTCATCCGAATACAAGGTGACGGCGCCGTCCGGATGACGGTACACGAACAGGATATCCTTCTCTTGGTCCTGGATTTCTTCCATGAGCCTCCTAAGCGAGATGTATGGGGGATAGCACACCGCACTAAACGCTGTCAAAAGAAAGGCTTTTGTGCCGGTATCATCTTGCTGTGACGAGCCGGAAACAGGAGCGACGCCAGAAGACGTAGATGGTAAATGCCACCAGCGAAAGAAAAAACACCGTGCGAATGCGTCCGTATCCGAAACAGGCAAAGTTGGCCATGGCGTTGCACAAACCGAACGCGGCATAGGCCATGTACACCAACAGGGCCCAGGGGCGGAGTTTCAAGAATCCGTAGCCGATGGCGAGATGCAGGGTTGGGGATTGGGCCTTGGCCAGGAGCCCCGGCAGGCCTTCGGGTTTGGAACAGAACAGAGTGAGACTGTATTCGGGATTTGCCAGAATGATGTAGAGGTCCGTGAATGCGGTAAAGAGAAATAACCCGCCCAGGTATCGAACGTCGTGGGCTCGCCGCCAAGCTGTTTTCAGGGCCTCAACCTGACCCGGAGGAGTGGGCAGGGAGGCTTCATAGGCTTGCAGACACCACCAGGGCAGGATAATCATCAGCGCAAAAAAGAACCCCGCGCCGGCTCCCCCGAGATGGCCGAGTCCCCACGTGATGGTGCCCAATAGTGCACCCACGGCCAGGACGCGGGTCGCATGGAGAGGGTGGCCGCGCACCCATTGACCCAGGCCTGGCACAAGCAAAGACAGTATGGCGCCTTTGGTGGAGGATTCTGAGAAAGGTTTTGCCGATGAATCCGATGGCTCCATGGTTTACATCGGGCTCCCGGGAACAAAGTCGGGTTGGGGAGGGCGAGAAGATGAATGGCCGACTCGCCGAAAACCGAGGGACGGGATCAGCCGCCGAGGGTATCGAGAGCCTCTTTAAGACTCTTCATGATACAGGTGAAGATGGGGATGTCCCGCTTCGTGTAGCGACTGCCTTCCGCCTCACGAAGGTGCATGACGAGATCGAGAAAATCCTGGGGTTCGTCGGTTTCGAACGCCACCACGAATTCCTGATCATCCAGGCCGAAGGAGTAGGTCGTATTGAGTTTCACCGACGGGTATTTGTGGCCGATTTCAATGTGTTCGTCCATCATGCCCTGCCGAGCAGCCTTGGTCAGGAGGTACCACTCACGGGTTTTCTCGAAGGGGTAGATGAAAATGTATTTGCTGCGACCGGGCGTAATCTTAAGCCGCCGGCTTTCCTGGCCTTCGTGCACGTGGTGGTCCACGTAGACCGAACGTTTCGTCATCGAAAGGTAAGAATAGGGGATCGTCAGGTATTTCCCGAGTCCGGTGGCCAAGGCCTTGGACATTTGCTCCTGAAAGAGCTCGAGGTCGTAGGTAATCCGCCAGAGCAGGAAATCACAATCGCCGCGAATGCCGACCGTGGAATAGGGGACGACAATGATTTTGCCGGTGAATTCCTCGATGGCCCGGGTGAATTCTTGCTTGCCGGCTTGTCGTTCGTCATGCGGAAGTCTCCGCCAGGCCGGATCGACTTTGAAAAAGATGAAATTGACGTATTGCCGTTTGGCTGGTTGTTCTCCTGCAGCCATAGGAATTCCTCCTCAGGCAGGCTGAATATGAAGCGATCGTATAAAGGTGACTATCTATCAATTTTACATCGGCGTTGTCAACGAAGCGACCGGAGCGTTCTTGAATCTGTGTCATAAAAGCCGTATACGATTCGGACTGGTGAGAAAGGGGGTGCCATTGCGGAAACTCCGGTTTCATTCAGTTCACGTTGTCGTCTGTCTCTTCTGCGTCGTGGGAACACTTGGTATTCCGGCTATGGAAAGCCGGGCGATCGAGGTATCTCCGACGGATGCGCAGGTTGAGCAGGCCGTGGAGCAAGGGCTCCGGGCTGCCAAAGATCGCGTGCTGCCGAATCGATTGTATGCCTGGTTCGGGTCGGATGAGGAATTACGCCCCAAGGGTTTTCTGATGACCAAAATGAACGGCCTGACCGTGATGGCGAGCCATTTTGGATTACGCGGGGAAACGCCTTCCGAAACGGAAATCCGTCGCATTCTGGCCGAGAAAACCATGCTCGTGAGCGTGACGATCTTCGGTAAAACCCGAACCTTTGCCGATAACAGTTATATCGTATTGAAGCAGGGCGAGAAACTGGTGAAGCCCCTGAACGTGCGATTCGACGGCGTGGCACAGCGGACAAAAGTCTGGCCCAGGGCTCCGCGCTACAAGGCCAAGGTGATCGGCTCCTTTCAATATGACGCATTCGACCCGAATGCGAAGACCACGATCATGGTGTTCCCAAGCAAAGGGGATGAGGTTTCGTTCGACGTGGAGTTTTCAGGCATTCCGTAGGAATATTGCGGGGTTTTCTCCAGACCAAAATTCGTTTTCTCTATATATGGAATCAACGTTCCACAATAAAACTCATGGCACTATTGACTAAAAAAAGTATTTGTTTATACTTACATGTCCTTTTCTACCAATCCTGAAAATAAAAGGAGAAGACAATGAAGAGATACCTTTCTCCATTTTTGATGCTCGTCATCGCCGCTTTTGTGTTTGCGCCGGGCTGAGCGCAGGCCGACTCCGGGTTCTACGTGAGTGGCGATTTGGGAGCCAACTTTTCTAAAGGTGTGAACTTCGAGGGAGATAGCAACGACGTCGCCAGCCATTGTGATGCCTTGACCAATCCTGGTCTCGGGGGATGTAACCCCGGTGATTTTGCGTACACTGGCACTTTCTATCCGGATTGGGATGTCGATTTTGACGGTGGACAGGGCATTCTCCTCGGGACGGCCATTGGTTATAGCATTGGCGATAATAATCCCCAGCACATCTTCAGCGGGATCCGCATGGAGGTGGAATATTTCTATCGGCAATCGCGCCATAATCAGAGCAGCCGCGTTCGTGGGATCCCCGGGCCGTCGGGGACGTCGGCGACCCAGCAGAAGATTGACCGGGGAGAATTTGCATCCGGGCCGTATGAAACCTTGGGCAGCGTCGTTTCCCACAACCTCTTCGCCAACGTGTATTACGATTTCGACAACGACACCCGGTTTACGCCCTACCTCGGGGTTGGCGGGGGCGTGGGCATCACCACGGCGGACTGGAGTAGCAACTGGACCCGGACATTGGATAAGGGGGCGATCCGGCAGGGCCTGATCGACGATGGCCGCGCGGACTTGGCCGACAATGACGTGTATGTGGATCGCTTGACCGGCTCGTCCAGTTCCACGCATACGCCGCTGAACGACGTCCTCTGGGGGTTCCAGATACTCTTCGGGGTGGATTATACCCTGAGCGAGCGGACCTCACTGGGCCTCAAGGGACGGTGGGTTAAGTTTAGTGACTTCAAAGACAGTCTTGTTTGGGACCCGCTACGTAGTCATGCACCCTACGTGGGAGGAACTGAGCAAAATCCTACCGATCCGGTATCAGGGCATATGAGCACCTCGGACATCGAGTTTTTCGGTATCAGCTTGAACCTGAAGTACCATTTCTAGGAATCTGTACTCTTTCGCCGGCCCGGGGGCTTCACAACGACCGGGCCGGCTGGTGCATAACCCGCCGTCCGCGCCTGTAGTCGTTTTATATTGCTCCTCAAAATAAGGGACAAGCAATGAAACACACTTCTCCACTTTTGGTGTTCGTTATCGCTATAGGGGCCACATGGGTAGTGGCCCCGGGTTGGGCGCTTGCGGGGTCGGGGTTCTACGTCAGCGGCGATATCGGAGCCAATTTCGCCTCGGGGCTGGATACCATCGGAACCAGCAACGACCGCGCCAGTTGGTGCGATGAATACATCAATCCACGGTACAATGAGTACGAGCGTTGCACGGGCCCCGATCGTAGTGTGGGTGGAAGATGGGAGAACGAGTTCGACGGGGCAACGGGCATTTTGGCGGGAGCGGCGGCAGGCTACAGTTTTGCAGGTCAAAATCCGAACAGCCCCTTGGGCGGTCTGCGTGTAGAGCTGGAATACTTCTACCGGCAATCGAACTATAATCAGACAGCCGACATCCCTCTCGGGGTGGGCACACAAGGACAGAAACTCAGGGATGAAATTGTGCAAGCGACGGATCGGATAGGCAGCATCACCTCGCACAATCTGTTCGGGAACTTGTTTTACGACTTCGTCAACACCAGCCGGTTCACGCCTTATGTCGGGTTTGGCGGTGGCGTCGGATTCACCGACATGGAGTATGGAAGCGTGTGGGCGCGAAACGAAGATACGATGAACGCCGACGGTTCGTACAAGATCTCGACTGGGGCGGATTTGCCCAATTATGATGAAATCCGCCGGAACCTCGCCAAGACAGTCAGCGTTGGGCAAGCCACGCTCAGCGACGTGCTCTGGGGGTTCCAGGTCCTGTTCGGAGTGGATTACGCAATCACGCAGGCCGTGTCGCTGGGGCTCAAGGGGCGTTGGGTAAGGTTCGGGTCCTTCAGTGATGACTTTATCTGGAACCCGCTACGGAGTCACGTGCCGAATCTGCGGAAAGACGGAAGCGAACCTGTATCGGGCCGGCTCAAGACCAGCGACCTCGAATTTTTCGGCGTCAGCCTGAACCTGAAATATCATTTCTAATGAACCGGTGATTGATACCTAAATGATCCTCACTCAAGCCACCTCTCCTATTCCCCTCTTTTGTAAGGAGGGGCAAGGGGAGGTAGAGGCTGTGGCCAAAACGGCACCCCTGCTTCATGAACCATTGGATCTACCCCACCTGCATTCCCTCTTCGGAAATGCGCCCACTTACAAAGGGGAGGGATAGCCCAGCGCATTTTTTTCTTTATCCCCTGCGGCGCAGGTGTTAGCCTGCATGAGGCAATAGTGAAACAAAGCAGACAACAATGAAATACCTTGCTCCATTTTTGGCGTTTGTCCTCGCCATGTCGGTTGTTGCCCCTCGTTGGGCGCAGGCAGGCTCTGGGCTCTATCTCAGCGGCGAGGTCGGGGTCAATTTCGCCAGTGGCCTGGATACAACCGGAATCAGTAACGACCGGGCCAGCGTGTGCGATGAATATATCAATCCCCGCTATGGTGAAGTCGAGACGAGTGCCGGAGTCGATTCCGGCGGCAAGCCGTACAGCACCTACAATTGCACCGGCCCCAATCGCGGTTCAGGCAGCCGCTGGCAGAACAAATTCGACGGAACAACGGGCATTCTGGCCGGAGCGGCGGTGGGTTACAGTTTTGCAGGTCAACATCCGAACAGTTCGTGGGGCGGTTTCCGTGTGGAAGTGGAATATCTTTACCGGCAGTCGAACTATGATCAGACATCCGACGTCCGTACGGAATCGGGTGAGAGCAGAGACAAGCTCAGGGATGAAATAGTGCAAGCAACGGATCGGATAGGCAGCCTGACCTCACACCACCTGTTCGGGAACCTGTTTTACGATTTCCGCAATACCAGCCGGTTTACACCCTATATCGGGATAGGCGGCGGGGTCGGGTTTACTGATATCGAAAATGGAGGCGTCTGGGCGCGGAACTCTGATCCGGACCGCATCACGACGGGTTCGGGATTACCCAATGCGGACGAGATCCGGCGGAATCTTGCTGGAACGGTAAGCGTGGGCCAACCCATGCTCAGTGACACGCTCTTTGGGCTTCAGGTACTGTTCGGGATGGATTACGCCATCACGGAGGAGATGTCGCTGGGTCTCAAGGGGCGCTGGGTCAACTTCAGTTCTTTCCGTGATGATCGTGTCGATTGGCAACTACTGCGGAGCCACCCGCTGAATTTGCGGAAAGACGGAAGCGAACCGGTCTGGGGCCGGTTCATGATCGACGATATCGAGTTTTTCGGGATCAGCGTGAATCTGAAGTATCATTTCTAGGGCGTCTGTTGTTGCCGCTACTACCTGCGTCGGCTAGGTTGGTGGTAATTTCCATCCTTCTCGTCTGCTCTGGTCATTCCCGGACGACACGAAGCGGATCCTCGCCACAACTACGGGGAGGGCGGGGTCCTGGATTCGGCCCTTCGTTTTCTCTCTCTGCGTGAATATTGACTGTTCGATCTATATTTCTATAATGATGTCGAGTTGTCGCTTGGGATGCGTATTCTCATACAGCGGAAATAAACGAATCTTGTCAACGAATGGCGCAACATCCAAAAGGGTGACTGTTTGGGCCTGTTCCATCCCTTGGTGTTTAGGCGCACAAGCCTGAATGGGGATTTCCTTTCCCTGCATTCATGAGTACGGCAGAAATCATTGCGGTCGGATCCGAATTGCTGCTCGGCGGCCGGATTGATACCAATTCGCTTTTTCTCAGCAAGTCTCTGGCGGAGCATGGGATCGAAGTCCGGTTCAAGTCCGTGGTCGGTGACAACGTCGATGACATAGGCGTGGCCGTTACGAACGCGGTCAAGCGGGCGAAGCTTGTGCTGATCACCGGCGGTCTCGGTCCGACCGTGGATGATGTCACTCATGAGGCCGTGGCGCTAATAACCGGAAAGCCCTTACGCCTGCGTCCTCGGGCATTGGAATCCATAACAACGCGTTTGCAAGCGGCGGGAAGGCCCGTTACTCAAAACCAGCGCCGGCAGGCGTTCCTGCCGACCGGCGCCGTCCTGCTTCACAATCCTTCCGGGATCGCGCCCGGCTTTGCCGTGAAGTGGAAGCGGTCGTGGATCGTTTGCCTGCCCGGGGTCAGCCATGAAGCCCGCAGGATGTGCGCGGAATCGCTCCTGCCGCTGCTTCGGCAAGAAGGGCTGCTATCGTCGGCCATCGAGACCCGGACGATCCATACCTTCGGGCTTCTCGAGGGAGAGATCGATATGCGACTAAGGGGGATTATCTCCCCCACAAGCCCGTTCCGTCTCGGTCTTCTCGCCTCTCCGCTGGGGGTCTCGGTGTCGTTCACGCGATCAGAAAATATTCAAAGAAAGCAGGCAGGGAAAAGATCCGTGATGAAAACTGCAGCGTCACTCGATAGTCTGATGGATGCTGTGATTGCCAAATTGGGACAGCACGTCTTTTCCATCAATGGGCAGACCATGGAAGAAGTCGTGGGGCAGCAACTCCGTGATCGAGGGTTGGCCGTTGCGCTGGCTGAGAGTTGTACGGGCGGGCTGATTGCGCACCGCCTGACTCAGGTAGCCGGCAGTTCGGCATACGTGGACCGGGGGGTCGTGTGTTACAGCAATCGTGCGAAAATCGAACTGCTCGGGGTGCCAGAACCGCTGTTGAAAAAATATGGGGCGGTGAGTGCGCAGGTCGCCAAGGCCATGGCTCAGGGTATTCGTACGAGAAGTAAGGCGGACGTGGGCCTGAGCGTGACGGGCATTGCCGGGCCCGGAGGCGGGACGGCAAATAAGCCCGTCGGCCTGGTCTACGTCGGGCTGGCCACGGCGCAGGTATCTTATACCAACGAATTCCGGTTCCATGGAGAACGGGAAGCAATCAAACTCCGGTCGTCGCAGGCAGCCCTCGACGTGTTGCGGCGCTGGTTGTGCCATGTTTCCTAGCTTGGACTTTTTACGTCGGGTCGTTGCGAAATTTTTCGCTCAGAGCAGGTGGCCTTGTGAATCCGGGACCGAGTCTCCACTCAAATCTTGATGGCAAGGAAAGGAGAAAAGAAGATGAAATGGATCCTTTCACTCTTGATTTTCGTTATCGTCTCCTGTCTCTTGGTGGCATCCCCCGTAGAGGCGGGCTCCGGGTTGTATCTCAGTAGCGAACTGGGAGCCAACTTTGCCTCGGGGTTGGATAACTTCTCACGCGACGACGACCGCGCCAGTAAATGCGACGAGTACATCAATCCGTATTTTGCGATGGTCCCGGGATGCACTGACCCTGTCCACGGCGGTGATGCGTCGAAGGCCGTCTATGATGGCGCCAAGGGCATCTTGGCCGGAGCAGCCGTGGGCTATCGGCTGAAAGACGCGTACCCGGGTCGCTTCTGGGGTGGGTTTCGGGTTGAGATGGAATATTTCTTCCGGGAATCGGAATACGATCAATCTGTTACGAGTGCCGCGACGCGGGCGCAGACCATCGCCAAACGGTTGGGAGAAACGGCGCTGTCGGCGAAAAGTGTTGGGAGTATCACCTCCCACAACCTCTTCGGGAACGTGTTTTTCGACTGGATCAACGGCAGTCGGTTCACGCCGTATGTCGGGTTCGGCATCGGCGTCGGATTTACGGCCATGGACTGGAACAGCATGAATGCCAGGAACTCCGATCCGACGGCGATCACGTCGATCCCCGATGATCTCTGTAATGGGATTTCCGGCTGTGACGTCAACGAGATCCGCCGGAACCTCGCCGGTACGACCACCACCGAGCAGACCGTGCTCAAGGACACGCTCTTCGGCTGGCAAGTGCTCTTCGGCGTGGACTATGCGCTCACGGAGTCGGCGTCTCTGGGCGTGAAGGGGCGCTGGGTCAATTTCAATACCTTTCGAGACGGCGGCAGTTGGGATCGGCTACGGAGTCACGAATCCAACCTGAGGCTCGACGGAAGTGAGCCGGTCACCTACCGATTGATGACGGACGACATCGATTTTTTCGGTATCAGCCTGAACCTGAAATACCATTTTTAGTGTTCTGTTTTGTGACGATGGAGCATCGTCTCAGGCGGTACGGGAAACAGGTAGGCTCAGGGGGGGAGACCTCTCTCCTGCAAACGATGGTTGGCGGTTGCGCTCAGAGGTGACTATGGGCTTACGAACGTTTTTGGCAATCGATCTGCCTTCCTCTCTGCAAGCGGCCATAGGGCGGAACATCCGAACGGTCAAACGGGAATTGCCAGGTCTTTCCTGGAGTAAGCCTGAAAATCTCCATATTAACTTGAAATTTCTCGGTGAGACGACGGAGAGCCAGGTTGACCAAATCCGCCATGCGGTGGAGCCGGCGATTTCTCATGTCTCTCCCTTTGAGCTTGAACTCAAAGGGTTCGGCGTATTTCCGGATCACCGGTCCCCTCGCGTATTGTGGGTTGGTCTGGGCGGAGCCCTCGATAGCCTGACCATGTTGGCCGGGTGCATTGGGAATGCGGTGGTCCCCTTGGGGTTTCCTCAAGAGGGCAGACCGTTTCGCCCGCATCTGACCGTGGCTCGTGTTAAAAGGGACCATCGTGAAGTCGGGCGTGTGCTGGGCACGTTGGGCGTGTTCACAGACCCCTTTGCCTGCGGGCCGTTACCCGTGGAACGGGTCACCTTGTTCAAGAGTGACCTCCGGCAAACCGGACCGATCTATACAAAATTGTGGGACGTTTCCTTGCAGGCGTGAAGAGGTATTCCGCTTGCCCTGAGGCCCTGAGCGAAGTCGAATGGGTCTTCACATTGGACGGTTGGCCTTCCCTCGGGTTTTCAGTATGATAGGGACGTGATGGCTTGAATCGAGGAGGCGTTATGGGCGATCGAACTTCGGAGAATCAGGGAAAAATGAAAGCATTGGAACTGGCCGTGACCCAAATTGAAAAGCAATTTGGGAAAGGCTCGATTATGAAACTGGGTACGGGTGACGTGACGGACGACGTGCAGGCCGTATCCACGGGGTCGTTGGCCTTGGATCTGGCCTTGGGCGTCGGCGGGTTGCCGCGAGGCCGGGTGGTGGAAATTTTCGGTCCGGAATCCTCCGGGAAAACCACCTTGTGTCTGCATGCCATTGCGGAAACGCAGAAAGCCGGTGGATCCGCTGCGTTCATCGACGCGGAACACGCGTTGGATGTGTCCTATGCAAGAAAACTGGGTGTGCAGACCGACGATCTGCTGGTGGCCCAACCCGACACCGGTGAACAAGCCTTGGAGATTGCCGAGACGTTGGTGAGAAGCGGGGCGATCGACCTGGTGGTCGTGGACTCCGTGGCCGCCTTGGTGCCCCGCGCCGAAATCGAAGGTGAAATGGGCGATTCGCACATGGGGCTTCAGGCGCGCCTGATGTCCCAGGCCCTTCGCAAGTTGACCGGAGCCATTTCCAAATCCCTGACCACGGTCATTTTCATCAACCAAATCCGGATGAAGATCGGAGTGATGTTCGGCAATCCTGAAACCACGACCGGTGGGAACGCCCTGAAGTTTTATTCTTCGGTGCGGTTGGACATCCGGCGGATCGAGTCCATCAAGGATGGTCAGGAGGTGATCGGGAGCCGGGTCCGCGTCAAAGTGGTGAAAAACAAGACGGCGCCGCCTTTTAGACAAGCCGAGTTTGACATTATGTTTGCCGAGGGCGTGTCCAAAGCCGGGGAACTCATCGACCTGGGTGTCGAAAAGAAAATCGTCGATAAGGCCGGAGCGTGGTATTCGTTTCGCGAGGAACGGTTAGGCCAGGGTCGTGAAGCTGCGAAAGCGTTTCTGAAAGAGAACCCTGAGACTGCCGCAGACATTGAAACGAAAATTCGCGAAAAAGCCGGATTGGTTGCGACAGACACGGGTTCGACTGCAGCGGAAACGGAAAAGCCTCAGGCCCCGGTGCGAGAGAAAGTCTAGAAAAATGAATCCTCGCTAACAACTGCGCGATCCTTCTTGTCTCTTTTCCTCCCCTTTGTAAGGGGAGGTTAGGTGGGGTAGAACCAACAGGCCAAAGAGTACCGTCTTGGTCATAGCCTCTACCTCCCAACTTTTCCCTCTTCGGGAAAAGTTCCCGTCCTTACAAAGGAGGGGTCGGACACAGGAGAAGACGGCAGGAATTGTCAGCCAATGTGTCAACGCATGCACAACAGAGACCCTCAAAGGATCCTGCCTTCCCCATGTCCCTGACCGCCAATGAGCTTAGACGGTCGTTTCTGGACTTTTTCCGGGCCGTTGACCATACCGTGGTGTCCAGTGCGTCACTGCTGCCCCAAGCCGATCCTACGCTTCTGTTCACCAACGCGGGCATGAACCAGTTCAAGCGCGTGTTCCTGGGTGAAGAACAGCGTTCTTATTCCCGGGCCGTGTCCGTTCAACGGTGCATGCGAGCCGGCGGGAAACACAATGATCTGGAGAACGTCGGGTATACCCGGCGCCACCACACGTTCTTTGAAATGCTCGGTAATTTCTCGTTCGGCGACTATTTCAAAAAAGACGCCGTCCAGTTCGGCTGGGACTATTTGACGAAGACGCTGGGCCTGCCCGCGGACCAATTATGGGTGACGATCTTCCAGGACGATGATGAAGCCTTTGAATTGTGGGAGAAAAACGTGGGTGTGCCCGCGGCGCGGATCGTGCGGCTCGGGTACAAGGACAATTTCTGGCAAATGGGGGAGACCGGACCCTGTGGGCCCTGTTCTGAAATCCATATTGATCAGGGTGCGGCCCTCGGGTGTGGAGGGGCCTCGTGTGCCGTGGGATGCGACTGCGACCGGTACCTGGAAATTTGGAACCTCGTGTTCATGCAGTTCGACCGCGATGCCGAAGGCAATCTGCATCCGTTGCCCAAACCCAGTATCGACACCGGCATGGGACTGGAGCGGCTGGCCGCCGTGGTCCAAGGCGTGGACAGCAATTATGCGACCGACCTGTTCATGCCGTTGCTTTCGGCGATTGCCGACCGGACGGGTTGCGCTTACGGTAAGGCTGAAGCTTCCGATCGTTCCATGCGCGTTATTGCGGATCATTTGCGGGCCGTCACGTTCATGATCGCGGACGGGATACTTCCATCGAATGAAGGCCGGGGATACGTGTTGCGACGAATTTTGCGCAGAGCTTCCCGACATGGACGGCTCTTGGGCGTGACCGAACCGTTTCTGCATGAATTGACCGGCGCGGTCGTCGCCGAAATGAAGGGCGCCTATCCCGAACTGGCCGCTGCGGCTGAGACGTGTCGCACAATCGTCGAAGGTGAGGAGGAACGATTTATCGGCACGTTGGATCAAGGCTTACCCATCCTGAACCGTATGGTCGGTGAAGCCACGGCCGGGTCCCTGGACGGCGAGAGCGTCTTCAAACTGTACGATACGTATGGCTTTCCCTTGGATTTGATCGAAGAGGCTGCCCGTGAACAGGGCTTGGTCACCGATCTCGAAGGCTTTCAACGTGCGTTGGAAGCGCAGCGTGATCGGGCACGTAAATCGGCTGTTTTCGTCGCGGAACAGGAAAAACCATTCATCGCCGAATTGGCACATCAACTTCCTCCTACGGAGTTCCTCGGGTACCAGGCGCTTCAATCCGAGAGCGTGGTGCAGGTCATGCTCAAGGGAGAGGTTCTGGCGGAAGAGGTTGTGGAAGGGGATGAAGTGGAACTGGTACTGAATGCGACTCCTTTCTATCCTGAAGGAGGGGGGCAGGTTGGCGATCAGGGTACGTTGACGGGTTCGGAGGGTCGAATTCAGGTCCGGGAAACCACCAAGGTTGGTGGAAAACTCCTGCTTCACAAGGGAACGGTCGTGGCTGGACGCGTCCGTAAGGGCGAGCCGCTGGCTGCGACGGTGGACTCGACGACCCGGCACGGCGCGGCCCGGAACCATACCGCCACCCATCTCCTCCACGCGGCGCTTCGAGAAGTGCTGGGCTCTCAGGTGAAACAGTATGGTTCGCTGGTTGCCCCGAACCGGTTGCGTTTCGATTTTTCCTATTTCAAGCCGCTCCGTACCCGGGACCTTGAGGAAATCGAAGCCATGGTCAATTTTCACGTGTTGGGCAACACGTTGGTCCAAACCGACGTCATGGGTATTCAGGAAGCCATTCACGCCGGCGCCCTGGCGTTTTTCGGCGACAAGTACGGGGAACAGGTGCGAGTGGTAGGGATCGGGGAGTTCAGCAAGGAATTGTGTGGAGGCACGCATTGCCACCATACGGGCGAGATCGGTTCGTTCCGCATTACCTCCGAAGGCGGAGTTGCGTCAGGGGTGCGACGTATCGAAGCGTTGACCGGGACAGGGGCGTTGGAGCACGGGAAGAAACTGGAATCCGACATCAGTGAATTGGCGGAGTTGTTGAAAAGCAGCCCGTCGGAAATCGTCCCGAAAACCCGGAAACTCGTTTCCCTGTTGAAGGAAAAAGAGCGGGAACTCGAACAACTCAAGTTGAAACTGATGGACCGGAGCGCCGGCGGTGACGATGCCCAAGTTCGGGAGATCCGGGGCATTCCCGTTCACGTTCAGGAGGTGCAGGGTCTGTCCATGCCGGAACTTCGGCTGCTTTCCGACAAAGTGCGGAACAAGGTGCCCAAGGGTGTGATCGCATTGGGCTCGGTCGCCGATGAGAAAGTCTCACTGCTGGTGATCGTGTCTCCTGATCTGACCCAGACTTTGCAGGCCGGGAAATTGATCAAGGAAATGGCTCACGAGATCGGCGGATCGGGCGGGGGGCGACCCGAAATGGCTCAAGCCGGGGGTAAACATCCTGAAAAATTGGGTCAGGCCCTTGAAAAAGTGTTTCACCTGGTCGAAGCGCAGGTCTCGGGAGCGTCGTGAGCGTGCCCCGTTGAATCACTGATGCTCAAAAAAAACCTCCTCATTATCTTCGGCGTTCTCCTCCTTGGGGCCGGTAGCGGATTCGCGGTGCTGAGCCAACTCCAACCTGTCGGCCATTCCTCACAGGTCGCGGTGTTGGAAATTGCTGAAGGGGCTTCGTTGGCCGAGGTGGCGGAACAACTTCACCGGCAGAAGCTGATCAAGAGTGATTGGGCGTTTGTCTGGATGGGCCGTCTTGCCGGTTCGGACCGTAAAATCATTCCGGGGGAATATGAATTTCATGGAGGCATGGACCCCGCGACCATTCTGGAGAGGATCGTCAAGGGTGCAGTCATCCAGCATACGGTTACGATCCCCGAAGGCTTTTCAATGAGCCAGATTGCCGATTTATTGCACGAAAAACGCTTGGCCGATCGTGAGGCATTTCTTCAGTGCACCAGGGATCCGGTCTTCATTGAAACCCTGTCGCTGTCCGTCGATGACCGAGTCGAAGACCTGGAAGGTTATCTTTTTCCCGATACCTATCAGTTTGCTCGTCATATGGCGCCGGATCGATTGATTGCGACGATGGTGTCCCGGTTCAAGCAAACCGTGACGGACGACGACCGGCGGCGAGCGGCGGAATTGGGTCTGTCAATGCACCAAGCGGTCACCTTGGCCTCGGTGATCGAAAAAGAAACGGCCAGGCCGGATGAACGTACCTTGATTTCCGGAGTGTTTCACAATCGACTGAGGAAAAAAATTCCGCTGCAAAGCGATCCGACGGTGATCTACGCCTTGCATGAATTCGACGGCAATCTCCGCAAAAAGGACCTGTCGATCGACAGTCCTTACAATACCTACCGGGTCGTGGGGTTGCCCCCCGGTCCGATCGCCAATCCGGGTAGTGCCGCGGTCCATGCGGCCCTCTATCCCGAGCCGAGCGAGTATCTGTATTTCGTTTCTCGCAACGACGGGAGTCATGAGTTCTCGGCAACGTTGGCCGACCATAACCGGGCCGTGAGGAAATATCAGTTGCGTCAACGTCGCCGTACCTCGTAATCTTCCCGGACCATGTCTTTCGAACAACGTCTCACGTCCCTCGGCCTGACCCTGCCGTCGCCTCCTCAACCCGTGGCCACGTATGTTCCCTCCGTCCGAGTCGGCGACCTGCTCTTCATCAGCGGCGTAGTGCCCAGCCGTGAGGGGCAGATCGTGTTTCAGGGAAAAGTGGGCGGTGATCTTTCCAAGGAAGAAGGCTATGAAGCGGCAAAGGTGTCGTTGCTCAATGCCCTGGCCAATATCCGTCAGGCCGCGGGTTCTCTGGACCGGGTGCAACGCATCGTCAAGATGACGGGATACGTGGCCTCTCACGAAGGGTTCAACGAGCAGCCTTACGTGATCAACGGTGCGTCGGACTTACTGGTGGCGATCTTCGGCGAGGCCGGCCTGCACGCGCGCGCGGCCGTGGGGGTGGCCGAATTGCCAATGAGCGTTCCCGTCGAACTTGAATTGACCGTCCAACTATTGCCCGGTGATTCGTAAACTTTGCTTCCCGGGAGAAGCATGAAATCGCAAATACTGTTTCCGGTTGTCATGCTTGTCATGGTCTGCGTGTTTGTATCGGACCGTGTTCTGGCCAACGTACAGTATTTGACCGACCCGGCAGTCTTCTCCACTCTGAGAACGGCCAATACGATTTACGTGGACGTGCAGGCCTCGACCTGGAAGACACGCGGCAGGCTGTTATGGGATGCCCCGGCCGACATTCGGACCAAATTGATTGCGGTGGGTTTCGAGATCGTGCGGGAGAAGAATCAACCGCACGCGTTGACCTTGACCGGCTCGTATGAGGAAACCAGGGGCAGACAGTTTGGCATCAATCGATACGGTACGGTGCTGACGGGAACGTTCAGAATCGAACATCACGAGAAAGGCCCGTTGTTTGAAATTACGATTCAGGAAAAAGCCACGCTCACGCCTTTGGGAACCCTGCCCTACCTGGACTCTCTGCATAATTTCCTGACCAACCCCTATTATCATTTTCTTGGCGAAATCGTCGACGGGCAGATTCATCGGAACCAGGACGCCCATCGCGTCTTCCTGAAAGAGTTGCGCGCCAAAGTTGCGCATGAGGCTCTTCCAAAAGTATCCGACAACTCTGACTGGCTTCCCGAAGGTATCCATAGCATGCAACAAGCCCACACCCTGTATGAACCGGTGGCCGCCAGGCGGACGATCGAGGAGTTCGTGCAGGCCAAGGACGAGAGAATTGTCGATCTCTTGCCGGATTTGTTGAAGCATCCTGACGTGTACGTGAAGGTCCGTAGCGTCGAGGCCTTCGGCGATTTCGACGTCACCGATGCTCTTCCTTTGTTGCGAGGCCTGGAAGAAAACGCGACAGACGTCGAAGTCAAACACGCGGCGGCTGCCACGATTTCCCGCATGGCCGGAATTTCACCATAATCATTCGCCATCGGGTGGTCTCTGTTTCTCCTGCTGTCATTCCCGCAAGCTTGTCCCCGACGCCTGTCCTCGACATTTGTAATCGAGGATCAAATCGGGGATCTAGCGGGAATCCAGTGTCTTTTCCCTGCCCCTCTTTTTATGTCATGCGGATCAGCGTGGACAAAAAATCCTGGATTCGAGTGCGAGTCACAACCGTGCCATCCTTGGCTATTCTTGATTAATTGGTCTTAAATATTGTAAATAGGGAGCACGTACTTACGATAAGAACGCTTTATCATAAACTTCGCTGCACTAAAAGAGGCTAGACCAAAGCCCGCGGAAATTCTGTATATAACAAGGGAGGTGGCATCATGAAAAAAATCTTATTTATGCTAGTGATGATGGGATTGATGTTCTCTTCAGACCCGGTATGGGCCAAGGACGGATTTTACCTGGGGATGGACCTGGGCGTGGCCGTGGCCCCGGACATGGACGTGCAGACCGGAGGGTTGGATGATTGGTCATCGACTGACGTGTCAGCGACCCGATGCGACCGGACCATCAACCCGGATGGTTTGCAGGTGCCGCCGGGTGGCTGTAGTGATGATCCGCAACCCTGGGGACCGTTGGCGGAGTCGTTTGATGGCGGCTCGGGGATTCTGGCGGGCTTGGCCGTGGGGTATCGGTTTATGGAGAACTTCAGGGTCGAAGGTGAATATTTCTATCGCGACACCAACTATGACAGTACGGATAACCCGTACCCGGCCGGGACCGCACCCAGCGGGGGCTACCACCTGATTCAGGATGCCGTGGATGACGTGCTGTCGCACAACTTCTTTGCGAACCTGTATTACGACTACCGTTCGGACTCGAAGTTTACCCCGTACGTGGGAGTGGGCATCGGTCTGGCCAGGGTCTCGGTCGCGTACCGGACATTTTGGCAGCGAAGCACGAACCCCGATAACATTAAGGTCTTCGATACCACGGGTCCCGAAGGCGCTGCTGGGAGGGCATTGAACGAAAAGCTCGTCGGAGCCTTGACGCATGATCGAGCCAAAATGTCCGATACGCTGTTCGGGTATCAGGTACTTGCCGGGGTAGACTATCAGATCAGCGATCCGATGACCATCGGGCTCAAGTTCCGGTACGCGGATTTCGGTGAATTCGAGGACGAGTCGGAATATACGAGGCTCCGCGGACATGCGTCGGTGGCCGGGAATCCGCCAAGGCCAGTGACCTACTATATCAGGACGGATGACATGCAATTCTGGGGCGTCAGCCTCAACATGAAGTATCAGTTCTGACCAGGAGCTAGTGGGACGATCAGAAACGCGGCGTCTGTAACGATTGCCCGTTTGACAGGAACATTGCCATACCCATTTGCCACGGGTGCTCTCTTTTACTCCTTCCGTCATTCCCGCAATTCTTTAGCGGGAATCCAGCGTCTTTAAAAAAGCCTTTGGCATTCGTAGGCATGCGGTATCCCGGGTTAAACCCGGGATGCCGCATGCGGCCCAGTGGCCTATTCGTATTTGTAGCGGCGGCATCTCATGCCGCCAAGAGATGCGTCTAGAAGAAAGCGCTATAAGGCATGTCCCGGGCTTTGTCCCGGGATTACAAGAGGAATAGGGAATGTCGTGCCATGAGAGACGAATCACATCTGATACATCCGGGGTTGTTTTCGACCTACTGATCCCATACTTCTGGTACAAGTGCCGTTTATTGACGAAAGAACTGTGCTTCTATAAAATTTGCTGCACTAGAAAATAGGCGAGACACGAAGCATGCAGTGATATTTTTAAAAAGAAAGGTGACAACATGAAAAGAATCCTATTTGTGCTGTTGGTTCTGGGCTTGGTGTTCTCCTCGGGCCCGGTTTGGGCCAAGGATGGATTTTACATTGGAGGGGACTTGGGTATCGCGATGGCTCCGGGTATGGATGTGACCAGTTCTGATAATGATACCAGAACTGTTTGCGACGGGTTCATTAATCCCAATCCGGCAGCTGATTGTGTCCGCACTCCCTCGTCATGGCCTAACGAATTTGATGGAGGCACCGGTATTTTGGCGGGTGCGGCCCTGGGATATCGCATGGGGAGCTTCAGGGTGGAAGGGGAATATTTCTATCGTAGCGCGACCCATGACTCCATGGACCCAATTGACGATGTTGGGGGTGCGGCGGTGAATGTAGAAAAAGCTCGGCAGGAACTCGACCTTCAGGACGGTGGGCTCGATGACGTCCTGTCGCACAACTTCTTCGCCAACCTGTATTACGACTACCGGTCCAACTCCAAGTTTACACCGTACGTCGGCTTCGGCATCGGGTTTTCGCAAGTGTCGTTGGATTACTTCAATCGGTGGAGACGGAATGCTGATCCTCAGTATATCTCCACATTCGACGACGTGGCTGGCTTAACCCAAGACGAAAAAGATGCTCTGAACCGAAGAGTTGCCGGCACGACTACGATCGCCAGGGCCAAGCTCTCGGATACGCTGTTCGGGTATCAGGTACTTGCCGGGGTGGATTATCAGGTGACTGATCCGGTGAGTATCGGGCTCAAGTTCCGCTGGGCGGATTTCGGTGAATTCGAGAGTGATCCACGAGAGTGGGATCAACTTCGCAGTCATGAGTCCGCGCTTGGACCTGGTGGTGGACGGGTACGCTATAAAGTCATGACGGATGACATTCAATTCTGGGGCGTGAGCCTCAACATGAAATATCAGTTCTGACCGGCAACGAGGGAACAGTCGGAAATGCCGTATTCCCGACAGTTTTGGGGTTGACTGGAATTTTGTCTTGATCGTTGCCGTTGGTTGACGGCAAAAAGGGCGTCGATATAAAGTATAAAGTGGCCGCGTCATGTACTGTGGCGCGGCCGCTTTTCGTTTCAGTCCTTGGGACGTGTTGATGCGTCTGGAGATAAAATATCAGTTCTGATCAGGGAAAGGTCATTGCGGTATGAGAAACATGTTTCTTGCTTTGTTGATTGTATGTGCAGCGTCTTCGTTTGCCCAAGCTGAATTATTCCCTAACTCGGGGCCTCCGGGTGCTACGGTGACGATTGGCGGGGCCGCGTTCGGGGAGTTTGTTTCAACTGCAGAGAATCGGGTGGACTTCAACGGTATGCCCGCATTGATTCAACTGTGGGAGCCGGATCTGGTGATGGTCAAGGTGCCGCTGGGCGCCAAGAGCGGTGATGTTACCGTGTCGGGACCGAAAGGCACTGCGGTGGCCGGCCGGTTTGCGATTCAACAGGTGAAGATTACCAAGCTCGTGCCGCCGGAAGCGGAACCCGGATCGGTGCTGACGATCGAAGGTGAACATTTCGGGAATACGGCAGGGTCGCGCGATCCCAATACCATGTTCGGCGTGAACCGGGTGTTGATCAACGGCATTCTGTCGGAAATTTTGAAGTGGCGGCCAGGGAAGATTGACGTCAAGATCCCGGCCAATGCCGAGTCCGGTGACGTGATCGTGCAACTGGCTTCTTCCGATCCGCTGCCGGATGGATCCTGTTGCGCGCCGGTCAAGTATGCCGAGAGTAATCCCATGCCGGTTTCCCTGATCCCCAGTATTTCGTTTGCGCCGAATCGAGGGCCCGTCGGGACTAAGGTCGTGCTGAGCGGTCAACAGTTCGGCGATGCCAAAGGGCCGAATGATGCGATTACGATCGGCGGAAAGCCTGTGACGATTGCCAAATGGTCTCCGCGCACCATCGTGGTCCACGTGCCGCTTAACGCCGTGAGCGGGCCC
>VXOF01000002.1 GCA_009840285.1 Nitrospira sp. SB0662_bin_26
GAATTCACACAGCTTGGCGATCACGTGCGGCGTCGTCTTGAACTTTTTGTCCTTAATGCCGCGAACCGACACGATCGCATTCTTCAGCCCCTTGTTGGCATCCACTTCGACTTCTTTCAACAACCGCGTGTCATCCCCTTTTTGACTGGGATTTTGTTTGCAAAAAGCCGGGTTGGGAAACTTGGAAAAGGCAAACTCCTTGGCCGCAATGGGTTTGCCGGAATACATGACTTTCCCCTTGATGGTTCCGCCGGCTTGAGCAACCAGTGGCATTGCAACCAGCAACCCACCAAGGCACAGAGTAAGCAACTGACGAGTCCTCATAGATATTCCTCCTGGTTGAGAATAAGTTTTGTCCGACTCGGGGGGAGGGGGGAAAAACCTGACGGCTTTCAACTCCCGGTCCGCCTCAAATTCATACAGCAGGCGAGAAATTCCTCGAATCTTCTTCCACGCAACAATCTGCGTTTATAACAACCTGAATTGAGGGTGTCAAGTCAACCGTTCTCACCAGCCTTTTGGGGCATATTTTGCGCAACCGAGGACTAACGGGTAGTGGAGACGGGCGGGGCATTCCCCGTCGAAAAGGGTTTCCGCGCCTCCGTGAGTGCCGTGAATATTTCCCGGAAACGGTCGGGCAGTTCCTCGGCCCGCGCAATAGGGCTGGAGCACAATCGATCGGTGCACACGTATGCAAACGGGCCTGTTACCTTGGGGAAGTTCACCTCGCCAATGGACAGGGAATCGACGCGGGGGTCCAAAAACCGGACCAGTTTGCCGGGTGCATAAACAGCCAGGCTGCGGTCAAAGAGGCGTTGAGCCGCAACCTGAGACTTTTCACCCACCACCACAATATGCACTGGATAGTAAAGGAAGCGGTGGAGGGCACGACCCGTTTGCGCAACCGGCATGGAACCGGCCACCACGACCATTTGCAGAATCGTCTCGGCCCTTTCCCGGTAACGAGGGTTCCGGGTGAGGTAAAACAAGTCGGAAAAGACCAGAGACAACGCGGCATTCACTTGAAGATCCTTGTGAGGAAATTTCAACAGTCCCAAAGAGGACGCAGACGGCGTCCGGTCAAAATATCCTCCCCCCTGGCCGTCTTCGAAGAGCCGGATGACATCTTCGGTGATGGTTTCAGCTTGGTCCAAGTACTGGGAAGAGCCTGTGGTCAAAAAGGCCTCGAGCAAGGCGTCCGCAAAAAAAACCTGGTCGGCGAGCAAGCCAAACTCCCTGGGATGCCCCTCATGCAGGAGATGAGCCAAGCCCCGGCCGGGTTGATAGCGTTCCTTGTACAGCCGATCGAGCGTGCTGAGAGCAAACTCCCGGGTCTGCGTGTTGCCGAGGACGTGTGAAACCCTGAGAGCAGCCTTGACCATCAAGGCGTTCCAGTCGGTCAGCTTCGTCCGGTCCACAAAGGGAATACCGACGGCCGATCGTTGTGATTCGTCCAAGGCAAAGAATTCGTCCCCGGGGATGGCAGCGCCTGAACGCTCCGCGTATCGAACATCGGCGTCCTGACTGGCATAAAAGCCGCCTTGTTCCCGGTCGGCAAGAAACCGCATGACGTACCCCATGGTCTGCTCGACAATCTCGCGGTACTGCGCCAAGCCGGTGACTTGATACGCCTCCAGATAGTTGAGCAGATTGGTCGCCTGGATGGAAAGCAACTTTTCATAGTGCGGGTGCGACCAATCCGCTTTCTCGGCATACCGAAAAAATCCGCCCCAAACCGGATCATGGAGTTTCATTTGTTGGTCCAGGGTCAACAATGCCATCTGCCGCCACTCCGAGTCCGGATGCCAAAAATGATGGGAGAAGGCCAACGAGATGGCCTCGGGTTCAAAAAATTTGGGGGCGTCACGGAATCCGCCGGATACGGGGTCATACTCGTGCTTCATCATTTCGAGGATTTGGGGCAACATCTCCGGGTAAATGTGACCCTGCGGCTGCCGGCTGGCCCGCTGTGCCGATTCCACTTTCTCCCAGATCCGGGCAACCCTTTCAGCCATATCGCGTTTGTTTTCCCGGTAAAACGTATCCGATGTGCGCAACACTTCGAGCATGTCCTCAGGGGTCAACGCATTCGCCTGGAAGAGAATTTCCCCGGAAGGCAGCAGGACACTGGTGGTCGGCCACCCGCCGTGTTTGTACCGGGCAGCAATGTCCGGATGTTGATCGGTTTCGACCCTGACCGGGATAAATTCGGCATTCAGCAACGTGACCACCGCAGGATCGACGTACGTGGTCTCATCCATCACGTGGCAGGCATGACACCACACGGCCGTGAGATCGAGCAGGATCAGCTTGTCTTCCGCCTGCGCACGTTCGAAGGCCCCGGCTCCCCATGCAGCCCAGTGGATGGCCGGTGCAGGAATCTCGCGTTGATCGCCCGCCAGCCCGGACGTCGTAAGCCAGAGAACAACACATGAAACAAGGCAAATGAACCGTGGAATTCGAAAATCATGAAGGCCGAAATGCGTCATGGCCGATTCTTCCAGATGAAGGTTGTCACCCTGTTCACGCATCCGTTGACAATTCCCCCTCACCCCAACCCAATCCCACAAGCGGGGAGAGGAGTTCCAAGCATCAGGCCTCTGGCGACGCCGAGAGGAGACGAGCAATGGCTCCGGCTGCGGTGGCACGAACGGCTTCGTTCTGATCTTTCATGAGCGGTTTGAGGCGGGGAATCAGTTCTCGTCCGCCCACCCTGCCCAGCGACCGGGCCGCTGAAATTTTTGGTTTGGGCACGGGGTCGTTGAGCAAGAGCAGCAAGGGCCCTACCACGTCGTAGGCACGGCCGTGACCCAATGCTTTGGCTACGGAGGAACGCAGGCCCGGATTCTGTTGTCCCATCAATTCCCGAACGGTTCCGGCCACGACGCTGAACGGGCTGCTCAACTGTAGCAACCC
>VXOF01000028.1 GCA_009840285.1 Nitrospira sp. SB0662_bin_26
AGCCGAACCTTCAAGAAAAATTCCAGAAGGTCAAAGCGCTGAAGACGATCGACGCGAAAGGGTTGCTCGTCTGTCCCGGGTTCGTGGATTTGCACGTTCATTTTCGGGAACCGGGATTCGAATATAAGGAAACGATTGCCACGGGCAGCGCCGCGGCCGTGGCCGGCGGCTTCACCTCGGTGTGTTGCATGCCCAACACCCAGCCTGTCAACGATTCCCGGTCAATCACGGAATTTATCCTTGCCCAGGCCGCGGCTGCCCGGAAAGCCAGGGTCTTCCCCATCGGCGCGATTACCAAGGGCTCGAAAGGGGAGGAACTCGCGGAGATCGGGGAATTGGTCGATGCCGGCTGCGTTGCCGTTTCCGACGACGGGGTTCCGGTCATGAACAGCCTCGTCATGCGTCGAGCCATGGAATATGCCTCGGCGTTTCACCTTCCGGTGATCGATCACTGCGAAGACTCGATGCTCTCGCGCGGCGGCAGCATGCATGAAGGCGCGGTGTCGACCGAACTGGGCATTCCCGGGATCCCGAAAGCCGCGGAAGAAGTCATGGTCGCCCGGAATATCGCCTTGGCCGAATTGACCGGTGCACGGTTGCATTTGCCTCACGTGAGCACGTTGGGCTCGGTCCGGATGGCGCGGGAAGCCAAGGCACGCGGGATTCCCGTTACCGCCGAAGCTTGCCCGCATCATTTTTCGCTCACGGATGAAGCTGTTCGCTCCTATGACGCCAACGCCAAAATGAATCCTCCGTTACGGACGGATGAGGACGTCCAGGCCGTCAGAGAAGGGTTGCGCGACAATACCATCGATATCGTGGCCACCGATCATGCGCCCCATGCCGTTCAGGAGAAACAATTGGAATTCGACGCGGCTCCGTTCGGTATTATCGGGTTGGAAACGGCGTTCCCCCTCACTCTGAACCTTGTCGAGGAAGGGATCCTGTCGTTGGAACAGGTCATTGCCAAACTGACGCGGGAGCCGGCTCAGGTCTTTGGTTTGCCGTACGGCACTTTGGTCCCGGGAGCCGCGGCGGATGTCACGTTGATCGACCCGAATGCTTCATGGGTTGTGGAGCCGGCTCGCCTGCATTCCCTGAGTCGCAATACGCCGTTTGCGGGTTGGACCATGAAAGGGAAGGTGGTCAAGACCTTAGTCGGCGGAACCGTCGTGTATGATCAGGACGAAAAATGATGTGCACAAGATGAAAAGTTTGTTTCATCCCGGCCGGCACGGCCGGCAGGAGCGATAAATGATCCGACGTACTTCAGGCTGGCAGCTTTCCTGTTCCCTGCTGGAATTGCTGGGGCTCATGATGTGGATCGGAAGCCTGACCGCGCTCCTGACGATGGTGATTCCCGCGGTATTCAATACCCTGGGGATGGAAACGGGCGGCCGGTTTTTGCGCCGCGTCTTTGACGGGTATAATGCCGTAATCGTGGGCATTGTTGTTGTGTTGATCGGCACGGCCAGTTTTCGCTATTGGAAACACCGGCAGGAACCGCAGGGGAACCCGCCGCTGAAACGATCAGAGGTCGGTCTGTTGATGGCCCTCACGTTTGTGACGGTCTTGGTTGTGGCGGTCCTGGGCCCGAAAGCTGTTGTCTTACAGGAGATCGCGTTTGAAGCGGACTCGCAGGAAGCAAAGAAGGCGGCTCTTGAGGCTTTTTTCCGAATGCATATGATCGTGCGGGCCCTTCATCTGATCAATGCCGGGCTGGCCATCAGTTTACTCGTGGTCAAATTCCGGCAATGGGGTCGGAACCAAAACGCGACAGGGTTTGAATGAAAAAAGCGTTTCTCGCATTAGCCGACGGAACCGTCCTCGAAGGACGGGCGCTGGGATTTGAGGGGGAAACATCCGGTGAGGTGGTCTTCAATACCGCGATGACCGGGTATCAGGAAATCCTCACGGATCCGTCCTACAAGGGACAGATGGTGCTGATGACCTGCCCGCATATCGGCAATTACGGCATTTCGCCGGAGGATAACGAATCCCGTCGCACGTGGGTCGAAGGATTTATCGTCAATGAAGCGTCCCGTCGCCCCAGCAATTGGCGCTCGGAGCTTTCGTTGCACGAGTATTTGGTCAATCATCGCATCGTGGGGATTGAAGGAATCGACACCCGCTTTCTGACGCGCCATTTGCGCACTCATGGTTCGCAGGCGGGCATCATCTCACACGGAGCCGGCGTGAACGGTACTCCGGACGATCTCGTTGCAAAAGCCAGCACACTGCCCTCCATTTCCGAACAGGATCTGGTTGGGGCTGTAACCTGCGATTCCGCGTATCAATGGAAAGAAGGCACCGGGGCCTGGCCCCAACGGTTGAATGCGAACGGGCAAGTCGATCCGGCTCCGGCGGGACAATTCCACGTTGTGGTCTACGATTTTGGCGTGAAACAGAATATTTTGCGACGGCTGGTGGATGAAGGGTGTACGGTCACCGTCGTTCCCGCATCCACCACGGCAGAGACGGTTCGTACCCTGAATCCGGACGGCGTTTTCTTGTCCAACGGCCCCGGGGACCCCGAGGGGGTATCCTATGCGGTTCCCCATATCCAGGATTTGATCGGATGGCGGCCGATCATGGGGATCTGTCTCGGTCACCAGATATTGGGGCTGGCGTTGGGTCTCTCCTCGTATAAATTGAAATTCGGACATCATGGCGCCAACCATCCCGTACTGGATTTACGGTCCCGAAAAGTGGAGATTACTTCACAAAACCATAACTTCGCGGTTCGTATGTCTTCGGCCGAGCAAACCAACGGTCTATTCGAGACGCCCTGGGGGCAATTTGAACCGACGCACGTGAGTCTCAATGATGAATGTTTGGAAGGGCTTGTCGGAAAGGCTGCGCCGGTTCTTTCGGTCCAATATCATCCGGAGGCCTCTCCGGGTCCGCATGATTCTTCGTACCTGTTCAATCAATTTCGAACCATGATGGAACAAGCCCATGCCTAGATTGCTATTTCTTGGTCTCTTGTTGCTGGCGGCGACGGGCTGTACCTCGTCCTTGTTTCCCAAGACAAGCCCGCTGGAAGAAGTCGTCCTTTCAGGCGAGGGGCGGGACAAGGTCCTACTGGTCGAGATTTCCGGGGTTTTGACCTCCGCAAAACCCGGCGGCCTGCTTGACCGGTTCTTTGACCGGCTCAGCCTGCCGGCACGGTTCAAGGAGGAACTCGCCAAGGCTGAGGATGACGAGGACGTCAAGGCGATCGTTTTGCGGATCAACACGCCGGGAGGCACGGTTACGGCCTCGGATATTTTGTATCATGAAATCAAGGAATTGAAAAAAACCCGCGAAATTCCGGTCATTGCCTCCATCATGGACCTGGGCACCTCGGGCGGCTATTACGTGGCGATGGCTGCCGACCGGATCGTGGCGCATCCGTCATCGGTCACGGGCAGTCTCGGGGTCATTATGTTGACGCTCAATGCGTCTGGCTTGATGGAAAAAATCGGCGTCCGGGCCAATGCGGTAACGTCAGGGCCCCATAAAGACATGGGGTCACCGTTCCGCACCATGACTGAACAGGACCGCGCCATTTTTCAAGGCGTGATCGATAATTTTTATGACCGGTTCCTTCGGGTCATTGAACAAGGAAGACCGAATCTGAAACCCGAAACCATTCGTGAGTTGGCTGATGGTCGAATTTATTCGGCAACCCAGGCTAAAGACCATGGCTTGGTTGATGTGATAGGCTATTTGGATGACGCCCTTGGACTCGCTAAGAAGAAAGCCGGAATTGAGGAAGCGCAGGTTGTCATGTACCAGCGGTCAGGCGGCTACCACCCGAATATTTATGCCCAAGGCCCAGGGGGACTTGCCCGGACCGATAGGATTTTCCCCAAACTCGATCCGGTTTCGCTGCTGCTAACAGGAGGGACGCCGGCGTTTATGTATCTTTGGCTTCCGTAGTCGGATTGGAACAAATCGGGATGACTCGTGATGTCATGAATTTCTCAAGGTCTCAACTTCAGAACATTGCCATCCTTTGCGGGCTCCTGTTGTTGGCCGGTTGCATCAAAGCCCCGGGGACCGCGCGTGACCAGGTGATTTTTCTTTCGGAGGAAAAGGAAATCGCCTTGGGAGTCACCGCGTTTCGCGACGTACTGCGACAGGCCCGGCTCAGCGCAAATCCCGAAATCAATGAAATGGTCAACCGCGTGGGCCGGCGTATTGCCGAGGCAGCCGACAAACCTGAATACCATTGGGAATTCGCGGTGATTCAAGACGATGGGATGGTGAATGCCTTTGCCTTGCCCGGAGGCAAAGTTGCGATTTTTACCGGCATCCTGAAACACGCGAAGAACGAAGACGGGCTGGCCACGGTCATGGCCCATGAAGTCGCGCATGCCCTGCAGCGCCACGGCGCTGAACGTATGAGTCGTGGGATTCTCGATCAAATTGCGCAGATAGGGATCCTGGCCGGGGCTGCCAGTGGCGCCGTGAATCCCCAACTTGCCATGGGCGCCATGAGCGCGTACGGCGTTGGCGTGACACTCCCGCACAATCGAAAACAGGAATCGGAAGCCGACTATGTCGGGCTGAGACTCATGGCAAAGGCCGGATACGACCCTCGTGAAGCCATTGGTTTCTGGGAGCGAATGAGCGGATGCCCGAAGCAGATGATCGGAAAATACTGTTTCCGCTCAAACGCGGCCGTCCCCGAATTTCTTTCGACTCACCCTTCAGACGTCACGCGGATTCGACAAATAGAGGCATGGATTCCCGAGGCTATGAAATTCTATCGCCCGCACGAAAATAATGGCGACTCGGCCATTAACCCAAGCACCCCCGAACCTCAGACTCCTGCGCAGACTTCGCCTGCAAAAAGCTGACACTTCATGCCGAAACGCACCGACTTGCGGCGCATTCTTCTGATCGGCTCCGGGCCCATTGTGATCGGCCAAGCCTGTGAGTTCGATTATTCCGGCACCCAAGCCTGCAAGACTTTGAAACAGGAAGGGTATGAAGTGGTGCTCATCAACAGTAATCCCGCCACGATCATGACCGATCCCGACCTGGCGGATCGAACCTATGTCGAACCCATTACGGTCGAGGTGGTGGAGCGGATTCTCGAGCAGGAACGTCCCGATGCCTTGCTCCCGACGATGGGCGGCCAAACGGCTTTGAACGTGACCATGCGCCTTCATGAACAGGGCCTGCTTGAAAAGTACAACGTGCAACTCATCGGGGCCAATTACGAAGCGATCAACAAGGCTGAAGATCGAGAAGCGTTCAAACGGGCCATGCACAATATCGGCGTGGACACGCCCACGAGCCGGTTGATTCGAAACCGGGAAGACGCCATGGGTTTTCTGGAGATTGTCGGATTCCCGGCCATTGTGCGTCCCTCCTTCACGTTGGGAGGAAGCGGCGGGAACATTGCTTATAATCGTGAAGAATTCGAACGGCACGTTGATTGGGCGTTGCTGACCAGTCCGGTCGGGGAGGCATTGATCGAACGTTCGTTGATCGGATGGAAAGAATATGAACTCGAGGTCATGCGGGACCTGAACGATAACGTCGTCATCGTGTGTCCCATAGAAAACTTCGACGCCATGGGTATCCATACCGGTGACAGTATTACGGTGGCTCCGGCCATGACCCTGACGGATAAAGAATACCAACGCATGCGGGACGCCGCGATTCGCATTATCCAGGAGATCGGCGTTGATACCGGCGGGTCGAACATCCAATTTGCCCTCAACCCCGCAAACGGAGAAATGATCGTCATTGAAATGAACCCGCGCGTGTCCCGGAGCTCGGCCCTGGCCTCCAAGGCGACCGGTTTCCCGATCGCGAAAATTGCGGCGAAACTGGCCGTCGGGTATTCCCTGGATGAAATTGCCAATGACATTACCAAGGTGACGCAAGCCTCTTTTGAACCCACCATCGACTACGTTGTCGTCAAAATTCCCCGATTCGCCTTTGAGAAATTTCATGGATCCAATCCCACGCTCACGACCCAGATGAAATCCGTAGGCGAGGCGATGGCCTTGGGAAGAACGTTCAAAGAAGCGTTTCAAAAGGCCTTACGCTCACTGGAAACCGACCGCTGCGGCGTGATCTCCCTCCATGGGTTGGACCAGTACCTTCCGGGGGATGAACTTGGTCCGTCCGTGTCGGAACACATTCGAACGGCCATGCAGGTCGCCCATCCGGATCGTCCCTGGCACATCGCGGACGGCCTGCGAATCAAAATCTCCAAAGACGAAATCTTCGCGGCCACACACGTCGATCCCTGGTTTTTGGATCAACTCGAAGAACTCGTGCTGTTTGAACAACGATTGTTGGATCACGCTCGTTCCCATGCCCACGAGACAACGGGCGGATCGATACTGGACGAGCTCTTCAATGGCCCGACCGAACTTGAACTTCTCAAGGACGCCAAACGTCTGGGGTTTTCGGACCAACGCTTGGCCCAATTGCTCGACGTGACGCCCGCGGCCGTGCGGACGTTTCGAGACACACATCTACACCATGACCGCGTCACGTATTCACGGGTCGATACCTGCGCCGCCGAATTCGAAGCCTTCACTCCCTATCTGTATTCCACGTACGGCCATGAATGCGAAGCGCGCCCGACGAATCAGGAGAAAGTCGTGATTTTGGGCGGCGGGCCGAATCGGATCGGGCAGGGGATTGAATTCGATTATTGCTGTGTGCATGCCACACTGGCTTTACGGGAATTGGGCATCGAAACCATCATGGTGAATTGTAATCCCGAAACGGTGAGTACGGATTATGACACGTCCGACCGGCTTTATTTTGAACCGCTCGTCGAGGAAGATGTGTTGAATATCATGGAGGTGGAACGGCCCATGGGCGTGGTGGTGCAATTCGGCGGGCAAACGCCGCTCAAGCTGGCGTTGCCGTTGGCGCGAGCCGGGATTCCGATTTTAGGCACAAGCCCCGATGCGATCGATCGCGCTGAAGATCGGGAACGGTTCAGTGAATTGCTCACCACCTTAGGGCTTCGGCAACCACGAAACGGCGTGGCGCGCTCAGGCGAGGAGGCCTGTGCCGTGGCTTCTCGCGTCGGCTACCCGGTGATCGTCCGCCCATCGTACGTCCTGGGCGGGCGGGCCATGCAAATCGTCTACGACGAACAATCGCTACGGCAATACATCAAAACAAACATCATGACGACTGATCAATATCCGCTTTTGATTGATCAATATCTCACCGATGCCATTGAAGTTGACGTGGATGCGGTTTCCGACGGAGTCGATGTTGTCGTGGCCGGCGTCATGGAACACGTGGAAGAAGCCGGCATCCATTCGGGGGATTCCGCTTGTTCCCTCCCTCCGCACACATTGCCTGAAGATTTGATCGATCGGATTCGCGCCCAAACCGTGGCCCTGGCGCGCGACCTTCACGTGGTCGGCCTCATGAACGTGCAATTCGCCGTTCAGGGACATGAGGCGTTTGTCCTGGAAGTCAACCCCAGGGCTTCCCGAACGGTTCCATTCGTGAGCAAAGCCATTGGAGTCCCCCTGGCCAAACTTGCCATGAAAACCATGGTCGGGCATTCACTCCGGGATCTGAATTTTACCGACGTTCCCGTTACGAGGCATATCGCGGTCAAGGAATCGGTTTTTCCTTTTACGAAGCTGGGGAACGTCGACGTGCTTTTAGGTCCTGAAATGCGTTCCACCGGTGAAGTGATGGGGATTGATCAGGATTTCGGATGGGCTTTTGCCAAATCCCAGGCCGCGGCGAGTTTGAGTTTGCCTCAAATGGGTACCATCATCATGAGCGTGAAAGATGGCGACAAACCCGGGACAGTCGACGTCGCCAAGCGCCTGCAAACGTTGGGGTTCAAGCTTCAAGCCACGCGAGGCACGGCCGCGTATTTGCGAGGACATGGCCTCCACGTCGAATCCGTGAATAAGGTGAAAGAAGGCCGTCCCCATCTCGTCGACCACATTAAAAACCGGCAAGCACAGTTGGTCGTCAATACCGTGGGTACGACGTCCTCCCAGGGTGATTCGTTGCCTATTCGACGGGAAGCGCTTCAACAAAACATTCCCTATTTCACCACGATCCAGGGCATTCAGGCCGCGGTGACCGCCATTGAGGCCATGAAGAAAGCGCCACTCACGATCAAACCGTTGCAAGACTATCATCCAGCCTGATAAGAGGAACGCTTCCGGAATTGCCGGCAATGGCAATCTCAAATTTACAATCCTAAATCAGCAGTCCGAAATCCATTTGGAGAAATCATGCCTGTTCCGATGACAAAAAAGGGATATGAGGCGCTCAAGGCGGAATTGGACAGGCTGAGAAAAGTCGAGCGTCCTCAAAACATTCAAGACATTGCCGAAGCGCGGGAACACGGGGATTTGCGGGAAAATGCCGAATTCAAGGCAGCAAAAGAACGACAGCAATATATTGATACGCGAATGAGTGAACTCGAACATAAGTTGGGCGACGCGCAGGTTATCGAGTCCGGTTCCGGTCCAAGCGAAACCGTTGTATTCGGTACGACCGTCCGCCTCCTGGAAGTGGATTCGGAAGAAGAAAAAGCCTATACCCTCGTCGGCCAGGAAGAAGCCGATATCAAGAACGGCTCGATTTCCGTGCAATCGCCGATCGGCCGGGCATTAATCGGTCATCGCGTCGGGGACGTGGTGCAGGTGAATCGGCCGGCGGGGTTGATCGAGTACGAAATTCAAGAAATCTTTTTTCCGGAGTAACCCCATGCCTTCAGCCATATCCGTCCTGACGTTACTCACCGATTTCGGCGCCCGGGATCATTTCGTCGCCAGCATGAAAGGAGTGATCCTGGGGATCAACAATCAGGCCCGCATCATCGACGTCTCGCATAACGTGGAATCATACTCCATCGAAGAAGCCGCCTTTCTCCTGAACTCCTGCTATCACTATTTTCCGGACGGAACCGTGCACGTCGTGGTCGTGGATCCGGGAGTCGGATCGGCGCGTCGAGGGTTAATTGTCTCGACATCGAGGTTTTTTTTCGTTGCACCCGACAACGGCGTATTGACCTACATTTTTGAAAACGAACACTCCGTCGAGGTCCGGCAAATCGAAAACCGCCAATTTCGTCTGGATTCCGAAGGCGCGACGTTCGAGGGGCGGGATTTATTTGCGCCGGCTGCCGCCTGGTTAACGCGAGGACAAACGCCCGGAGCCTACGGACGCCTGATTGCCGATTACGAAAGGTTACAGATTCAGAAGCCCGAGGTGCGGGACGGGTCTCTTCACGGTCGCGTGGCCTACGTTGACCGGTTCGGTAACATCATCACCGACGTGACTCCGGCCGACATTCAAGCACTCCAGGCGGTCACGAAGCGCAAGAGTGTTGCGTTTGAAATCGGCGGCATCACCATCGACACGATCAAGACGCATTATGAGCAAGGCTCACCGGATGAACCGAATGCCTTGATCAACAGCAACGGCTATCTCGAAGTGTTTTTGAAGGAAAGCAGCGCCGCGGAAAGACTGGGGATTAAGACCGGTACGCTTCTTGAAATCCAATAGTTCTTTTGGAACCCTCGCCCCGCCGTGGGAGAGGGCAGGGTGAGGGGGCGAACGAAGGAAAGAGCAAAGACCCTGGATCCCCGATCAGGTCGGGGATGACAATAAGAGATTCTCCTGTGAACTTGCAGGATCAATCTCCGCCGTGAAACGCATCCCGATCGTATTCGTCCTGCATGGATTCAATGCGGTGGCCCAGCCCACGCTTAAAGGATTGGCGAATCGCGACGATGCGTTCGTACGCGTCGGTCCCTTTCATGTGAGGGCCGAAACGGGCAAGAAATTGTTCGGTAAGCTGAACTCCTTTTTGGAAATGGCGCGGGATCGTTTCCTCCGTCACTTGTTGCCAGGTGATGAAAATCAAAAACTCCTGGTACGCCCGGGCATCAGGCAGGCGTTCGCCGATCGCAAGCAGGGTTTCATAAGCACGTGAGGCTTCTGAACCCGTTTCAGAAGAAAACGTATCCTCCGCCTCTTCAATTTCCTCTTGGAAATCACCCAGATCATCCTGACCGTAGGCTTGAGCCAGGGCCTTGTGTGCAGTGATGGCAGGATCAAAATTCATCGTGGTTTCTCACAAAGGGATTGTCCGGCATGCGACGCGACAGGCTTTCGTCAGGATACTGGACATTTTCCGCAACTGCCGTTCGGTGGCGGCCAAAGGGGGAACGAGGACGACGATGTCGCCGATCGGCCGGATGAGAAGTCCATGGCGACGACATTCCGTCGCAATCTTATGTCCCATGCGTTCCGACAACGGGAAAGGTTCCCTGGTTTCCTTGTCCTTGACCAATTCGATGCCTGCCATCATTCCGCAATGACGGACATCTCCCACGATCGGCAATTCAGCCAAGGGTTTAAGCAACGCCTGCAGCAACATGGATTGTTTCCTCACGCGAGCGAGCGTTTTTTCTTTTTTGAAGATTTCGAGATTTGCCAGGGCCGCGGCGCAACCCAGCGCGTTTCCCGTGTAGCTGTGGCCGTGAAAAAACGTTTTTTCGGGTTCACCCAGAAACGCTTCATAAATGCGTTCCGTGGTCAGGGTGGCGGCAAGCGGTAAATAGCCACCGGTCAATCCCTTGGCCACGCAGAGAAGATCCGGGGTCACGCGTTCATGATTGCAGGCAAACATGGTTCCGGTTCGCCCGAAGCCGGTGGCGACTTCATCGGCGATCAGCAGTACGTTGTATTGCGAGCACAGGGTACGAACGCGTGAGAGATACCCCGGCGGCTGGGTGATCATCCCCGCGACGGCCTGAACCATGGGCTCGATAACGACACCGGCGATCTGTTCGTGTCGCCTACTCAAGACGTCTTCAAGGGGGTCCAGGCATGCCGTCCGGCATGAAGGGAAACGCAAAGCAAGCGGGCATCGATAACAGTAAGGCGCATCGAGGGCAATGGTTGAAAACAGGAGTGGTCGAAAGCGTTCGTGAAACCGAGCGGTGCCGCCTACGCTCATGCTCCCCATGGTATCGCCATGATACGCGGCATCCAGGCGAACGAACGCCTTCTTCTTTTTTTGCGGGGGACTTTGCTGTTGCCAATACTGAATCGCCATTTTCAAGGCCACTTCCACGGCGGTGGCGCCGTCATCCGAATAGAAGACGCGCGTCAGGCCTTTCGGAGAGATGTTGACGAGTTCTTTGGCCAGGAGAATGGAGGGAGGACTGGCCGCGCCCAACAACGTACTGTGGGCAATTTTACCGAGTTGCTCTTGAATGGCCGTGTCCAGAGCGCGGTGTCGGTGTCCGTGAAGATTGACCCAAATGGATGAAGAGCCATCCAGATATTTGTTGCCGTGGATGTCATAGAGGTAAATGCCGTCGCCTCTTTCAATAATCAGCGGGGTTTCCTCTTCCCACTCTTTCATTTGGGTAAACGGGTGCCACACGTATTTCCGGTCCCACTTCGAAAGCGTTGATGAAGAAAACGGCGACTTGTTTTTGGCTTTTTTCTTAAAACCGTTCATTTTGCAAATTATAGTAAGACTTCAATTTTTAACTGTCTGGAGTTGCAGACAATTCCTGTTTTTCTCGGAAAAACATGTTGGGGCGAGTAACGGGATTATAGGAATGCATTCTTTCTTTGACAAGACGAGGAAACCTTAATAGAATCAATAAATTGTGCATTTGCAATGAACACACTCTCCTCTATCCGCAATTTTTCCATTATCGCCCATATCGATCACGGAAAATCCACCCTGGCTGATCGTCTGCTGGAACTGACGGGAGCGGTCACGCCCAGGGAGTTTCGTGAACAGATCCTGGATGATATGGACCTGGAACGCGAACGTGGGATTACCATCAAGGCCCACGCCGTCACGACGTCGTACAAGGCGCATGACGGACACACGTATCAGTTGAACCTCATCGATACGCCCGGTCACGTGGACTTTACCTATGAGGTCTCTCGCAGTCTGGCTGCTTGTGAAGGCGCCTTGTTGTTGGTGGACGCCACACAAGGCGTGGAAGCGCAAACCATTGCCAACGTGTATCTCGCCATGGCCAACGACCTCGTGATCCTGCCCGTCATCAACAAGATCGACCTGCCCAGCGCGGATATCGACAGCGTCAAGCACCAGATCGAAGAGGTCCTGGGCCTGCCGGTGGACGATGCGCTCCTGATCAGTGCCAAACAGGGGATCGGGGTGGATGACGTATTGGATGCCATGGTCCGGCAAGTGCCGTCGCCTACGGGGTCATTGGATGCCTCCTTGAAGGCCCTGATTTTTGATTCCTGGTTCGACAGTTACCAGGGGGCGATCGTGCTGGTTCGTATCTTCGACGGCGTGGTCAAACCGGGCATGAAAATCAGGCTCATGTCCACGGGGCGGACGTTTGAAGTTTCGGAAGTCGGCATTTTTTCTCCCAAGCGCACCAAGACCAAAGCGTTGAGAGCCGGCGCGGTCGGCTACGTCGTCGCCGGCATGAAAGACGTGTCGGACACCAAAATCGGCGACACGATCACCGATGCCGACCGGCCCACGGCAACGCCGTTACCCGGTTATCGTGACGTGAAGCCACTGGTCTTCTGCGGGCTCTATACCATGGACAACGCGGATTATGAGAACCTTCGGGACTCGCTCGACAAGCTCCGCCTGAATGATTCTTCATTTGTCTACGAACCGGAAACGTCCTTGGCCCTGGGTTTCGGCTTCCGGTGCGGATTCCTTGGCCTGCTGCACATGGAAATTATTCGTGAACGTTTGCATCGTGAATACGGACTGAGCCTCATCAGTACGGCTCCAACCGTGATTTACCGGGTCAGGACCCTGGACGGGGAGATACTGGACATTGAAAATCCTTCGAAACTGCCGGAGCCTGAAGCCATCGAGACAATGGAAGAACCGTTTATCAAAGCCACGATGATTGCCCCGGAACGATATGCCGGAAATATCCTCGCCCTGTGCCAGGAGCGCCGGGGCGTCCAGGAAAGTTTGCAGTATCTGGATACGACGCGGATCATGCTGGTCTATGCCTTGCCCTTGAACGAAATGGTGCTGGATTTTTACGACAAGCTGAAATCCCGCACCCAAGGTTATGCCTCATTGGATTACGAACTGATGGACTATCGGGAATCGGATTTGGTGAAACTCGACTTGTTGCTGAACGGCGAAACCATCGACGCACTGTCTTTCATCACGCACAAGGACAAAGCCTATCATCGTGGTCGCCAACTGGTCGAAAAAATGAAGGAGTTGATCCCGAAGCAAATGTTCGAGGTGGCAATTCAAGCCGCGATCGGCAAACGCGTGATTGCACGTGAAACGGTTTCCGCCATCAAAAAGAACGTGACCGCCAAGTGTTACGGTGGAGACATCACACGAAAACGCAAGCTGTGGGAGAAGCAGAAAGAGGGCAAGAAGCGGATGAAGCAACTGGGGCGCGTGGAAGTTCCGCAAGAAGCCTTTCTGGCGCTCTTGAAGGTCAAGGACGAGTAATGACTGATTATAAACCGGTGCTGCCCCCGGATTCCTCATCCGATGATCCGGAGTTTTCCTCCTCCCATGAAGAAAGCCGGACGGAGACGATCCGGACCAAATCCGTGTGGCGGGAATACACGGAAGCCATCATCATTGCATTGGTCCTGGCCCTGACCATCCGCGTGTTTCTCGTGCAGGCATTCAAGATTCCCTCGGGCTCCATGATTCCCAGTTTGCAGATCGGCGATCATATCCTGGTCAACAAACTCGCGTACGGGTTGCAGATTCCCCAGGATTGCGAATTCGAGGTCGCGCTGCTCCCGGTCACCTGCTATTCCTCTTCTATGCTCTTCGAGTTCGAAAAGCCCAAGCGGGGAGACATCATTGTGTTTCGTTACCCGGAAGACGAGCACAAGGATTTTATCAAACGTATCATCGGCCTGCCCGGTGACACCATTCGGATTCAGGAAAAAATCGTCTACATCAACGGCGAACGATTTCAGGACGCGGAATTTACCCAGCGCGTGGACCCCGGCATGATCGATGGCCGCATCAATCCTCGCGACACGTTCGGGCCCGTCACGGTTCCTCCGAACTCCTATTTTGTCATGGGCGACAACCGAGACCAAAGCCTGGACAGCCGTTTTTGGGGATACGTGCAAGAGCATAAAATCAAGGGCCGGGCGTTCCTCGTGTATTGGTCCTGGCACGGGCATGGTTCGGTGATGGAATGGGTTCGATGGAATCGCATCGGGAAAGTGATCGAGTAATGGCCGCGTGGGAAATCGCGCCGCTTTCCATTTCCAACATACGATTGAAAGAGGCTTTTTATTATGCCGGCAGATAGCCCTCATGTCGCGATCGTCATTCCGGCCCGGCATGCATCCTCCAGATTCCCCGGCAAGCCATTGGCGCTCCTGGCGGGGAAACCTTTAATTCAGCACGTCTATGAACAAGCCGTTCGCGTTCCGAAAGTTGCCGAGGTGCTTGTGGCGACGGATGACGCGCGCATACACGATAGCGTGGAGCAGTTCGGTGGCCGTTCCACGATGGTGACCACGCCCTGCCGCACGGGAACAGACCGCGTGGCGGAGGCCATCCGGCAGTTTCCTTGTGAGATTGTGGTGAACCTCCAGGCTGATGAAATTCTGTTGTCGCCCGATCTACTGCTTGATCTCATCGATCCGTTTCTTGCCGGTGACGCGGAAATGGGCACCTTGAGTCGCCGTCTCACGTGCCAGGAAGAATTTGCGCAGTCCTCCGTCGTCAAAGTGGTCACGGACCACCAGGGGAGGGCCCTCTATTTTTCCCGGGCCCCAATACCGCACGTGCGCGATCACGTCCGGGATCATCCACCCTTTGCCTCTGTCCATTTAGGAGTGTATATTTTTCGCAGACACACCTTGAATCGATTTGCCTCATTGCCGAGCGGGGAATTGGAGGAGACGGAAAAACTCGAACAGTTACGGGCACTGGAGCATGGGATTCCCATTCACGTGTGGGAGACAAACCATGCCTCACTTCGGATTGACACGCAAGAAGACTTGGAACGCGCGAATGCTTCATGGGATGAACTCATGGCGGGGCAGGTGCATGATTGAAGACGATCCGGCAATCATGATGAGAGCAACACATGGGTAAATTCATTTTCGTCACCGGCGGGGTCGTATCCTCATTGGGGAAGGGCTTGGCTTCGGCTTCCATCGGGCATCTTCTGGAAAGCCGGGGATTGCGGATTTCCTTCCTCAAGCTCGATCCCTACATCAACGTCGATCCCGGCACCATGAATCCCTATCAACATGGTGAAGTCTACGTCACGGACGACGGAGCCGAAACCGATCTCGATCTCGGGCACTACGAGCGATTTACCAATCTCACGCTTTCACAAAACAATAATTGCACCACGGGGCGGATTTACGAGTCGGTCATCAAGAAAGAACGCCGGGGCGAATATCTGGGAAGCACGGTGCAGGTGGTCCCGCATATTACCGACGAAATCAAGCAGACGATTCTCCGGGTGGCGCACGGAACGGACGTGGTGATTGTGGAAATCGGGGGGACGGTTGGCGACATCGAGAGCCTGCCGTTTCTCGAAGCCATCCGGCAAATGCCGTTCGACGTGGGCCGGGAAAACGTTCTCTATATTCATCTCACCCTGGTTCCGTTTATTGAAACCGCCGGTGAATTGAAAACCAAACCCACTCAACATTCCGTCAACAAACTCCGTGAAATCGGCATCCAACCTCATATCCTGTTGTGCCGGACCGACCGGTTCCTGGCGCCATCGTTGAAGGATAAAATCGCCTTATTTTGTAACGTGGATAAGGGAGCGGTGGTCACCGCGAAAAACGTCGATACCGTGTATGAAGTGCCGATTGTGTTGCGAAAAGAAGGACTCGATGAGTTGATCGTTCGGTCCCTGCGCTTGGAATCCGGTCCCCCCAATCTCCGCGATTGGGACGCCATGGTGCAAAAACTTAAACGCCCGACGCATGAAGTGACCATTGGAATGGTCGGCAAATACATGTCGTTCAAGGAGTCGTACAAAAGTTTGTCTGAGGCGCTCGTGCATGGCGGTTTGCCCAATGACGCCGGGGTCAACGTCCGATTGATCGAATCGGAAGACCTTGAGCGGGGCGACCCCGAGCAATTCTTGAGTGACGCCGATGGTATTTTGATACCGGGGGGGTTCGGGACAAGAGGGATCGAAGGTAAGGTGACGACGATTCGTTACGCCAGGGAAAAGGGCATTCCGTTCCTGGGACTCTGTTTGGGCATGCAGTGTGCGGTCATGGAATTTGCGCGTCACGTTGCCGGGCTGGAAGGCGCCAACAGCGGGGAATTCGATTCGGCTACGGCTTACAAAGTGATTGATCTGTTGCCGGAACAGCGGACAGTGGAGGAAAAGGGCGGCTCAATGCGACTCGGCAGTTACGCCTGTCGTCTACAAGAAGGCTCCCTGGCCCAACAAATCTATGGCACGGCGGAGATTCAGGAACGTCACCGGCATCGGTACGAATTCAACAATGATTTCCGCGAGACCCTGACGGCAAAGGGCCTGGTGCTGAGTGGTACGTCACCCGACGGACGCCTCGTCGAAATCATCGAATTACAAGACCATCCCTGGTTTTTGGGGACCCAATTTCATCCCGAATACCGATCACGACCGCATGCTCCGCATCCCGTGTTTCAATCATTCATCCAAGCGGCACTGAAACGCAAATTCGGCCGATAGCAAAATTTCCTGCAAGGGTCTTCAATGACAAGAGACACCATGATGCAGGATGTTCCGTTGGGAGATTTTCCGGGGGGAGGAGAACATCCTCATTTCCTCATTGCGGGACCCTGCGTCATCGAGAACGAGCAGATCGTCCTCGACACGGCATATCAGGTGGCCGCGATCGCCCGGTCGGTCGGATTTCCCTATCTCTTCAAATCGTCCTACGATAAAGCGAACCGTAGTTCCATCCATTCATACCGGGGACCCGGGATGAAGGAAGGCCTGGCCATCCTCCAAAAGGTGAAGGAACAAGTTCGCGTACCCGTTCTCACGGACGTCCATAGCGTCGAGGAAATCCGGCAAGCCGCGCAGATCGTGGACGTGGTGCAAATCCCCGCGTTTCTGTGCAGGCAGACCGACCTTTTGGTGGCGGCGGCGCAAACCGGTAAAACCGTCAACGTCAAGAAAGGGCAATTTCTTTCTCCCTGGGATATGAGTAACGTCGTCAAAAAATTGGAAGAAAGCGGGACTCGCCGGATCGTCCTCACTGAAAGAGGGTCCTCATTCGGCTACAATAATTTGGCAGTGGACATGCGAGCCTTGCCGGTGCTGAAGGGGTTGGGGTATCCCGTGGTCTTTGATGTCACGCACAGTGTGCAACTTCCGGGAGGAGGGGGAACGCACTCATCCGGCCAGCGCGAATTTATTGCGCCGCTGGCTCGAGCCGCGGCGGCGGCCGGCTGCGATGGGTTTTTTATGGAAGTCCACCCGAATCCGGAGCAGGCACTCTCTGATGGGGCGACGATGGTTCCGCTCAATAAGCTGAAAGTTCTACTTGAAGAATTGAAGCAGATTTGTCAGGCCGCCGGAAAGGGCTCAGACGTCACATTCTAACCATGTCACAAGCTCAAATCGCCAAAGTCCAACCTAAAACTGTTACTGCGAACGAGCGGGCCGAGCGTACATTCAACCTGCCGAACACGCTCACGTTCATACGAATTTTATTGGTACCGGTCTATATAGGTCTCTTTTCAACGCCCACGGCCACCAGGGCACTTTGGGCTGCGGCAGTCTTCGGCTCAGCAGCTCTGACTGACTGGCTGGACGGGTATATTGCGCGGCGACGCGGACAAGTCACCAAAATCGGCAGGCTGTTCGACCCCATAGCCGATAAGTTTCTGGTGATTTCCGGGCTAGTGTTACTCGTCCAATTTCAACGGGTTGCAGCCTGGCTGGCCATTGCGCTGATTGTACGTGACCTGGCCGTGACCGGAATCCGATTTGTTTCGGCAAGTCGAGGCATCATCATTGCGGCTGGGACATTGGGCAAATATAAAGTTGTGCTTCAAATTATCGGAATTATCATTTTGACCCTGGAGGGAGCGGTTGCCATGTCCACCCTGAACCTGCATTTTGTCGGGACCCTGACTCTTCAGGTGGCTCTGGTCTTTTCCCTGATCTCCGGCGGACAATACATTTTCGAGGCCTGGACCGAGTTTTCCAGAAAAGGGTGGCACGCATAGCGTCCGCGCCGGCCATGTCTCCTGAAATTCTCGGGACGCTTTCCTGCCTCGGAGCCTATTTGCTTGGCTCAATCCCATTCGGACTCGTTTTTTCACGTTTGTTCGGTGCGCCGGACCCGCGGCAGGCAGGCAGTCGAAATATCGGCTTTACGAACGTCCTGCGAGTATGCGGGCAAAAGGTCGGAATCCTCACGTTAGCCGGTGACCTGGGAAAAGGGTGGCTGGTCGGGTGGTTTGACAGTTTAGGGCTGATCCCGCACCTGTGGACCCTGTTGGCCGTACTCTCTGTAGTGCTGGGACATCTTTTTCCCGTTTTTCTGAAATTTCACGGAGGAAAAGGCGTTGCTACGGGCTTAGGAGGACTCCTGGGAATTCACTTTCCGATAGGACTCACTCTGGTAGGAATCTGGGCTGTTACCGTCGGAATCTGGAGATATTCCTCAGGAGGCGCGATCATGGCCTTTGCAACCTTGCCGTTGATCAGCTGGTTCATGACCTTTGATCTACAATTTTTGATCTTCAGCCTTGTCCTGAGTATTTTTGTCATAGGCAAACATAAGGGGAATATCGTCCGTTTACTGAATGGAACCGAACCCTCGATAGATCGTTCCTGATGAATAATTATAATTTAACATAATAGTTCTTATGCGACATTTCGAATCTATTCGCAGCCTGAGTGATTATCCGACATTACAGATTTGCCTATAGTTCTACGAATTATGCGACATTTCAATCAATTGATTTTTTCGGGGATTATATCAGTCATCGTTATTACAGCCTTCGTATTTTCAATTAGTTCCCCAGTTCTTGCCGCACCCTTAGATTCCAAAGGGCTCCAACTTCTGGAAGAGATACAGGACGCGATTTCGGAGTTGGCCGAGCATGTCACTCCTACAGTGGTGGGTGTGTCCGCTATCCGGCAACTTTCCTCTCCCGGAAAAATTCCACGTCAGGGTCGCTTCAAGGTACCGGGGGCGGGTTCAGGTGTGGTGATTCATGAGGACGGCTATATCGTCACGAACAACCACGTCATCAATAATAGCGTGGAAGCCGAAGTCCATTTTTCGGATCAATCGACACTGGTTGCGCAAATCGTGGCCCAGGATCCCGATACCGACCTCGCATTGTTGAAGGTCGAGACGGACAGAAAACTGCCAAGTGCGACGTTCGGAGATTCCGGCACGGTCAAGGTCGGACAATGGGTACTGGCCGTGGGCAATCCGTTCGGGTTGGATCGCACCGTCACCTTGGGAGTTGTGAGCGGGATCGGCCGGGAAAACATGAACCTGTCCCGGTATGAAAATTTCATTCAAACCGATGCGTCGATCAATCCGGGTAACTCCGGCGGGCCGCTCTTCAATTTGCGGGGCGAGGTCATCGGGATCAATACGGCCATTATCAATTTCGCGCAAGGCATCGGCTTTGCGATTCCTTCCAACATGGCGAACCGGATCATTGAGCAACTCAAAACGGGCGGCAAAGTGGTCCGAGGGTGGCTCGGGGTCGGGATTCAACCGCTGACGCCCCAACTCGCGGAGAAATTCGGTGTCCCCGACGGCAAGGGCGTGCTGGTCAATGAAGTGTTTGCCGGCGATCCCGCAGATCAGGCAGGCGTGAAATCCGGGGACATCATCACCCGAATCGGCAATGAACGCCTGGAGTCTCCCAACCAGTTGTCCCGGGTGGTGGCCGGATTCTCCCCGGGCGATAAGGTCATGGTCCACGTCATCAGGGATGGGGCGTTACTCCAACTCCCCGTCTTCTTGGGCATAAAACAAGAAAAGCCGATCGTGGCGTCCTTGCCCCCGACTCCGGCGGAAGTGGATTTGGGAATCGACGTATCGCCCATTACCGAGGAATTGGCCGAACAGTTTTCCCTGGATCAGAGGACGGGCATTCTGGTGGTTCAGGTCGTTCAGGGTAGCGTGGCGTATGCGGAAGGATTACGAAAGGGAGATATCATTCAGGAAGTGAATCGCGCCTCGGTATCCACCATGAGGGAATTCCGGCGCATCCTTAAAGGGGTTCAACCCGGAGAGACAATCCTTCTGCGGATTCTTCGCGAGTCGAAAGCGTTTTTTGTGGTGTTGAAACCGTAGCCGGACTGCCTATCACCCTCACCTTAATCCCTTCGACAAGCTCAGGCAGGCTCTATCCCATCAAGGGAAAGGAAAGTCAGGAACGTCGACCTGCGAGAACAATGGAAGAGTTTTCAACCTCCTGCATGGGGCGGATGCGGGGAGTTGGCAGAGGGCGTCCATCAGCCACAAAGTGGCGGACGACGTCTTCGATGACTTCGCATAGCTCACTATAAAGCCTTACCGGGTTATCTCCATGGATTCCCGTGATTAAATCAGGGCATTTGCCGATGTAGATTTGATCTTCTTCACTCCACTCGATCCATTTATGATATTGATCACTCTCTTTCATCATTTTTCTCTTTTCCTCCCCTTTGTAAGGGGAGGTCAGGTGGGGTAGAGTCGAAGCTCTATAAGACACAGGCCAGACCTGTGACCCGAGATCGGCCTTATCCCCCTCACCCTACCCTCTCCCACGGTGGGGAGAGGGTTCTGTAAGAAGGGAGAGGACATTCTATCAAGACGAAGCGGCGGCTTTTTCGGCTTTGTATTCTTCGACAACTTTGTTGACGACTTCGCGGGGAGCCTGTTCGTAACCTGAGAATTCCATGGAGTACGAGCCTTTCCCCGCGGTAATGGAGGTCAGGACGGGGGCATACTTCAGGATTTCCGCCAACGGGACCACGGCCTTGACGATTTGATTATGACCTTTGGTATCCATTCCCAGAATGCGGCCTCGCCGGCTGTTTAAATCTCCGATTACCGCGCCTACCATGTCGTCCGGCGCCGTTACTTCGACGTTCATGATGGGTTCAAGGAGCACTGGTTGTGCTGATTCCATGGCTTTCTTGAAACCCATCGATGCTGCGACCTTAAAGGCCATTTCCGACGAGTCCACGGGATGATGGGACCCGTCATAGACCTTCACTTGCACGTCCACGACCGGGAAGCCGGCAAGAATGCCCTCGTGCATGGCCTCGACCACGCCCTTTTCCACCGCGGGGATGAAATTCCTGGGGATCACACCACCGACGATTTTGTTGAGAAATTCGAATCCGCCATTGCGGGGTAGCGGGTCAAGTTGTAGCCAGCAATCGCCGTATTGCCCATGGCCGCCCGTTTGTTTCTTGTGTTTCCCCTGGGCCTGGGCCATTTTTTGAATTGTCTCGCGATAGGCGACTTTCGGCGTATGTAAATTGACGTCCACACCGTATTTGCGGCGAAGTTTTTCCAGGGTCAGCTCGATATGCGTCTGCCCTACGCCACTCAACAACATTTCCTTGGTCTCATCGTTTCGGATGAATTCCAGGCACGCATCTTCTTCAACGAGCTTGTGGAGACCCAGGCTGACTTTATCGATATCGCCCTTGGATTTCGGTTCCAGCGCAAACGACATCACGGGCCGGCGGAGTTGCACTGCCGGAAAGACGATCGGAGCCTTGTCCGTACAGATCGTGTCACCCGTCTGGGTTTCCTTCAATTTTCCCATGACCACGATCTCGCCGGCCTTGGCCTGTTGCGTCTGCGTGCTCTTTTTCCCTTGCATGTAATACAGGTGCCCGCCTTTTTCCTTGACGTTTCTCACGGAATTGAAAAAGGTTGAATCCGCTTCGAGCACGCCCGAACAGATCTTGAGATACGTGAGTCGTCCCATGAAGGGGTCGATGGTGGTCTTGAATACGTAGCCGGAAAGCGGTTCCTTGGCGTCCATGGGGCGCACGACTTCTTCACTGGTTTGAGGATGAGATCCGGCCGACTGCATGACTTCGGCTCGCTCTTCCGGAGAAGGAAGGCATTGAATGATGGTATTTTGCAGAACGGTGGTGCCGAGATTCAGAAGTGCCGACCCGCACAAGACCGGAATGAATTGGCGCGTTTTCGTGCCCAGGATCAACCCTTGCAGGACTTCCTCTTGCGTCAGGTCTCCTTCACTCAGATATTTCTCCACCAGGTCGTCGTTGGTCTCAGCCACGGTCTCGACCAATTGTTTCCGCAATTCAGCAACTTTTTCTTTCAGGTCCGCGGGGACGTCTTCTTCCTGTACCTTATGACTATTGGGAACGGGGATCACGGCCTTTTGTGTCACCAGATCGACCACGCCCCGGAGGCTCGCTTCTTCTCCGACCGGATAGGCAATCGGCACGCACTTGGCTTCGAGCGCTTCCTGAATTTCTGCTAAAGTGGTGTCGAATTTTGCTCGCTCTTTGTCCAGTTCGTTGATAAAGATCAGGCACGGCAGTTCACGCGTTTGTATATATTCCCAGACCCGATCCAATTCCGAACGTATGCCCGAAGTACCGACGACCAACACCGCGCCGTCTGCCACGTGGATCGTATTCTTGGTGTCGGCGAAGAAATCCAAGGAACCCGGCGTGTCGAGGAGGTTCAGAAACGTTTCCTTGTACTCATACTGAAGAAGGGCCGTACTCATGGAATGATGGTGTTGAATTTCTTCCGCCTCGAAGTCGGCTACGGTGTTTCCATTGGCGTTTGTCCCCATCGACGACGTCACGCCGGCGGAAAACAGCAGGGCTTCGACCAGAGACGTTTTGCCGGCACCGACATACGAGGTCACCACGACATTTCGAATAGATTGAGAATGTGTCATACGCCCTCCCTTTGTATGTGGGGCCATTCTAGGCTTGGCCAAATTGGGGTGTCAATGAAAGGCAGGATGGAGGGCGACCCAAGGAGTTATCCCTGCAATGATAGGGATAAATCTCCTTGACTTTATGATGGAAACATGTTTTCGGATCGAAGCGGAGCTTGCTTGTGATGGGACCTGCCGGTAACGAACGAACTCCAAAACGCAGTCATGAACCTCTCATGATCCAAACCAACCCTGGAAACCTGACATCTCGTATGATGGCGGCCCTATGTTGCGGGCTTTTCGTGAGCGCCATCGCTCTCGATGCCCTGCAACCCCAAAAAACATTTACCTCGGAGCTTCGTCAAGGCATCTGGTACGGGTTTCAATTCGGCCTGCCGCTGATCATCGGTGGGATTTGCCTGATCGGCAAACGATGGAGTGCCATGGTTGGGGTGCTGTACGGAACAATCGGCTTGGCCCTGGATATTGCCACGTTTGTACAGAGCATGACTTCCGGAACGGACTCCCTGCATTTCGTCGGTCTGATTCTCCTGACCACCCTCTTCAATTTTCTGCTTATCGTCATCGGCGGGCGACAGGTGTTAACCGTATAGCGGCTCTATACCTTTCCCTCGATGATGACGCCGTCCCAATCACCTGTTCCTTTTCTCAATTGAAGGCACCGGGTTTTCTTGAGTCCGGAGGTCTTGAGCCATTGTTGGACGTCCTGGGCGCTGTAGGTATTGCCCGTCGGAGTGAACAGGAGCATCGTGACTGCAAACAGGTTGGTTTCCAGGGCGTCGCACCCCGGTTTGTTCATGAGGAACGTGTCCTGAATCAGAATCCGTCCGCCGGGATTGAGCGCGCGTTTGAGTCTTTTGAACAGGGTCTTGTTTTCCGCCGGTGAAAAAATATGCAGCACGTTCGACATCCACATCACGTCGAATTTGGCCGGAACCGGGTTCTCAAATAGATCACCGGGGTAATAGGACAATCGTTTACCGTGTCGTAAGGGTTGGGCAATTTCCCGGGCGACTTCAAGGGCCGGCTGGCGGTCCCAGATGCCTGCACGCAACGTGGAATTTTTTTTCAGGAATTCCAAGGCATACGTGCCGGGTCCTCCACCCACGTCCAACAGCGTTTGGGCGTTGTGCAAATCAAGTTGTGCGGCCACTTGTTTGGCTGGTCTTATGGAACGCTGATGCATCGCCCAGGTAAATGACCGCCGGTATTCCGGATCGTCCGGGCCGTCGTCCTCAATCGGTTTGCCCGTTCGGACGGAATCGGTGAGTTGCGCCCAATTTTCCCACTGACGATGAACCAATTCCAAATATGCGCCCTGATACGCCGGGCTGTTCCGGTTCAGAAACGTGCGGCCGAGTTTTTCCACGCGATAGGACGTTCCCCGTTGTGTGAGCAGACCCGCGGTCTTCAGGTTGCGAAGGATAATTTCGACTCCCCGTTCACTGGCCTTCACAGTCCTCGCCAAAGACTTGGGCGTCCAGAACCCGTTTCCCATACGGGTGAAGAGATCGAGATCCATTGCGGTCGCAATCACCCGTGACAAACGAAAGGTATAGACCACGTCACGAAAATCATCCATGGTGCGAACTGGAAGTTGCGCGTTCATAACAATTCCTTTTGGGTCTGAGGTGAGAAAAAATCAGGTGGCAGCAAATTGCCGGCGGTATCGCGTGATCAACTGCTCAAGTTCCGACAGGTTATTGAAATCAACGGGACGCTCGAAAAACACCGCGACATACTCGTCATTCATCTCCACGCGTTCACTGAACCCGTCCTCGACGAGACGCTCACGGTATTTCGAAACGACTTGTTGAATATAAAACTTGGCCTGCTTGGCCAGTTCGTCGCTTCCAAGATCTTCGGCCGTACCGTCAGAGAGCAGGCTCTGCATATCCTCCAGGGCATACCCGGCCTGACAGACAAACAAACCTGCCGGCGTGATTTCGAGTTGCCAATCTTCATCATCCAATTCAAGAGTCAGTGCTCCATCCGGTTCATATTGAACGAAGTCCGAGTTGGCTTGTTTCAAATGGCCCTGGACGTGTTGCCAACCCGGATGGGATTCATCACTCATGAGGCGCCCTTTCTCGCCTCGGCGTTCATACCGTTTTGCAACCGCGCACGAAGCGCGTTGAGACGCCGAGTATTTTCTTCCAGTTTGGGCAAATCGTATTTCCGGTCCACGCGAACCACGCGATGCAGGAATTGGGCTTCTTTTTCCTCACGGCCCATGGCTTTATGGCAATCGGCCATCACGTACCAGGCCCCGCCCATCCGCAGTTCGTCTCGTAGCCGCTCGGCAATCGCCAAACTCGTTTGAGCGCAAGCCATCGCGTCGTCATAACGCTCCCATGCCAGGTACATTCGCGCCATCATCTTGAACACGTCGGCCTCACCGGCATGATTCTCCACTCGCCTCATCAAGGCAATGGATTCCGAATAATAGGTCATGGCCTGCTCGAAGTGACGGGTTTCCTTGGCCACCAAACCCAAATCGGAAAGCAGTACCGCCTTGGCTGAATCGTCTTCAAACAGTTCCATCCGGTCCAGGGCCTCGAGATAATAGGCGCGGCCCCGTTCCCATTCGCCGGCGTCCACGTGCAGGTTGCCCAGGTTGGCGAGTGTTGCGCTGATCCCGCGGTTGTCCCCGAGCGTCTTTTGCAGTTCCAGGACCTCCTGGTAATATTCTTGGGCTTGCCGGCGTTTGCCGCTGACGGCACAGATGTTGCCAAGATTTCCCAGCGTCGCCACCAAGGCCCTGGGGTCGCCGCTTTGTCGATCGGCTTCCAACGCCTTGGCGTAACACTGGTAGGCCTCCGTGTAGAACCCCCGGGAAAAATGGACATTTCCTCGTTGATTGAGTTGAGCCGAATGAGATTGTCGCACGCAACAGGCTATGGCGTTTCCAGCGCCTGAGTCACAACGGCTTTGGCGCCGGTCAAAATCGAGGTCCCGTCGCCGACCAGGAGCGAATCGAAATTATACTTGAGCAAACGGCGCAGGCCTTCACGCGCCTTGGCGGGATCGGTGTATTTCTCGGCCGGCAGCATACTCACCGACCCTTCGGGTTTGCCAAGCAAGGCATCGCCGACAATCAGAATACCCCGTCCTTGTTGAATGAACAGAGCCGATTCTCCTGGCGATTTTTGATTGGAAAGCTGCACAACCCAAATCCCACCGGGCAGCAATTCTCCGTCGACAAAGGTCTTGTCCGGAGTCACGGATATTTCGGGAGCGTCGGCCTGCGGAACGTACACGCGAGTATTCAAAGCGTCCTTGTACGTCGCGCTTTCACGTTGATGATCCCGGTTGGTGAGCAGGATGTAATCGACCTGGCCGGCGCTGGTCAGTTTCGACAAATCGGCATCCGACAGAGGGGGCGGATCGACCAGGATTCGATGTTCGCCTACGTCCAGCAGGTGGCCGTTGAAATTGAGCTGTTTTTCCT
>VXOF01000100.1 GCA_009840285.1 Nitrospira sp. SB0662_bin_26
GGTCGTCATGCATGTCATGGTCATCGTCGTGGTCGTCATGCATGTCGTGGTCGTCGTGGCCATGCTCCCCTTCGTCTCCATGGTCATGCTCGCTCGTATAGGCGAGGACGTTATAAGGATCGGTGGTGAACGTGGCCCGGCTGTGCCGGAAGTAACCGGCTACGCTCACGAACTGATTGGCACTCATGTCGTGTCGCCACACCAGGTGCGAGTACTGGTTGTTCTCCACCTGGTTTTCATCGATCTGTTCCGAAGGGGCCGGCGTAAAATTCGCAAGCCCCGGAGTGCTCCTGATCAAGGGGACAAGCTCGTCATTCACTTCTTGTCCCGGTTCCGTGGGAATCTGCGAGTCCGCCACGCTGTTCAGGAGCAGCAAGGTGAGGTTATTGCGGTTGTCGATCTGGTAATCGCCACGCAGGAAGGTCTGATTGGATTCGCCATCCCCGTGATAGATCGACTGGCCCAGCGTGGGCGGATCGATCGCCCGGTTGGTCCTCTTATAGTTGTTCATCACGTAATACCGGAACTTGTCTCCTGCCGTCCCTCCGTACTCAAACGACGGGAGCACGGTTTCATTCGAGCCTCCGAACACGCCGATGGACCCGAATCCCGGTTTGGTGCCGCTTTTACTCGTGATGTCGATGACCGCGGTCGTGCGATTCCCGTATTGGGCCTCCATGCCGCCCAGTAAAATGTCCGCCCGCTCCCAGGCACGGGGAGAAAGCAGGTCGGAAAACTGGCTCGTGACGGTATCCGGAATCGGTACGCCGTCGATCCGGAATTGGAGATTGGCATGATCCTGCCGGATATGCACTTGTTTGAGGCTGCCGTAGACTGCGCTGGGGATGGTCAGCAGGACGTCGTGCAGGTCCACGTTATTACCCCGGGACAGGGCTTCGATGTCTTTCCGGCTGACGGAATAGGTCTCACCGGACGAGTTGGGCTTGATGGGCACGAGGGGCTCCACGATTTCCAAGGCAATCTCCTTGGTCTCCGTCAGCGTCAACACGACGGGGGCGGGCGCTTCTTGACTGATTTCGATCACCACGTGCTCGCTATGATACGTATCTTGAACGGCCTGCACGGAGAACACCCCTTCGCGCGGGGTAATCAGCAAGAATCCACCGGCATCGGTCGTCGTGGCCGATGTCACCAACGTCCCTTCCTTATCCCGCAGTTCCACCGTGGCTTGTGCCACGCGCCGCAAGTCGGCGTTCTGCACGTACCCGGTGATCGTCTGGCTCGCCGGAGCGGCGAAGCCGTTCTGCGGCACTCCCCAAAGCAGCGCCAGGGCGACTCCAAGGATGAGCCATGCCCGCCGGATGTACTGAGTCTCTCGCTGATCTATCATCGAACCTCTCCCCCTCTTAAAGTGGTCCCTTCTTCTCTCCTGAGGGGAGCGTTATACACGGCCGGTTCGTGTTACGTGATTTATTTTCAATGAACGGTCGAAAATCGTTCATGAACAGCCGTCATGAGAGGAACGAATGGGGCAAGATAAGGAAAGACTGGATCGACGTAGCGCTAGGACTTGCGAGCGAGAATCTCTCTGGCCTGTTCACTGGCTTCTTTGACCAAGACCCCCATCTTGGCGTGGGAGGGTTCGAAGTCAACGGGGAACTGATGGTGCCGGAGCCGCTGGCTGGTGATGGGACCGATCGAGGCGACCATGGTTTTCCCAAGGGCGTCACGAAAGCCCGCGAGTTCTCCGGTCGTCTCGAGCAGTTTCACGACGTGGTCGACTTGGGCCGCGCTCGTGAATAACAGGACGGACACGTTCCCGTCCATAATGCTGCGGAGGGTTCGTTTGAGGGGCTCCACGTCATCGGGCAGAGCCCAGCGGTACACGGTCACGCTCCTGACCAGGGCGTCCCGCTCGGTCAATCCCTGTGCCAGATTCGTGTTCGCTATTCCGTATTCTTGAATCGCAAGCCGGAGTCCGGTGAGCCCCTCCGGTCTCCAATCATCCAAGGTGTGAAGGATATCCCGCCAGGTATTAGGTTCGGGCACGGTGATATGGGGTTTCAATCCCAACTCCTTCAAGGCGGCAATGGGTTTCGGCCCGCGGCAGACGAGGGTGGTCTTCGTCAGGGCTTGCCGGATGGCTTCGAGCGTGAACCGCGTTTTCCAGACGTCCACCAACGTCCTGGTGCCCACACCCGTCAACAGAATCAGCAGGTCCACGGTCCCGGCCATGAGGTCCTTCGCAAAATCCAGGGCTTCGGTATTATCTTCCAGGGGAATCTCCTGCAGGGAGGGGGCCACCAGAGGATCCCCGCCATACCGGGCAATCAGCTTGGCCATCTGATCGGCCATCCGGCTTTCGAAGGCGGCGATGGTCATGCCGGCGAATCCACGAGTCGCGTCCGGTTCAATGTCCATGCTGGTGATGGTATCACACGGCCGTTTTGCAGGGAACGACGTTGGTTCTTCCCTACTTGGAAATCGCGATGGGCAACGTAGGAGTTTTGGAAATATCGGTCACGGTGAGGTGATACAGTTGGTAGAGCAGGTCGAAGGCTTCGTGGTTCCATCGATCGATCAATTCCCCGTCCGCGGATTCCTGGTCGATGTAATACCACAGCCCGCGTTTTTGAGCGGAGATGATGGCGCCTTCGGGTTGGGTGCGTGATTCCCGGATGGTAAGAGTCTTGGGTGGATTGACAGTCTTCAACTTTGTCTTCTCGTTCGGTTTCACGTCAAATTCCTCGTCCTCGGTAATACCTCGTCCGATAAATCCCAGGATCGCCTTGAAACTGCGCAGTTTGATTTCCCCGCAAATAGGGAAATCACCGCCCGGATGGTCCGGCCGAATGTCGACCAGGATATGATGAAGAGAGAATCGATCCGCTTGGCGGTGTAACTTCTCTCGATCATCCTTGGAAAGCCTATTCGGATCGTAGTTGGTGATCACGATCCGGCCGGTCTTCCGTTGGTCTTCGTTGGGGGGGTCCGTCCGGCCAATAAACAGCTTTCGCTCGGCCTGGAGCCATGACAGATGCATCACCCGCTGCCGGAACTCTTGGTATTCTTTTTTTCGTCGAGGCTGATTCCACAAGAAACGTCGTTTGCGGTCGTTGTCTTGGCGAAGCATCACTTGATTGCAGTCGTTGTCTTCGAAAATGATCCCTTGAGACACCAGGCGAAGGAGGATGGCGGGATCGATCCCTTGTTGCCACAGGAACGAGATGGTCTCGTCGGTAATCGGGGTCAGCAGGCGTTTGGTGAATTCCTCACCTTGAATCGGGATGATGTTCACGGTCGGATTTTCCGCGGCGGAACTGCCCAACGTCAGAGACAGCGAGTCGGCGCCCGGCGATCCGGCCAGTAATCCCATCATGCCTGTGTTGACGCGGAAATCAAAGGTGGCGGCGATGTTGGAGACGGCCGTGAAGTGAATCGGCTCATGGTAGCGGGTGCGGGCGATATTGAGCAGCAGGAGCTCGGTTTCGATGCGGTTGACCGTCCAATCGTATTCCAGCACTGCCGTATGCATGGCCACCGGCGAGACGCACCCGCTCGAGAACAGGCTCATGCACCACAGAGCAGACGCCAGCATCATGGTGGTGCGAGGCTGACGCCTGCGGCCGGGTGGGGAGTCCCGGTGTGCGATGAATCCGTTTGTTGTGTCGGGTTCGGTGTTCATGCGTGCGATGGTAACACACGGCCTGTCCCATGGGGAACAACGATCGTTGTTTCCTTTCTTGGTAACGGTAGGGTTGCTCCACTCGGTACGTCCCTTTAAGATGACCGCCGGGAATCGGGAACCGGGATCAACATGTCCGAGCAACAAGATATTCCGCGCGGGAAAGGCTTGCGCCACGTGGCCTTGAACGTGACGGATCTGGAGGTCTCGAAAACGTTTTATCAGACGTGGTTCGGGATGACGACCGTCTGGGAACCCGATGCCGGGAACGTGTATATGAGTTCCGGCGTCGACAACTTGGCGCTGCATCAAATTCCCAAGGAGCAGATGCCTGCTTACCAACACGGTCACGGGCAATTTCTCGACCATTTGGGGTTTATCATGGGTTCGCCGGAACACGTGGACCGGCTGTACGAACGGGTCGTCGAAGCCGGCGTGGAGATCATCCACCACCCGAAGCAACACCGGGACGGCAGTTATTCCTTTTATCTGGCGGACCCCGACCGCGTCGTCATCCAGGTTCTCTACGAACCCACGATCAGTGCGATTCGTTTTTCAACGGAAACGTAGGTAGTATCCCTGCTTGGTTGCGTTGAGGGTGGTCCCTCTGATGAAGAAAGATTCTTAGCGCCATGGCTCTCTGGGATCGTGTCGGCCTCGATCAGTTTGTCGGATTGCAGCCGTGGGTATGGGTGCAACTGGAAAGCGCCGAGCCGCCCGGCCCCTTCCCGTTCATGGGCGGCGTGGCTCCGGAGGTCGTGGCGAGTCTCCATGAAGTCCACGGTATTCTCATGAGCGCGGTGGAAACGGCCATCAGCGACGTGTTCGCCCATCGAACGCCGGTCGATGATCCCGCGGCCGGTCGCCGGCTGGAGGATGCCTATGCGGAAGTCGTGCAGTCGCGACCCCGGCTCCGGCAACATATCCGGTGCGGACGGAGTCCCGACGGCACGTTTTTCTGGGACTTTCCCAAGGACCGCCGCCAGTCTGCGGTGATGAGTTACGCCGGCCTGCGTATTTTCAACGCGGTGAAGCGGCAGGCGCTGCCCATGGGATTCGAGCGCCCGCTCTCCCCCGAGGTGGGCAGGCTGTTGGGCTGCTTGAACGGAACCCGGACCGTGTCGGAAATTCGCACCGTGGTCATGACCGCGGGTCGTGATGTCGCGCCACAGTTACTGCACCTGCTTGAACAACTCGATTCGCAAGAATGTTTGGCCGTGACGGATCGTTCCTCGGTTCGCCAACAGTGGCTCGACGCGACCCGGGATCAGGATATGGTGCATCTGGGTCACGCGGCCTTGATCTATCGACAACAGGATCGGTTTCTCTGGTTTGATCCTTGGCTGATGCCCTGGTTTGCCGAATCCCCAGTTCCTTCGCTGTGGACTTCGTTGTTGCCGCCACCGGCCGCCGTGTTCCTGACGCACGACCATGACGACCACGTCGATCCCCGCACGTTGCTACATGTACCCAAGGACGTGCCCGTGATTGTGCCCAGCCGGAAAAACCGGAAGACGTGGCATTTCGATTATCTGTCCCTGATGCGGGAATTGGGCTTTACGAATGTCATTGAACTGGCACATGGAGAATCCTGGAAATTCGACGGCGGGCAGGTGGTGTCGGTTCCGTTTTTCGGAGAGGATCCCTGCGACTTGGCGCTGCCACGCAATTGCTATTTGATCAGTGACCGTGGACACAATACCCTGGTCCATGCGGACAGCGGACCCACGAACGACGGGCATTCGGCAATCGAGGACGGAGTCATCGCCGGGCTTGTGGAGCAGCATGGTCCGATTGCGACCGTCTATGCCTCGCAGCAACAGTTGAAGGAAATTCGTTCCTACGCGGCGCACGCGTGTTTGTCCCACCCCGGCAAGTGGTTGGAAGTAGGAGAAAACGGCTTCCTCACCAACGACTACCTGTCGGAATTGATGCAACATGCGCAAGCCCAATTGTTTATCTCGTACGCCACGGGCGGCGCCGATTGGTATCCGGACCATTTGTCGTTCATGTTCAGCGATCGGAATCCGGCCAGGACGGCGTTACTCACCGCCCACTGGGATCACCCCGAATCCCTGCGGGACGTGCTGGCGGCAACCGGCCGTCAGTACCATCACGGCCAAGCCCTGGACATCGTGCGTGCGCTGGCGCCGGGCCAGGTCAAGGTCATCGAAAAGAACGACGCCCTCGCGCCGCTCGTTCTGTATCAACTCGACCATGAAGTGCCCGCGTTCCTCAAGAACGCACCTCGTTAAACCTTTCTTGCCTCAGGTTGTCTAATATGTTAGGAGTAAGTGATTCTTGCGACGGGAGGACGTTCGATGCTCGATCAATCAATTCCCGTATCCGGGATTGATCAGGAAGAGGTATTTCCTGAATGGGTCACGGTCGTTGGATTGAAAATTCGCGATCATGGTGAGGTCAAAACCGCGCAGACGAGCGACCTCACCTTGAAGGTCGGTGACCACGTGCTCCTGGAACTCGAGAAGGATACGACCTACGGTACCGTCTCTTCCCCGCCGCATACGCAACCGTTCCTCCCACCCATGCGTGTGATGCGCAGTATCCTCCGGAAGGCGACGCCGGAAGACGAAGCCGCCATTGCGCACCAAAAAGAATTATCCTCCTCCGGCATTGCGTTCTGCCGGGAGCGGGCCGAGGCACTGGGCTTGCAGATGAAGTTGGTCGAAGTGTACGGATCACTGCGGCGGCGGGCCTTGACGTTTACCTACATCGCGGAATCTCGTGTTGATTTTCGGCAACTCGTCAAAGATCTGGCGCGGGAGTTCAATTGTTGGATTGAAATGCGGCAAATTTCCAGCAGGGATGAAGCTCGTCGCCTCAGCGGGGTCGATACCTGCGGGCTTGTCCTCTGTTGCGCGAGGTTTCTCACGGACTTTAAACCGGTGAACCTCAAGTTGTCCCGTCGTGAATCGGCTTGGTCAAATGACGCGCATCGCATCGGGGTCTGTGGACGGTTGAAATGCTGCCTGATGTTTGAAAGCGAGGATTGGCCCACTTCCAAGGCGCCCGATCAACAACTGATTCAACCCACGCGATCGTAATCGTCGTTCTGTCCCGCACGCAGACGGGCCTCAGTCTCAGAAGGTTGTTCATATGAGTGCCTCTCCTCGTTTTGTCATCTACGCCCACAACGCGACCTACGACAAATTGCACCAGGTGGCGACCATCGCCCTTACTGCCTCGGCCATGGGAAAAGACGTCGTGGTCGTGCTGCTGTTCTGGACCATCAAAAAGCTCGCCGAAGGGAAGCTGGATGAAATCGATTTTCCCCCGGAGTATGAACGCTATCATGATGAAGTGGCCCGATTGCTGGCCGAGCGACAGGTTCCCCTGATTTCGGAAATGTTTGAAGAGGGGAAGAAGGTGGGGAAATTGCGCCTCATCGCGTGCAGCGCCGGGTTGGAATACATGGGGGTCGACGCGGAAGCCGTGGCCAAACAAGTGGATGAAGTGATGGGGCTTCCCGCCATCCTTGCCATGGCGGCCGGCGCCGAGACGACCCTGTTTGTGTAGCCTGAATGTATCAGCCGGTCAAGCCATTTGGCGGCTGATAAGATCTCGGAAGACGCCCTCGGTGGCGACGAGTTCCGTGAATTTCCCTTCCTGAACCACCTTGCCGGCTTTCATCACGTAGATGCGATCCGCTTGGCGTAGCGTCGATAGGCGGTGGGCAATGATGATCCGCGTGGAAGTCAATCCCGCGAGGTTGGCCATGATTTTGGACTGACTCTCGTTGTCGAGCCAGTTTGTGGCTTCGTCGAGCAGTAAAATCCGGGGATTTCGGAGGAGTGCGTGGGCGATCGTGATGCGCTGGCTTTCGCCTCCGGACGTGACGCTGGCGCTGTCGCCCACGTTCGTGAACATCTGCATCGGCATTGCCGCGATATCGCGGTCGACTGCCGCGAGCTTGGCTGCGGCCCACGCGTCTTTGGCGGTCGCTCCCTCGTAGTCTCCAACGATGTTGTCCCACAGGTCTTGCGGATGGAGTTGCACGGTCTGCGGAACCGTGCCGACCTGCCGGCGCACCTGCTTGACGTTGAGATGCTTGAGATCGCGCCCGTCATAGTACACGGCTCCACCTGACGGCTGGTCCAATCCGAGCGCAAGCCGGAAGAGCGTGCTCTTGCCGGCCCCCGACTCACCGGCAATGGCAATGAACTCGCCGGGACGAGCATGAATAGAGACGTCGTCCAGGATCAACGGGCCATCGGGGTCGTACTGGAAATCGACGTGGTCGAATTCGATTTCGCCGCCCAGGGTCTCCACGGGTTCTCCTTCGACGCTGACCTCCGGGGGCTCGGCGAGAAACGGCCGGACCTGTTCCAAGGCCGGCATGATGGCGGCAACGGTGCTGAACGAAGCACCCAGGCGGGCTATCCCCGTCAGGAACAACATGAACAAGAGGTAGACAACGAAAAAGTCTCCCACCGTGATGGTCGGTTGTTCCGGAAGCGTGACTGCCAGGATCAGGACTGCTCCGGCAAGAAGCGGGAGCGCCGTACCGAATGCCAGCAAATGCGTCTCGAAGGTCCCTCGTTGCAACTCCGCGAGTTTCTGTTCACGATAATCCCGCGCCCAGACCGCAAACGCCGATCCTTCCGCGCCGTCGACGCGCAGCTGGGAAATGCCATTGATGAGTTGGAACAGCCGGCCCGCGAGATGATGTATCGTCCGGGTCGCCCGGCTTTGAGGCGGTATCTGGCCCAGGCCAAGGATGATGGTCACAATGATGGACAGGAGACCGAAAACGGCGGTGATGGCACCCAGCCTGGCATCATAGAAGCAAATGAGCGCGAACGCGGGCGATAGGAACACGATCGAGAGCACGGCGTTGGCGACCACGCCCTGCACGGTGTCGCGAAGATTCTGGAACGTCATACCACGCATGGCGAGGTCGCCGGCCGAGTAGCGGTTAAGGCAACGCACAGGGAGCCGGAGCAATCGATCCCAAAACGCAGCTTCGACTCGTGACGTGGCGCGTCCTTCGAGACGCATCAGGGCCGTTCCCTGGAGGACGTGCAGCAGTGCCCGGATCAAGGCCAATGCCGCCAGCGCCCCGGTGGCCGTGTACAACAGGCTGGTTGCACCGTTGGGGATCACCTCGTTGAGGATGAAACCGGCCACCACGGCAGGCAGCAACATGATCAGACCACCCATCAGTCCGGTCAATCCGAAGCGTAAGAAGTCGACAGTCAACCTTTTTCTGGCGAGCCGGAACAGATCGCGCGGCCCGGCGACGTCGGCCGGCAGTGGTTGATAGAACAGCCATGCTTCGGGACAGAGCGATTGGGCGCGTTCCGGCGTGACCCTGGTTTTGCAGCCGAAGGCATCCACTTCCATGTAGTGTCCCAGCGCGCCGGGTAACAACGCCACCGGCCGTCCATCGTCTTTCCGAAACGCCAACATCGCGCCGCTGTCACTGATCCACCACCTGTCCGCTTGGTCGAGCCGCACCTGGCGGCCGCGTACAGCGGATGCATCCAGCACGTTGCTGAGAGCAATAGCGGTACCGGCCGTGTCTGTCTTGGCGGGCCCTTTGAAGTCGATTCCCTCATGGCGACCGATCATCCGCAGGACATCGAGCAGTGCCGAGTCGCGCCCGCCGGCTTCTTCCGGTTCCAACAAGCCGTACAGGTTGAACAGCCGGCGCCGGGCGCCTTCCTCATCGGTACGTCGGCTGGTTGCTCGCGCCCGCTCAAGATTCGCTTGGTCCACAACCGCCAAGCGACGGTTGAGTCGTTCCAGAGAGAACGCCACGGCGTGGAAGTGTGCCAGGGCGGGCAGCAGAAGGCTCTCTTCGGCGAGCGTTTCGGAGGAACGGGCGGAAAGCTGCACCGGTTCCATCAGCGTGAGCCAACTGACGGGCGTGAGCGGTATTATGGCCGTGGCGGCTGCCCCTTTTCTTTCTACCGGAGCGATGAGGCTCATAAAAAGCCCCGCGTCCGGCGGCACCTCCGATACCCACACGGTTCCACGCTGTGCAGAAAGCGTGCCGCTCCTTGCCGCCGGGGCCTCTCCGGGTTCAATGAGGACGTCCGGCCGTCGCCGGGGAAGGGCGTCTCTTGACAGCATGGCGGACACGTCCATGATCCATGCGTCGACTTGCTCTCCCAATTCCGAATGCCGGACCACAGCCAGGTCGGTGACCGGAAGGCGCCGCAGTACGGTGCCCGGGAAACCCTTTGCGATCAGACTGAGGGTCGTATTTCCCACCTGGGGTGCGACACCGAGCAGGAGGCGACCTGAATCAGCTCGCATCATGTGCTGTGGTGCCGATTGTTCCACCCCATCCCGGTGCTCGACCAGAAACAGATCGACGGTACCCTTCTCGATGAACCAAACGAATTGCGAATCATCCATCGCCAACGGCAGATTGCCGGCACAGAGCACAGGCATTCCCGATTCAACGGCGAAGCCGGCGAGCGAGCGGCGTTCAGGACTCGACATCAGATTACTCCTCTTGGATGAGCCGGTAGTACAACCCGGTTTCGTCCTTCATCAGTTCGTCATGGGTGCCCCGCTGCACTTCCACCCCCTTATCGAGAACGATGATCTCGTCGCAATCCCGGACCGTGCTGAGCCGGTGCGCGACGATCAGACAACTGCACCCACGACGTCGCAAGGCTTCGTCGACGTACTTTTCGGTCGCAGCGTCGAGTGCGCTCGTTGCTTCATCCAGAACGAGCACCGTCGGGTTGCCGACCAACGCCCGAGCGATCTCCAGTCGTTGCCGCTGGCCTCCGCTAAAATTGCCACCGTCTTCCACAACCCGCGTCGCATACCCAAGGGGTCGGCTGAGAATTTCATCATGGATACAGGCATCCCGGGCCGCATCCACCACGTGATCATCAGGAAAAGAGGGGTTCCACAGGGTGATGTTTTCACGTACGGTACCGGAGAAGAGGATGCAATGTTGGTCCACGAGCGACAGGGAACGGGAGAGGACTTCTACGGGAATCTCGTATCCCGGACGGCCATCAAACAGGATTTCGCCCGACCAGGGCTGATAGAGGCCGGAGACCAAGCGCGACAGTGTCGATTTTCCGGAACCGCTCGGACCGACCACCGCCACCCGTTGTCCCGGTTTGATGGTTAAACTGAAACCCTTGATCAGCGGCGGTCGGCCGCGATTGTACCCGAAGGTCACGCCGCGCAGATCCACGTGGCCGGTCAGCCGTAGCCGTCCATCGAAGGTTGCGATAGCCTTTGCTGCCTCATGTCGACGCGTCAACCTTGGATCGTCGCGGATTTCCATGATGTCGTCCAAACGCTGCATATTCGTCTCAAGCGCTTGGCGCTGGTCCGCAAGCTCGACGAATCGCCCGACAGGCTCCAGGAACATGGCGGCCACGAGGTAGAACGCTACCAGTGCGCCCAGCGTCAGCTCGCCGGCCATGACCTGGGTTGCCCCGAAGGTCAAGACGGCACCGTGGCCCAAAATCATGAAGAGATTCGGCATGGCCTCGTTGAAGTGGCTGAGTTCGGAGAATCGCTGGCGTGCGGCCAGTTCCCTGGCTTGATGGCCGCTCCAGCGTGAGAAAAAGCGGCTCTCCTCGGCGTTCATCCGCAGGCGTTCAGCTTGATTCATCATGAGCATGCCAACACCAACCAGCAATCCCTGCTCGCGCCGCCATGCATGGCTCTCGTCGGTCTGGATGCGGGTGATCACGCGCATCAGCAGCCCGTTCAGAATTGCCAAGCCCAGGACGATCAGCGCCAGCGCCGGATCGTACGCCACCATGACCGCCAGAAAGACCACGCTCATCGTGATTTCGATGAGCACGCCGAGAAAATGTTCCGATAAACCCTTGGCGATCTTGTCGATCGATAACACCCGGTCAGTCAATTCGCCGGCAAGCCGGTGGTTGAAATATTCTACCGGCAGCCAGAGCAATTTCGACAGGCAACGATTGCCGGCGACAATTGAAATCTTAATGGACAAGCGCTGGAGACACCACTGCTTCAGCCAGGTGAGTCCGTAAATCAGGATAGCGGCAGCAGCCAGCGCCCCGGCCAGGCTCCAACCCCAAGGCTCATTTTCTCCCAGCACATGATCGACGAATATACCCATGGTGGCCGGCGCGACGAGGGCCAGCACGGCCAGCATCAGGCCGCATCCGAACGCATACGCCAGTGTTCCCCAAGAGTCGTGAAGCCAGAGCAGGATACGTTCCAGGAGGTTGGGGCGGACGCCTCCCCGCTGGAACTCCGGGCCGGGCTTGAATTGCAAAACTATTCCCGAAAAGCTCGGTTCGAACTCTTCCGCGGAGAGCTTGCGGCGTCCCGTGGCTGGGTCGTTGAGATAAAAGGATTTTCGATCGTAGCCTTCCAGGATGACAAAATGGTTGAACTCCCAGAACACAATAAGCGGAAGCGGCAGATCCTTGATTTGGCGGATATGCACGTTCAGGCCTTTGCACTCAAGGCCATAGGACCTGGCGGCCCGTACGATGCCCGCGGCGGTGGACCCGTCCCGGCTGACTTCGCACTTGCCGCGTAGTTCGATGAGCGGCACCCAGCGCCCAAAATACGCGAGCACGCTGCCAAGGGACGCAGCACCGCATTCGGTGGCATGCGTCTGCAGCAGGAGTGGAGTGGTGACGCGTTGCTTGGCCCGTTCCCTCATGGGGTGCTCGTTTGGTTTTCCTGATTCCCGTCTCAAGGCGGATGAATCCATTGGGGACCGTCAGAAGCCGAAGAGGGCTGTTAACGGTTGTTGACCAAGCACGATACGAACGCGACACGGGGTGACGTCCGGTAGGGAAAAGTCTGATTCGTGGTGGAGGACCACGTTGACTCGATGAGTGGCGTCCGGGATCGCGGGCCGTCGCGTCGCCAGCCAGTTGGGCAACGGTCCGGGGGTCACGGAAGCGACCTCCCCGTCCAACCGGCGAGTCGCGCCGTCAGGCATGACGACCTCAATCGACGCCGGCATACCGTGTTGAATGCGTTTCGCCGTGCGCGGGGCGACCTGCAGCACCACTTGAAGCGGCTGGTCTTTCGTTTCGCGGAGTTGTGCGACGGCGCCGCCGGCCGGCAGGTATTCACCGGGGGCAGACCGCAAGGCGGCGACTTTGCCGGCCACCGGGCTGACGATCAATTCCCTCGCGGAGCGCCGGGCTTCCAACTGCAACAATGCCACTTGGGCCGCGGCCAACAGCGAAGGCAAGCCACTCCCCTCTCCGTCAACCTGTTGGAGTTCCGACTTGAGCATTTCTACCCGGTCGCGCAGAGCTGCGGTCTCGCCATCCAGGTCCGGTACGCTTTGCCGGGCAATCGGGTCTCCGACTTCGACGTGGTCTCCGGGAGCGACCAAAAATGCTTCGAGATATCCGGGCTCGCTGGAGACCAGCTCGTGGCGAACTCCGGGCTCGAACAGGACGCCGTCGATGGTCAGGCTGTGGACAATGCTGCCGAACAGCACCCATGCCACGAGTGCCAGCATGACCAGGCCGATCCCGGCCAGGATCATGCGTTCGTGAGGCGCCGTGACCCTCAGAAGATGGTCGAGTTGTTGGTACTTGTTCCGGCTGCCTGCAGATTCCTGGAGAAATGGATTGCCGAACATCGGTTTCCGTTCCGAGAATGACAGTCAGGATTCGACCATGCCACCGTCGAGCTGCGAACCTGACAGAAAATATCGCGGTGTACTATATCCGCTGTTCAAACATTGGCCCACAACCTATCTGTCTCGCCCTTATCGTCAGAAAAACATGATGGTTCACGAAGCCATGATGCCAGAACCACAGATTCTGTCAAGAAATCAAGGGTTGAAGATGTAACGGTCAAAAACCGTGTAAGCAGGAGCAATGACTCACCACGCCTACCGGGAGGTTCGTACGCCGACCCTCGTGCAGTATCGGCTCACCGGACAATGGCTGCAAAATGGAGAAATGGGTCGACAGAGGTGTTGCCCAAAGGGAACCAACCAGTCATTGAACGTGATCCAATATTTCGCGGGAAGTTTTTCTCGAAGCGCGCGTTCGGTTTCCTCGGGGGTTTTGGTTTGAACGTAGCCCCACCGGTTGCTGATCCGGTGCACGTGGATATCCACGCAAATCCCGGGCTTTCGATAGCCGACGGTCACCACCAGATTGGCTGTTTTGCGGCCGACGCCTTTCAACGTCAACAGTTCTTCGATGGTATCCGGCACCCGTCCCCCGAAGTCCCGGAGCAGGCTCTGGCAAATCCCCCGGATCTGCCTGGCTTTGTTCTTGTAGAATCCCACCGGATAAATGGCCTTCTCGATCGTTCTGATGGAGAGCGCCTTCATGGACTCCGGCGTGTCGGCTAATTGGAATAGCCGTCGGCTGGCATCTGCCGTGGTTTGATCCTTGGTCCGGAGACTCAGAAGACAGGCGACCAAAATGCGGAAGGGGTCGCGGGTTTCCCGGGCCACGACGCCAAGGACAGGTTCCTTCCAGCGGCGAATAGTTTTCTTGATTTCGGAAACGACTGCGTGAATATCGGCATCACGCATTGAGGATGGTGGGGCGTTGAATGAGAAGAGATGAGGGGATCACGAAACGGTGTGAACTAACGAAACGCACGCTTTGCCAACCATTTTTGTCGTCGCCGGGCGGCTTCCCGCTCTTTGGCTTTCCGCTTCACACTCGGCTTTTCGTAAAATCGTCGGCGTTTCAATTCACGAAACAAACCATCGGCGGCGAGTTTTTTCTTCGCAACACGAAGAGCTTTCTCGACATTGTTGTTCACTACCTTGATTTCCATTGTCCCTCGTGATGGGTAAAAGTTCTTTGTCTCTCACTCATGCGACGCACGCTACCGTATCATATTTTTTTTGCGATAGACAAGTTTGCCGTCAATAAACGGGTTTGAGTTAGAAAAGTCCATACAATCAATAAGTTATGAATAAAGTTTTTTAAAAACTTCTATGGATTTTTAACGGTAAACGAGCAACTGTTTCTAGACTTAAATACGTAATTCCAATCGGGAAATTTATGCGGGTTGGGCGGGTCAGGTATCTTTGAGTGCGGCGATAATGTCCAGCACCATTTTTTTCCCGTCGCCGAACAGCATGAGGGAATTGTCCAACGCGAACAGAGGATTCGGGATCCCGGCGAAGCCTGGGCTTAGACTCCGTTTGATAATCACCACGGTCTTCGCCTTGTCCACGTCGATGATCGGCATCCCGGCAATGGCGCTCGTGGGGTCGGTTCTGGCCAGAGGGTTGACCACGTCATTCGCGCCGATGATGAGGGCCACGTCGATTTGATCGATGTAGGGATTGATGTCGTCCATGTCCTTGAGGGCCTCATACGGAACGTCGGCTTCGGCCAACAGGACGTTCATGTGGCCCGGCATTCGACCGGCGACGGGATGCACGGCGTATTCCACCTCAATACCGCGCTCGTTGAGGATTGAAGCGAGGTTGGCCACGGGATGCTGGGCTTGGGAGACCGCCATGCCGTATCCCGGAACGATGGCCACCTTTCGGGCCGCGTCGAAGAGGAGCGCGACTTCTTCCGGCGAGGCGGCCTTGACCCGGCCCGCATAGACTTCGTCCGCAGTCGCCCCTCCACCCGTGGGAGCCAGCACCCCGAAGAGCACGTTGGTCAGGGACCGGTTCATGGCTTTACACATGATTTGCGTCAGGATCAACCCCGACGCACCCACCAGTGATCCGGTAATGATCAGCACGTTGTTGGACAGAACAAAACCCGTTGCCGCAGCCGCCAATCCGGAATAGGAATTCAAGAGCGCGACCACGACCGGCATGTCGGCCCCACCGATCGGAATCACGAGCAGGACACCAAGGATGGAAGCCACAGCTACCAACAGCCCGTAGAGGAGGATATTGGCGGGGTCCATGATAACCCCTGCGCTTAATCCGAGAACAATAATCGCCAGCACCGCGTTAATGACTTGTTGACCCGAGAACAGGACGGCATTTTCATTGATGATACCCCAGAGTTTTCCAAAGGCCACCAAGCTGCCCCAGAACGTGACGGCACCGATCAGCCCGGAGGCCGCAATGGCCACGGAGACCTGCATAAAAGGAACTCCGCCGCCGAGGGTGCCTTCTATCAGGGCGGCGCCCGCCACCAGGACCGAGGCCATGCCGCCAAACCCGTTGAACAGTGCCACGAGCTCGGGCATGGCCGTCATTTCGATTTTGACGGCCAGGACGGCTCCTATCGCCGCACCGATGACGATCCCGATGAGGATGACTTCAAAGCCGACGATGTTTCGATCCGTGAGCGTAATGACGATGGCCAGCAGCATGCCGCACGCCCCGAGCAGATTGCCCCGGACGGCGGTGCGCGGATGCGTCAGCCCTTTCAGTCCGAAAATGAAGAGAACTGCGGCGACGAGGTACCCTGCGTTAATGAGGAAAGCAGTCATGGCCTAGGATTTCTTCTTGAACATTTCCAGCATGCGGTTGGTCACCATAAAGCCGCCCACGACGTTAATGGTCGCGAAGACGACCGCAAGCCCCCCGAGTACGGTCGTCAACATCGTCTGTTGGGTGCCTGCCGAGAGAATGGCGCCTACGAGCGTGATGCCCGAGATGGCGTTTGCCCCGGACATGAGCGGGGTATGCAGGGTGGGAGGAATCTTGGTGATGATTTCAAAGCCCACGAAGATGGCCAGGACGAAAATCGTAATGCTGGAAATCAACAGTTCCATGGCTTATTGCTCCTCGCTCCCGCTCGCGGGAGCGCCCAACAGTTCACGGATTTGAGGGTGAACCACGTCGCCGTCACACGTCACGAGGGTTCCTTTGGTGATTTCGTCTTCCCGGTCAATCGTGAGTTCGCCTTTTTTCACCAAATGCAGCAGGAAGGTGGCAATGTTCTTACTGTACATTTGGCTGGCGTGATACGGAACCAGGGAAGGCAGATTTTCCGTTCCGATAATCGTGACCCCATGGACCACCGCCGTTTGGTTGGCTTGGGTCAATTCGCAATTGCCGCCTCGTTCGGCCGCGAGGTCGACGATGACCGAGCCGGGAGTCATGCCGGCCACCATATCGGCCGTAATCAGGATGGGCGCTTTTTTCCCCGGCACCGTGGCGGTGGTGATCACCACGTCGCTTGAGGCGATCACTTTGGTCAGCAATTCACGCTGGCGGCGATAAAACGTTTCATCCTGGGCTTTGGCATAGCCCCCCTTGTCTTCAGCATCCTGGGTATCCAATGGGAGGTCCACAAACTTGGCCCCCAGGCTCAGGACCTGCTCCTTGACGGAAGGTCGCACGTCATAGGCCTCGACCGCGGCACCCAGACGGCGTGCCATGGAAACCGCCTGCAGTCCGGCCACGCCGGCTCCGATGACAAACACTTTGGCCGGGGTCACGGTTCCGGCTGCCGTCATCAGCATCGGCGCCATCTTCGGCAGGGCATCGGCGGCCAGCAATACGGCCTTGTACCCGGACACCGTGCCCATGGACGAGAGCACGTCCATGCTTTGGGCTCGGGTGATGCGCGGCATCAATTCCATGGCAAAGGCCCGGACCCGTCGCGTCGTCAATTCCCGGATGCCGTGGGGATTGGCAAGGGCATCGGCCATGCCGACGATGATTTGATCGGGTTGCATCAAGGGCAGGTCGGTTTTTCCCTGTTCGGGGTTCGCCCCCAACAGCCGAACCTGGGCAATAATTTGCGCGGCTTCAAAGAGTTGCGCGCGTGAGGAGACGATGGTGCCCCCCTTCTCCGTATAGGCGGCATCGGGATAGCCGGACGCGGCGCCTGCTCCCGCTTCGATCTGCACCTCCATGCCTTCCTTTTTCAAAGACGGGAGGGTGGCGGGGATCAGGGCGACCCGCTGTTCACCGGGATAGGTTTCTTTGGGAACACCGATAATCATGATCTCTTTACACGCTCCATGCCCCGGCGACTCGCGAGCCGGCTAAGGCAAACTGGAAACGAATAGCACAAACATTTTATGAGAATCAAAGAATTTTTTCGGAAAAGAGACCGGATGGGCAAAAGAGAAGGCCTCAGATACCATAGAGCGTGTCAACGACGTGGCTGGTTTGAAACAACAACGCGTCGAGTCGCGTGTAACAGGCGTGGCCAAAGAGGTGATCATCAGGGGAGCCCCCCGTCGCATCGTGGTAGTCGATGAGCAGGCACTGCCCGTCGTTGGGACAACGGGTCACGCGACGAGCGCATTCCAACCACCGTTCAAACCCGTCATACGGCTCCAAATTTTCCCGCAAGGCCTGGTCGAGTTCCACTTCCCATGGTGAAGCGGGGACCGCATCGGTGCCGGCGACGGCGAGTTGGTGGACGTAGTCGCCACCGGACGCCATGGGCATTTCCATCACGACCTGGGGCAACTCCATTTTGGCCAGCCATCGTTTCCCGTCCTGCCGGATCGGGCGATGGTTGACGATGTGGAGGAGTTTGCCCAGACCATCCGTGTCCCAGCCGTAGCGGATTGGGGTGCCGAGGGTGACCACGTCGAGCGAGGGCCAGGCGGCCAATTGGTTCTCGGCCAACAAGCGGTCCAGTTCCTGCAAGTGTTGAACGGCTGCGGATGGGGTCTCCTGTTGCTCATAAAAGTAGGCCAGGGTTTCAAACACGGTCTCGCGGACCGATGAGTCCCCCGGAGCCATCAGATTGGAAAGCAGTGCCGGCAACTGGCCGGCGTGGCCGTGGGCCACAATCAAGATTCGATCGCCGGCCTGTAAGTCCAGTTGTATTTTGAGGAGATTGAGTTCGTGTAAGAGCGCAAACGCCCCTTCCATACGGCCGGGATGGTGGTGCAGGGACGACCACAGGTTCCGTTGGACAACCAGCGCGCGAGCACTCGCGAGCCCGTCCCTGAGTGCGTTGACGTACTGTTCGGAAAAGTTTGCTTTGTCATTCAGAAGGTTGTCCAGCGTGGTTTTGACGCTATCATCATTGACAAAAGGGGGTTGGCAGGAGGGATCTTGCGATGAACGTTGATAGTCATTGGGGCGGAGGGCCGCAAGGAGAGACTCCAGTCCCGGAATGCCGCGGGAGTAACCTCGCTTCAGACCTCCGACTTCATCGAGTCGCCCCGATCCGAAGAGGTCGGCTCCCAAAAAAGAGCCGTACACCAGGACGACCGCGCGGACTCCCGCGTCCCACATGCGCGTGCCCAGAAGTCCGAGTGCGTCATGCCAGGCAGGGGAAAAAGGCGGAGCCCCGGGTTCAAACGACACGTACCGGGCCCGCTCTCCCGGATCCGAGCGGGAATACTTGGCATGGAGAAAATTATTGGCTTTGGGCATGAGCCGAAACCCGGATGAATCGAACGTTGATTTGCCCTGCTGTCATACCTTGAATAGGGATGCCTGCGCAAATCGGGGACGGCAGTGACAGCGGTTGCAGCGCGCTCGTTCGCGTAGTTGACCACGGAAAAACCGGCATGGTAAGTTGACTATCTAACCTGTCACAAAGAGGTATTTGAGACTGTTTATTGGAAACACAGAACGGCGGTGTGTGCTCTAGTCTCCAGCGTGTCGACACCACGTCCTCCAATAATTTTCAATAACCCTGAAAACAGAATTCTGGAACCATGTTTGCAAAAATTACTATTGCTGTTCTTGCGATTTTGACTCTCGGTTTTCCCGCAAAACCCCAGGTTTTTGCGGCGTCAACCCCGACCCAAGCCGATCATGTCCTGCTGTTTGTCCTGGAGGGAGTGGGCAATGACGTGATTCAAAACGGGACCATGCCGGTTCTCCAGAAGCTCGCCCGGGAAGGGGCGGTCACCTGGAAAGCCCAATCGGTGTCTCCGTACACGGTGCCGTCCATGGCCAGCCTCCTGACGGGGCTGCCCGTCAAGAAGCACCGCGTGAATCAGGAATGGGAGACCTACGATTTTTCCCGGTCCTTTCTTCGGTCGCCGACCATGTTCGATTATCTTGATCTTGCCGGCGGGATCGATACGGCGCTCTTCATCATGGATGAGCGGTTTTATCAATTGGCCAGACCGGAGATTTACGTAGACCTGCAAACGTGCGGGAAGGCCAAACCTCAGTGCAATCCCTCAACCCTCGTGGAATACATTGATGATTATCTCAAAAAAGTGACCAGCCCCGGCGGCTTTAATTTTCGTATCTTCAAGATCCCCGGTCTCCTGGTGGCCCACCTTCCTGAGCCGGCGGATGTCGCGCACAAACGCGGGTGGGAGTCACGGCAGTATGCTCAGGCCCTCCAAAACGTTGATACGGCCATCGCGGACGTGATGGCGCTCTATCAGAAATACGGGGTTCTGGATAAAACCATGATCATGGTCACGGGCTTGAGAGGAGCGGATTCCCCTAAAGCTTCGAACGCGAAAATGGGGGCGTCTAAGCAAACGGCGATTCCATGGCTTGCCTGGGGGGTGAACGTGAAGCCCGGATACGCCATTCCCGATCGCGTGAATATCATGGACGTCGGGGCCACGGTGCTTGAAGCACTCGGATTGGAAACCCACACCGAATGGGAGAGTCGCGCGTTGACGGACATCTTTCAAAAGCGACCCGAACGAAGGACAACGGGAAATGAGACGTTCGAACTTAAATCTTCCTCGATTCGTAGGAAATAGCATCCTGGCATGCAGCCTCGTCGCAACCGTGCTGGTCGGCGACGTCGGCGCGGCGCGGGAGGCCGTGAATCCGCTCACGCGGGAATATACAATTACGATTGATCCCACGGCGCTGGATCCCCCGACCTGGTGGCACGTGCCGGGCGTGACCCCGTTGATCTGGACCAAAGATCCCATCACATATGAGTCCTACAAGACGACCGACGTGCGGGAAATTAAATTGAAACCGGGCGAGTATCGTTTCGGGACCTTCACGTTCGACTTCGCGTTTCTGGTGACGTTGGAAGGCAAGTTGGAATTTGATCGAACCTTGGCGCAATGCGTGGACGGACTCGGGACGGCCAGGCTCGTGATCCGGTGCAGCCACACGCAGCCCTACAAGCAAGAACGCGATTACGATTATCCCTCCGCCCCGTAAGACGCATCATCAATTCCTGAACCATGTCACAGACTGTAGAACACTGGATCGAAGCGTTAGACGACGTTGACGATGCCACGCGGGAAGAAGCCGCGAAGGCACTCGCGGAGTTGGGCGATCCCGAAACCCTCGAGGCCCTCACTACGGCCCTGGAGGACGATTATTGGGCCGTTCGGGTGCACGTGGGATGGGCGTTCGCCAAGATCGGCGGGGACGTGGCCTCCGACGCGCTCATCACGTTGTTCAACGACAACATGATGGAAGTACAGGATGAGGCCGTGTCCGCCATGGCCTCCATGGGAACAAGCACCGTCACGAAACTTACTCCCTGCTTGAAAGATGACCGGTGGCGCGTTCGGCAGCAGGCCGGGAAGACCTTGGGGTTGCTCAAAGAGCCCGAGGCCGTTCAACCGCTGATGATCGCCTGTCGTGACCGTGACGGGGCCGTGAAGAGCGCGGCAGCCGAGGCGCTGGGGCGGATCGGTGATCCGCGAGCCGTGCCGGCTTTAATCAAACTGTTCAAGGATACCTCGAAAATTGTCCGGGAGACCGCCGGAACCGCCTTGGTGTACATCGGCGAAGCCTCTATTCCCGCCCTCCTGGAAACACTGAACGATCCGCACTTCGTGGTCCGTTGTCACGGCGTTCGGGCGTTGGGCGGCATGACGACCGACTACCAAATGGGGCGGGCGTGGACCAGGGACGCGCGCGTGGTCGAGGCGTTGATCCGCGCGTTGAAGGATGAAGACCGGGCGGTTCGCGAAGATGCCACGATTGCTTTGGGTATCATCGGGGACCCCCTGGCTGTTGACGGGCTCATCGACGCCATGCGGGACGGAGCCGTGAAGCGTCACGCGATTGCCTCACTCGGCATGATCGGAGATGCCCGAGCCTTGCCGCCCGTGTTGGATGCCCTGAAAGGCAAGGGTATTGCTCAACAGGGAAGGCCGACTCCGGGGTGTATCATCAGCGAAGAACAACTCATCAAAGAAGCTGCAGCCACGGCGCTGGGCCATTTTCGCGATCCGAAGGTGCTTCCGGATCTGATCCTGCTGTTAAAGGATATCGTGTTGCGGGAGTACGCCGCCTCGTCGTTGGTCCTGATCGGCGACGCGGCCGTCGAACCGCTAGTGGCTTTTCTGCATGATCCCGAGGCATCCAAGGTGGAAAAAGAAAGCGAACGGGTGTTGGCGTTTGCATCGACCAGGCTGACGGCGTCGAGTGCATTAAAGAGGACCGTCGTGGAAACGCTCGAGAAACTTGGCTGGGAAGCGCCCAAAGACGATGCACACGTGGGCGTCAAAGATATCGAATACACCGACCCGGATAAGGTGCTCGGTGAAGAAGGCCGGTTCGGGCCCTCCGGGGACTTTGCCAAGCCGGCCAAACCCTACCGTATCGAACGCTGACAGTATTGCCCGCAACAATCGCGGGCTGCCCTCACCCCAACTCTCTCCCAGCGGGTGAGAGGCATTCAGGCATTAGGGCTTTTGGAAGTGGAGAATTCCCCAGGTCAGATGACCGCCCTTCCCGCCGTCAATCCAGTGTTGCAGACCGGATTTCATCCGCTCGATGTAGTCCTCGCTGCAGACTCTTACCAAACTCCATTGATTGGCCAGGACTTCTTCCAGGACCCGCCTATAATGAGTACTTAGTTGTTCCGTGTAGTCCTCAATGCCAAGCTCTTTAAACCCGAGTCCCAACAGTATGTCCTTGTAGCGCGGAATCGAGCCCAGCGAGTCGAGGTGAATACGGTCGAGAATCGGTTGCAAGGCTTCCTGCGGACAGGTTTCACTCTGCATCGGGTCGGTAAAAATGAACTGCCCGCCCCGGGCAAGGACCCGATTGACTTCTTCAAAGACCTTCTCGCGATTCCCACTGTGCAAAATAGCATCCTGCGACCACACCACGTCCACGCTGCCGTCCGGCATGGGAATATCTTCAAAACTTCCGTCAACCACGTTAATGACCAGAGAGTATTTCCCTTGGGCGTTGAGTTCGCGGTTTCTGGTATTTTGCGTTTCACTCAAATTCAGGCAGCCCACTTGGCATCCATACTGCTTGACCAGGTACCTGGCTGACCCGCCGTACCCCGAACCGATGTCCAATACCCGGGTCGCCGGCCCGAGATCCTTGACCATGGAGGCCATTTTCTCGACGGTCTTGCGACTCGCGTCGAATATGGTATCCGTGTCATGTTCATAGAGGCCGACGTGAATATCCTCGCCCCCCCACACGGTGGCATAAAACCGGTCGGCATCGTGGCTGTTGTAGTAACTTCTAGCGGTTTCGACGGGCTGCGAGTACTCCACTGAAACTTTAATGGGCCGTTCCTCGTTCTTGTACAGTTTTTCCGCTACGTGGATATAGAAATCGGGGTCTTCGACGCGGTGGGTTTCTTGAAAGTCCGCAAAGGTCTTGACTTGTTGAAACCCGACCTCTCCCATGAGTTTCCTGACGTAATCCTTGCGCAGGGGGAACATGTTAAGGTGATATTCCGAGTCGTCCGGGAACCGATACCGGAATCGAGCCAAGCCTTCATCCACGTATTCCGGCTCGGCGCTCACGTTATCCCCGCAATAATAATAGACGTGTTTGGAGGTGAACCCGTTGTCGAGGATGCCGTCGTAATTCCGTTGGTCCAGGATCAGGACGCCGTCGTGGTTGAGCACAGAATAGAATTCGGCCAGGGCTTTCCGGCGATCCTGTTCCGAAAACAAATGGGTCAGGGAGTTTCCCAGGCAAATGACCGCATCATATTGGGTGTGGACATCCCGGCTCAGCCACCGCCAGTCGGCATGCAGGGTCTTCATGATGAAGCCCGCACATTTGGCGTTTTCGAAGGCTTGAGCCAGCATTTCCGGGCTGCCGTCCCCGCTGGTCACGTCGAATCCGGCCCTCAGGAGCCGAATAGAGTGAAAACCGGTGCCCGTTGCCACGTCCAGGACCCGCCGGACCCCGCGTTCTTTCAGGATATTGATGAAAAAGTCCCCTTCACTCTTGGCGCGGGCCTCCCAGTCGATGAGTTCATCCCATTTTCGGACAAAGCCGTGGACATATTCGCGTTTGTATTGGTCGGTTTTTCGCTGGGCAATGGGATTGTCACCGTACAACTGTTCTTTACCCATGGTCCACCTCCTCGATAGTCGAATCCCTTTCCCGTCGAGCCGAGGCTCGACCGTGGTTGGATGAAACAACGAAAAAGGGTATTGGGGAATCTCCACTCTAACGATTTGGTCCCCTGAGAGCAACCCTTAATCTGTCCGATGGAATTCACCTTGAGTTCTCGGGACGTTCCCGTCAAACTATCGAGTCAACGCCTTTTCGTCACAATGTGACGGAGTTTTTTATAACCGTTTGATACTAAATGATTTTTGGAAGTTATGCCGCACTGACGGGAACGCAGGGATCTGTTCTCGCACGCTTATCCGATGAAAACCGCCACTCCGGTCTTTAAGATCTCCTTTTCCATTGCCGCGACATTCTTGGTGTGGGGGGCCGTGGCTCCCGCTCAATTGGCCGCTGTCACATCCGCGATCCAGCGCTGGTTGCTGGATGCGTTCGGGTGGTTCTATCTCCTCTGTGCGGTCGGGTTGTTGGTCATGGCAGTCACCCTGGTCTTTTCGAGATACGGGGACATCCCCTTGGGGAAGGACGGGGAAAAGCCGGAATTTCCGCTGGTCACGTGGTTTGCCATGTTGTTTTGCGCCGGGATGGGCATCGGGTTGGTGTTTTGGGGCGTGGCAGAACCCACCGCTCACTTTTATGACCCGCCCAGAGGACCGGGTGAGACACCGGAAGCCGCCAGCTTGGCCCTCCAGTATTCGTTTTTTCATTGGGGGCTGCACCCGTGGGGGATTTTCACCATGGTGGCGATGTGTCTGGCCTATTTTCAATTTCGAAAAGGCAAACCAGGATTGATCAGCGCGAGTTGTGAGCCAATTTTCGGCGAACGCATGCAGGGTGCAATGGGGCAAGCCATTGATATTATTGCGGTTTTTGCCACGGTATTCGGGGTGGCCACGTCATTGGGCTTCGGAGCCATCCAGATCAGCGGAGGCCTCTCCTACCTGTTTGCCCTGCCCAATACCGTCATGCTGCAACTGGTCATGATAGCCGTGGTCACGGTGTTGTTCATCCTGTCCGCGCAGACCGGCCTTCAACGGGGGATCAAGTATTTGAGCAACCTGAACATGGTGCTGGCAATCTCGTTGATGGTTTTTCTCTTGTTCCTGGGCCCGACGAAATTCATTATGGAGGTCTTTACCTCGGCGCTGGGTGCCTATCTTCAGAATCTGCCCACCATGAGTCTGTACCTGGCGCCGTTCGACGACTCCCGGTGGATACAGGATTGGACCTTGTTTTACTGGGCATGGTGGATTGCCTGGGCACCGTTCGTCGGGACCTTTATCGCCAGAATTTCCCGCGGCCGCACCGTCCGGGAGTTTGTCCTGGGCGTGTTGTTGGTCCCGACGCTCTTTTGCGCATTCTGGTTTTCCGTTTTCGGCGGGACGGCCATTTCATTGGACATGTTCGAGCAGGCGGGCATGAAACAGGTCATCGACTCGCAAGGGAAAGAAGTCGCCCTGTTCACGCTGTTGGAGCATTTCCCCTTTGGCGGGATCATGTCACTCATCGCGATTTTCCTGATCGCCACGTTTTTCATCACGTCCGCGGATTCCGCCACGTTCGTGCTAGGCACGCTCACGTCGAACGGCAACCTGAACCCGCCGAATGCCATCAAGTTCACGTGGGGAATCATCCAATCCGTCTTGGCAGCCGTGTTGCTGTGGTCCGGCGGGCTCAAGGGTCTTCAAACGGGCTCGATCCTGGCCGCGTTTCCCTTTGCCGTGATCATGCTGCTTCTGATGTTGTCCCTCTTCCGGTCATTCAAGGAAGAGATACGCGGACAGGCGGACACATAGGCCAACCCCTGTACAGCCTCCATGTACGCGATTTTATTGACCCTCAAAAAATCGCTGTGATAAGTTGCTGGGATGCGGGTTCCTCGGCATTCCCCCTATCGACAGAGGGAAAAATGGGGCAACCCCGTTTTTTGTGAGGGATGCGGGCGGGCACCCGTTCGCTTCGCTTCCTTCGACTTCGCTCAGGACAGGCCCTTCGACTTCGCGTTTCCGTTCGTTCTGAGCGTAGCGACAGCGAAGTCGAAGAACGCTCAGGACAGGCAGGGCAGGCTTCGGTCCGCCCCTACAAAGGATGACCATGGCCGATAGTGTGGCGGAACACATTGCCGCCTTAAAGGATGAAGATTGGGGTATCCGCGAAGATGCGGCCATTGCCCTTGGCGAATCCCGTGACCCCAGAGGAGTGAATCCGTTGATTGAGGCTTTACGGGATTCCGATCGAGCCGTGAAAACTGCCGCCACCAGCGCGTTGACGTCTATCGGAAGCCCGGCGGTCGTGGATTTGAGTTACTGCTTGCAGGACCCGGATTTGTCCGTGCAGGAAGCTGCGGCGTCCATTTTGTCCGAAATTGCCGATGAGCGGGTACTTGAACCCTTGGAATCCGCGCTCCTGAACCAGGATTGGGTCGTGCGCATGCATGCCGCCCGCGCCGTGGGGCGACTCAAAAACCCACGGTCGGTTGAGACCCTGGTGTTGCTGCTTCAGGA
>VXOF01000003.1 GCA_009840285.1 Nitrospira sp. SB0662_bin_26
TTTTACAAACAACACCCCCATTCCATCATTTCCTATACTCCTCTTGGGAGGGTAGATGTGTTTTAGTCACATACCAGGGGCAGGATGACGGTCGACACGACGGCCCATCCGCACCGGCGAACACGCACGACGCTGCTGCCTCTACCCGCGATGCCTCCCATTCCAACGAGTACGCGCTCCACGCCCACACCGTCGACTCAATCCTGCAATCCGAAGACATGACGTCGTTGTTGGACAAGGCGTCGTCGAGCCTGCGTTACGCACAGCCGGAAGCCGGAACCGAGGCCGTGGTGGAAGAAGAGTCTCCGGTTGCCCGGTTGGCGCAGACGATTCTTGAACGTGCGGCTGGCACGGGCGTGAGCGACGTGCATTTGGAACCCGATGAAAGCGGCGTACGCGTGCGGTTCCGGCTGGACGGCGTCTTACATACGGCGATGACCTATTCCCTGGGACTGCGTAACGCCGTGATCTCTCGACTCAAAATCCTTTCGCATCTGGATATTGCCGAACGCCGCCTGCCGCAGGATGGGCGTATGACGTTGGAGTTGGGAGGACAGCGGACCGTCGACGTGCGTCTTTCGGTTTTGCCCTCCCTGCATGGAGAAAAAGCCGTGCTTCGGTTGCTGAACCGGGCGGGGCAACTGGTCGAATTGCCGGCTTTGGGGTTGGATGCGACCGACACCGAAGCCTTCCTCACGGCTTTGGAGCGCCCGCATGGCATGATCCTGGTCACCGGTCCGACGGGGAGTGGAAAGACCACGACGCTGTACGCGGCGCTGCAAGTGTTGAACACGCCCGACGTGAATATCGTCACGGTTGAAGACCCGGTGGAATATCATTTCACCGGCATCACGCAAGTCCAGATCAAGGAAGAGATCGGTCTGGGGTTTGCCCGGATCTTGCGGGCCTTTCTGAGGCAGGATCCGGATATTATGATGGTCGGTGAAATCCGGGATCTGGATACCGCGCAAATAGCGATCCGGGCTGCGCTGACCGGGCATCGGGTGTTGTCCACGTTGCACACCCATGATGCGGTTCGGGCGGTGACGCGGTTACTCGATATGGGTGTTGAACCCTTTATGGTGGCGTCGTCGGTCAGTGTCATCGTAGCGCAGCGACTCGTGCGTCGAATCTGCCCTGACTGTCACGGGCCTGATGACCGGTTTTCGAGACAACAGCTTCGCGAGGCAGGGTTCACCGATGCGGAGTTAACATCCATCGCCCCGCTGCGTGGCCAAGGCTGTGTCGCGTGTCATGGGACCGGGTATAAGGGGCGTATCGGTCTGTTTGAGGTCTTGCCGGTCTCAGACCAGTTTCGATCTCGGATCCTCGAACGCCAGACCGCGGAGCAACTCAAGCAGCAAGCCCTGGCCGATGGCTTGAAAACCATACGACGCAGCGGTTTGGATAAAATTAAGCAAGGGCTGACCACGATGGAAGAGGTGGTGAGCGTTTCCACCGAGGATTGAACCCGGGAGGAGAACTCCCTTTCTTGAGCCACACCAGATCATGCCGACGTTCGTGTATCGCGTGAAAACACGGGAGGGAGGAGTTCGGCAGGGAGAGTTGGAGGCCGTGGACCAAGGCGCCGCCCTGCGAGCTCTCCGCCAGCAGGATCTCTTCGTGACCCGCATCCGGGAAAAGCCCGGCTTCTCTACCGAAGGGTGGTCCTTTCCGGGAACCGCCCGCGTCTCTCAAAACGACTTGCTGGTGTTTACCTATCAACTCGAAGCCTTGATCAAAGCCGGAGTGCCCCTTGCGCAGAGTCTCGACATGCTGGCGACACAAGCCTCGTCTTCGGCGTTGCAAGCCGTGCTCCGTGCCGTCAAGCAGAACGTCGAGTCGGGATCATCCTTGGCCGACGCGCTTCAGGGGCACCCCGCGGTGTTCACGCCCTGGTACGTCAGCATGATCCAGGCCGGAGAGGAAAGCGGCACCTTGGACCGGACCTTCGGCCGGTTGGCCCAGCATTTGGACAAGGTGGTGCGGCTCAGGCAACAGGTGAAACTGGCGTTGGCTTATCCCCTGTTGGTGGTCATCGTGGCCTTGCTCGTGCTCTGGGTGTTGCTCATTTGGGTAATCCCCATGTTCGCCACGATGTTTGCCGATTGGGGCGACGCGCTGCCTTGGCCCACGGCCGTCGTGCTGGCGTTGAGTCGATGGCTCCAGGAACAATGGGTGTCGGTACTCCTCGGTGTCGTCGGTTTGGGGATGGGAGGACGCCTGTGGGCGAAGACCCGGTCCGGGCGACGGATGATCGAAGACGTCGTGCTTCGCGTGCCGTTGCTGGGGAAACTGTGGCGAAACGTGGCTATGGTTCACGTCGCGCGGACGCTCAGTGTGCTCCTGGGCAGCGGCGTGCCGATTTTACGTAGTCTGGAAATCGCCCAAAAGGTGTCTGGGTTGCAGCGCATGGTGCGGGCATTGGAGGAAGCGCGATCAAGCATTCGCGAGGGACATACCCTGGCCGACCCGCTGGAGCGGTCCGGGATGTTTCCCCGCCTGGTCTCCAACATGGTCGGGGTCGGCGAAGCCACGGGCAGTCTCGATACGGCCTTGGGAAACATCGCGGACCTTTTCGAGCGTGAAGTGGACCGCGACGTCGCCGCGTTCACCGCCGTCCTGGAGCCGCTGATCATCGTTGTTTTGGGCATCGGCATCGGGTTCATCGTGGTGGCCATGTACCTGCCGATTTTCTCGATGCCTTCCGTTTTCGACTGACTCCTCTGAGAAGGAGGCTGTCCCGTCGTTGCGGACGAGTCCGGCAGGTTGGTAAGAAACCTCTGATTTATTTGTGATAGCGGGATGCAGGGCAAGGCGTCCCGGAGCGAAACCCGAGGCTTATCA
>VXOF01000023.1 GCA_009840285.1 Nitrospira sp. SB0662_bin_26
CTTTCCAGGGAAATCGGCGTGCGCAGCACCTTGTTCAACCGGACGTCGACCATCACCCATCGCGGATTCTGCTCCGAACTTTTGTCGTCGAAATACCGGCTCTCGGGTTGCCATGCGTAATAATCGGGATATGCGGCTTTGACGACCTCGACAATGCCCACGATCGCCGGAGGGTCGGCATTGCTATGATAAAAAAACGCCAGGTCGCCGACGGACATGGATCGCAGAAAATTGCGGGCCTGATAATTTCTCACGCCTTCCCAGCACGTCGTCTGTTTGGGCGAACACGCCAGATCCTCAATGGAAAACGTCGACGGTTCCGATTTGAGTAGCCAGTAAGCCGGCATCCGCTGAGCCCCACTCCTCGATAAATGGAACAGCATCCTATCCTGTTCGTCAACGCCCCTTCAACGGGCTTCCGGCGACGAATTCTCTTCCGAACCTTCTGCCATGCTTGTCGAATCGCTGAGAACGTGCTATTTCCCCTTGCGACGCACAGAGTTCGCCCCATGAACACCATTCTGACAGTCTATGACGAACTGACCGCCCTGGTTCCGCCTGAGGCCCTGATTGCCATCACCATCGTCTCGGTCGTGATGTTTTTCGGGACCATCCTGCTCATTCCCGTCATCATCATCCGCCTGCCCGTGGATTACTTTTTGCACGATGAAGAACACGTGTGGCTGGAAGGATACCATCCGGTTCTGCGCTACGCGGGTTTGATCATCAAGAACACGGTCGGTCTGGTGTTTCTGCTGGCGGGGATTGCCATGCTGGTCCTCCCGGGTCAAGGTTTACTCACCATGGTCATTGGAGTATCCTTACTCGATTTTCCCGGCAAACGCGCGATTGAACATCGACTGCTCACAAAACCCATGGTTTTCAACGCCATGAACGCCATTCGACAAAAGTTCGACAAACCCCCGTTTTCACAGCCGGCATGAGCGACGGGCTCAGTGCCGGGACAATGACGCGCCGTTTCGAGACACGCGGCACACACGAATCGCTCGCTCGACGTTCTGAAGCACCATGAAGACCCTGAAGACGACCGCGTGGATTCTCGTTTCCCTCCTGTGCGCCGTGTCCTTCGGCTTTGTCACCGGCTTGTTGAATCCCGACGAGAAGGTCAACGGGCTCTGGCTGGTGACAGCGGCCGGCTGCTTTTACGTCTTGGCCTATCGGTTTTACGGAGGATTTTTGGGCCGGCGCGTCATGCAACTGGATGATGAACGCAGCACCCCGGCCTTTCGACTGGAAGACGGCACCAACTACTATCCCGCGAACAAATACGTGCTCTTCGGCCACCATTTCGCGGCCATTGCCGGCGCCGGACCGTTGTTGGGTCCGGTCTTGGCGGCCCAGTTCGGGTTCCTGCCGGGATTTCTCTGGATCGTGATCGGGGCCGTGTTGGCCGGCGCGGTCCAGGATTTCGTCATTCTAGTCGGCTCCCTGCGTCGCAACGGCCGCTCCCTCCCGGAAATCGCGCGCGCGGAGATCGGATGGATCACCGGTACGGCCACGGCCGTGGCCGTGTTGTTTATCGTGATCGTGGCCCTGGCCGGTCTGGGGCTGGCCGTGGTCAACGCGCTCGTGGCCAATCCCTGGGGCACGTTTACGATTGCCATGACGATCCCGATCGCCTTTCTCATGGGATGGTATCATCACCACGTCAGACCCGGGCGCGTCGGAGAAATGTCACTCATGGGCATCGTGCTTCTTGTCCTGACCGTGGCAGTGGGCAAAATGGTGGCGCAATCGGATATGGCGACGTGGTTTACCCACGACCGGACAACCTTGGTCTGGCTCCTGGCCGGATACGGGTTTCTGGCTTCGGTCCTGCCGATGTGGATGCTCCTGGTCCCGAGGGACTACCTCTCGACGTTCATGAAACTCGGGGTGATCGGGTTGCTGGCGATCGGCGTGGTCATTCTAGCACCTGACCTGCACATGCCCGCAGTCACCGGGTTCATCGCCGGAGGAGGGCCGATCATCCCCGGCCCCCTCTTTCCGTTCCTGTTCATTACCATCGCCTGCGGAGCCATCTCTGGATTCCATTCGCTCGTATCATCAGGCACCACGCCGAAGATGATTGCCCGCGAATCCCAGGCCATGGTGGGTTACGGCGCCATGTTGCTGGAGAGCTTCGTCGGGGTGGTGGCGTTGATCTCGGCGTCCCTGCTCGTACCGGGCGACTACTTTGCGATCAACACGCGTCTCCCGGCCGAGGCGCTGGCGGCCATGGGATACCCCGTTCAAAACATCCATACGCTTTCGCAACTGGTCGAAGTGGACGTCTCCGGCCGGCCCGGAGGCGCGGTCTCGTTGGCCGTGGGGATGGCCTGGATTTTTTCCGCGCTGCCGGGGATGGCAGGGCTTATGGCCTATTGGTATCAATTCGCGCTTCTGTTCGAAGCCCTGTTTATCCTCACGACCATCGACGCGGGCACGCGTGTAGCGCGCTATCTCGTTCAGGAAATGGGCGGGCACCTGTATGCTCCGCTTCGCCGGATCAATTGGTGGCCCGGCGTCATCCTGTCCAGCGCGCTTGTGGTCGGGGCATGGGGATGGCTCATCGCCACGGGCACGATCTCCACGGTCTGGCCCATGTTCGGAGCCGCCAACCAGTTGTTGGGCACCCTGGCGCTTTGTATCGGCACGACCCTGTTCATCAAAATGGACAAGGCCCGCTACCTGTGGGTGACGGCCGTCCCCATGGTGTTCGTGGGCATCATCACCTTGACGGGCTGCCATGACCTGTGGTGGATTTTTCTGGACCGGGCGCGAACCGCCGCGGACCCGATGGCGCGAGTCACGATGGGGCTGAATGCGGCGCTGGTCGGGCTGGTCGCGGTCCTGGCCCTCGTGGTCCTGACCGAGAGCGCGACAAAATGGTACCGGTACCTGGTCCTGAAACAGCCTTATACCACCACGGAGATTATCGACGGCGAAGGCATCAGGATTCCCGAAGGCAAATGTTGTTAAAAAAGGAGACACTTCATGGCGGAGACGTTCTCGTTTGACGTGACATCCACGGTAGACATGCAGGAAGTCAAAAACGCGGTTGATCAAACCATGAAAGAAATCGGGCAACGCTTCGATTTCAAAGGATCGCAATCCAACGTCACGCTCAAGGAAAAAGAGCACGTCCTGGAAATCGTGGCGGACGACGATTACAAACTCAAGGCGGTCATCGACATCCTCAAGGGAAAGTGCGTCAAGCGAAGCGTGTCGTTGAAAGCCCTCGTTTACGGCAAGGTGGAACAAGCCCTGGGGGGAACCGTGCGGCAACACGTCACGGTGCAAAGCGGGATCGTCGAAGACAAAGCCAAGGCCATCACGAAGAGTCTGAAGGAGAACAAGTTCAAGGCGCAGGCGCAGATTCAAGGCGATCAGGTGCGCGTGCAGAGCAAAAGCAAAGACGAACTGCAAGCCGTCATCAATTTTCTGAAACAGCAGGACTTCGGCATCGACCTGCAATTCGTCAATTATCGCTAGAAGCAATCGTCTCTCTCCAATTGGCGGGCCGAATTCTGCGTCACGACCCGTGCCATGCCTTTTTCATCATCCTATTGTAGGCCCGTTCACCGGCTTGTCGCCTCTCCTCTCATAAGGTTATGCTATAAATATTGCCGCAAAGGAGAAGACCATGCGATTTCTCGTCACCATCGAACAGGACGAAGGCGGGTATTACGTCGTCGATTGCCCGGCCCTTCCCGGTTGCGTCTCTCAGGGACAAACCCGCGAAGAAGCGTTAGCCAATATTCAAGAAGCCATTCTGGCCAGTCTCGAAACCCGCCGGGCCCAAGGTCTGCCCGATCACATCGAAGTCCGGGAAGTTGAAGTAGGAGTGGCGTGACCAAACTCCCGGTCTGCTCTGGCGATGATGCAATCCGAGTTCTGAAAAAGGCTGGGTGGATTGAAGATCGTCAACGTGGAAGTCACGTCACCCTAATCAAAGAAAGTATGGCTGTCGTATTAACGGTCCCTCTACATCGGGAGTTGGGACCAGGCCTCCTTCGCAGCTTAATCCGAAAAGCAGGATTGACTGTCAAAGAGTTTCAGGATTTTCTTGCGTAACGAGTTCAGATTTGCATTGGACGAATTTCTAAAACTTTACTATGGCAAAAGATTCAAAAATTGAGTGGACTCATCATACTTTCAACCCTTGGTGGGGCTGTACCAAGGTCTCCGAGGCGTGTACCTATTGCTATGCTGAGTCTTGGGCAAAAAGGTTAGGCTCTGATATATGGGGCACACGCAACCAACGACGACTGTTTGGAGAAACTCACTGGCGACAACCCATAACATGGAACCACGAAGCAGAAAAAGAAGGGAAGAGAAAGCGAGTATTCTGTGCATCCATGGCTGACGTTTTTGAAAATCGTCCAGAACTGGTGGAGCCCCGCACTCGCCTTTGGGCAATGATTGAGAGCACTCCGTGGCTCGATTGGCTAATACTGACAAAAAGGCCTGAGTTGATAGAACGATTTGTTCCTTGGACAGCAGAATGGCCAGAAAACGTTTGGTTAGGCACTACAGTGGAATCCCAGGAATGGGCAAATAAAAGAATTCCCATTCTTTTGAGTTTTGCAGCTAGAGTTAGGTTCATATCTTGTGAGCCTTTGCTAAGTCCCATAGATATAAGCCTATGGCTTCCAAACTTTGTTAAGGAAAACAAAAAGGCCAAAAGGCCTAAGGCCCAATTCTATATCGATTGGGTTATCGCTGGAGGTGAAAGCGGACCACATGCAAGACCGATGAATCCGATTTGGGTAAGACAGCTTAAAGATCAATGTGTCATCGCAGGTGTTCCATTTCATTTCAAGCAGTGGGGAAACTGGAAACCGATTCCAAACGGGGTGAAAAGCAAACAGGTAAAACGGCAATTGAAGGATACAGAGGGTAATATCATAACTTTAATAAATCTCGGCAAGAAGTTAGCAGGAAGGGAGCTAAACGGGAAAACATGGGATGAGCTTCCCACTACCATCAACTCTAACAAGATAGAATAGAAGAAAATCTGAATGCTCGAACAACTCCAGTTTTTTGACCTTCCAGATCCACCAATAAGACCTATCTCTTTCAAGCCTCTCTACTCACCTGTTTGGACAAAAAACAAAGCAAGGTTGATTGAACGCTATCTCTACTACTTTGTGCTAGTCACAAAACACGGCACATACATTGATGGCTTTGCTGGGCCTCAAGAAGCGGATAAGCCAGATACGTGGACTGCCAAATTGGTTTTAGAGAGTGAGCCAAGAAGACTAAGACATATTATTCTCTGTGACACAAATGCTTCTAGCGCAGAAAAACTCAAGCAGCTAAAGGAATCGCAACCTTATCAATGCAACGGAGGAGTTAAACGTAGAATAGAGGTTCATCATGGTGACTTTAATGAGGTAATAAGACAAATTTTAATTTCTAATACCCTCAAGAAAAATGAGGCAACTTTTTGTTTGCTTGATCAAAGGACTTTCGAATGCCATTGGAGCACTCTTCAAAAACTTGCCTCTTATAAACAGAGTGATTGGAAAATAGAGCTTTTTTATTTTTTACCCTCTAGTTGGCTAGACCGAGCATTGGCAGCTCAGCAGAATACATCTGTGCTCGAATCCTGGTGGGGAGGACCAGATTGGGGACAACTACATAACGTGAAAGGGGATGCAAGGGCTGAGATTTTCCGAAAACGTTTCGTTGATGAATTAGGTTATAAACATGTTCACTATTGGCCAATCTATGAACGTGAAAGCGGGGACGGCCGAGTCATGTATTACATGATTCATGCTACGGATCACCACGAAGCTCCAAGACTAATGCACCGAGCGTATAACCAGGCTGTTGCACGGATAGAACCTATAAACCAGTTGCCACTTTATCCTTAAAAAATTACTCGCTCTTTTCCTTTCTCCACAGAATCCCGCCGATAGCTAATTCCTTGATTTCTGACTCTGAATCTTTCCATCTACTTAGGATCCGCCCCAAGCCTCTTTCAAATGCAGCACCGCTTGGTCGATGGCATCACCGGCGGCGACCGCTCGCATGACGTCATACGCGTCTGCTTCTTTCTCAGGGTAAATGGGCGGATCCTCCAAATTCCGTCGAACCACCGGGTACTCGTTGGATTCGATGGGCGGGTCCAGCCGGTCCAGGGAAGCCCAGGCATTCCCCTCGACTCGCGCCAACACGCGGCCGGCAGGCACGTCGACCAACGCCAATTCGGCCAGTGCCAAATTTTCCGCACGATACCCGAACAGCAACCCGCGCGCGATGGCTCCCAGGGTAGACCCCCGCCAGGGAAATCTTTCCGGCACTTCGATTTCGGAACTCGAGAGAATGGCCAGCACAAGGTAATTGACCTGCCGGTTTTTGGCCCAGCGGAGAACCGTATCGAACTCCGGTGGCAAAGCGTCTAGATCCGATGAGTGGACAGCTCGCACCTTGATAGGAACGGCGTGCAGCAATTGCTGCCGCACGTGTTCGGTCAGGTCAGTGAACGCGGTTTCGGAAAGTTTTGGGGCCGAATCCGGGGCGCCGGTATCGTTGAGCACCCAGACACCCGCGTGTATCGGACCCTGCGGCAATTCAGCAACTGCGAAGCCCCCGCTCTCCGGCTGCTGGCCGAAATACGTATCGAGGCGGGCTTGGGGCCATTCGCCGCATCCTGCGAAAACGAGAGCTCCCAGACCGATGGCCAGGATGGTGAGAAGAAAACTCCTGCCTCGGCTACGGCTGACTATGATCATGGTGTCTTTTCCTATCTGTCATCCCCGACGCTTGTCCCCGATCCTCCTTCTGTCATCCTCGACATTTTTAATCGAGGATCCAGCATCTTGGTTTTTCCCTTCGTTTGTGAAGGAGTAAGACACTGGATTCCTGCTTTCGCAGGAATGACAAAAGAGAATCGCGAAACCAGGGTCTTCTTTTTTGTATTCGTAGCTGCGCCATCCCCCCGCATTCCTACCCTGATTTATTCTCACCGGTGAGGCCCAAACGGGTCAAGCAACGGCCCTCGGAGGGGAGCAGGCAGGTTGCAAACCGTTGAGGGCATCGGGTAGGTTACACGCCATGTATCTCACAACGTGTACCTTCCTCAGGCTCCTGCTTATCGTTTCCATTCTCCAGTTTTCAGGCTGCTCATATCTCCCGGACGTGAGCATGCCGGACCTGGACTTCCCGGACATCAGCCTGCCCAGCTTTGGATTTGGAGATGAAGAAAAACCAAAGGAGCCGGCCATTCCCATCTCGGTGGCCTATGCCTTTGATCCGAGCGTCACGGAAGCGACACTCGAAATTCAGGCGTGCGACCTGCCGTATACACTGAACACGGGAGAGGCGATCGTCCAGAATTTTCTCACCCTGGCACAGGAAACGTTTCAGTCCGTCACGGCCTATTCGGGAACCGGAGAAGCCGTCCGAGTGACCAAGCCGAGCGATCTCATTATCCAGATCAGCATGGTCAATCAAGCGTTCCAGGAAGTCGACCGTATGGCAGATGAAGACAATTATCTGGCCAACCTCGACTTCAAGCTGCAAGCGGTGTTTATCGATAGAGGCGGAGCCGCGTTGGGACAAATCCCTTTGAATTACGGCGGCCAGGTCAGAGTTTGGGCTCCGGCCATTACGGGCCAATCCGTCACCTGTACCACCGGCCAATATGACGCCAAAATCAACGGCGTGGCGGCGGAACTGGCCGAACAACTCGTGGCAGTGGTTCCGCAGGTGCTCAACAATGGAGGCACGCAACCCCTCACGGCCCCAAGGCGCCAACCGGCATTCCCCCAGGCCACGCCTCAATTCACACCCCAAGCCGCCCCTCGATTTTCGGCACCGTCTTCTTCCGCACCGAGCAACCGGCCGTTCTTTACCTTTCGCACGATGCTGAAGGACGGCAACGATAATTTGATCCTCGAAGGCGGGGAAGCCATTGTGCTGATGATCGAGGCCACCAATCTCGGGAGCACCGCCATCAACACTGCCAATGCCAACGTGTCCGGGCATGAGACACTGGTCGAGGCCTTTTCTCGAATGACATCCCTTCCCATCTCCCTGGGCACGTTCCAGCCCGGAGAAACCAGGACGACGGAAATTCGCGGCCGCATGCCGGTCAACGTGACCGCACAAAAAGCGGAGCTGGTGATCGCGCTGCAACTCGAGGATGGCACACCCATCGGGTCTCACCGGATCGTGGCCCCTCTCCAGCCCGGCACCCGTGGAGCAGGCAGGCAATCCAAAGGATCCAAGACGCAGCCTCGTGGCCGGAATGCATACGTGGCTATGCTCGTCGGGATGGATGCTTATCGGCATCCTTGGCCTGAGGCATATCGCACACCCGACGGTCTTTTGATGACCTTGCGGGAAACCTTGCGAAACACCGGTTTGTTCCCCAACCAGAATATCCGCGTCCTCCAGGGGAACAATGCCGGAAAAGGAGATATCGCCAAGACACTGCTCAGGTGGGTCCGTCAGAGAATCGAGAAGGAAACCGTGCTGGTCGTCTATTTTTCCGGTCAGGCCGTTCAAGACCAGGGAAACGGCGAAGTCTATTTGATCCCCTATGAAGGGTCGCCCGAAGCATCGAGTAACCAGTTGATCTCTCTTCGAACGCTTCAGCGCCTCCTGGGAAAGCTTCAAAACCGCCTGACCCTCCTGATCCTCGATACGCCGATTGCCAAGCAGCCCGGACCAAACGCATCTGCCGATGGATCCTCTCCGGTTCGTTGGATCAGCGGTCTCTCACGCGATGACAAAACCCCTGTCATCCAACTTCGCAGACGTCCCGGGCAATCGATAGGCAAACCGGCCGACGTCCTGGCCGCGCTGTCAGGCAGTGCGGACGCGAACAAGAACGGAACGATCACGGTTGGCGAATTCCTCGAATCCGCGTCCGAATCAATCAGGGTCACCCGTTTGCTGCCCGACTCCTCGCCGCTCCTGAGCCTGCCCCTCACGCGGTAATCCTCCGAGCGGTAAAATTCCGTACCAGTAACCCTCTTTGGTCATTGCCGACGCTTGTCCTCGACATCCTTAAACGAAAATACCCTTGACAGCATATGATTTTTAGATCATATTTTAGCCATGCGATGGGAAGTCGGATTTGATCCAGCCTTCGACCCGGAATTCGATACCCTGCCCACCGCAAACTCCTTGCACAGGCGAAGCTTCTCGAGAGATTCGGGGCGACGCTAGGCCGCCCTCGGGTGGACACTCTGAACGGATCGCGTCACGCCAACATGAAGGAGCTTCGCTTTCACGCCGATAACGGCGTGTGGCGAGTCGCTTTTGCCTTTGATCCCCAGCGAAAAGCCATCCTGCTTGCGGCCGGCAACAAATCGGGTGTCAGCGAAAGACGTTTTTACAGACAGCTGATCGATAAGGCGGATGAGAGGTTTGATACGCATCTGGATCGGCTGAAAGACGAAAGGAGTTCAAGATGACGACTCTGACGGAGAGAATGGACAAACTGCCGAAGGCGCGCCGGAAGAAAGTGGAGGAGCGGGCCAAGGGGCTGATTGCCGAAGAGATGTCTTTACAGGACCTGCGAAAGGCGCGGAAGCAGACGCAGGTGCGCGTAGCAAAGAAACTCGGGATCAACCAGGAAAACGTATCGCGTATCGAAAAGCGTAGCGATCTGCTGATATCCACGCTCAGCGACTACGTCGAAGCGATGGGCGGAAAATTGAGCTTGGTGGCGAAATTTCCCGACCGTCCTCCCATTGCGCTGACCGGCATTGCAGCTCTGGACAAGAAAGACCCAAAGTCATAGATGGGTAAAAAAATCCCCGCTGAGGGATGAGCCTCAGCGGGGATTGGGAGCACTAGATTTCTTCCTCTTAGAAGTTCACCCAGAGTTGGGTATAACCCCAAGATTGTTCACCGGCATTCCCACCACGCCAGTTATCCATAACCTCACCCGGGAGGAAAACCCCGCCGCCGATTTGCCAGGCCACGTGGTTCCCGGGGGTGAAGAAGTGAGTATAGACCACGTCGACTTCTTCCCCAACATTGGTCGCGCTGCCGCCATCAGCAGCACTTATAAATTGAGCTTGACCGGCATGATACACGCCGTCGGTTGCCTCCTGGCGTTGAAATATGTGACCGGTCACCTCGAAGTGACTTTGCGCTTGGGGCCGCATTTGGAGGCCGAACGCCAGATGGTTCATGTTCTTCCAGGACATGCGGTCCATGTACCCGAAGTGAATGTGGTTCGTCGGATACAATTGATCGAAGCTGCGCCATTTGCCGTCGCCTTTGTTACCGGAGGCCGTGTTGAACTCGGCGCTCAGGCGGGGCTGCATGGGAACCGGCAGGGTCACGCCGCCATCGATATGGAAGGCAAAGGCTTCGATATCCATGTTTCTATTACCCGCGCTGGTGGCTCCGCCCATGCCTATTTCCCCAAACTGATAATAACCTTCGAGCGTGACATCCACGCGGGCGCCTCCCGCAGCGAACTTCTTGACGCCTCGGCCACCGATGGTATGCCGACTCTGATTCCCAGGACGTGGAGCATTCATAGCTCCGCCTGTTCCGCCGTCATGCCAGATGTAGGTGGGTTCCAGCACCGCACCCATGACCTTCATGGGCGCCCGGACATAGACGACGTTACCATCGTCCGTTGCGTCTGCGAATGGCGTCCCCATACCACCAGGCCGGTTGTTACCAATGCAGTTACCTGTTGAAGGACCCGTACAGTTTCTCTCATTCGACCGCAACCAGCCCACCTGCAGGGTGGTGCTCTTGTTGAGCTTGTAGTTCGCGGTCAACCCGTCGTGGGCCCATCCCACGTTGTTCCAGTCGAAATGCCCGAACATGCGATGGTTGCCCCAGACCACCAGTTGCCGGCCGGCTTTGATGGTCAGGTTCGGCACCAGGAAGTTCCGCACCAGCATGAACGACTGCCGCATAAAGATGGTAGCGTTGCTGGAGACGGCGTCTGTGCCCGGGTTGGCACCCCAGTTCTTGGAGTATTGGGGCTGGAAGAAGAACGTGACGTCCGGCGAGATGGAGTAGTTGAAGCCCAACCGCGCCCATTGCTGCACGACGAACGTGTTGTTCTTTGGTCCCGTATTCCCGGCAAAGGCGGTGTTCGTCCTGAATTCCGGACGGACCCGCAGGTCGCCGGAAATCGTGAGCTTGCTGATGTCGAACAGCTTGCTCTTGGGCGGATCGAATTTGTGATACGGCAACAGATCCGGAATCGCACGCGGCACGGCCGGCACAGCCGAGTTCTTCCCCGTGGCCGGCGTGGTCTTCTCGGCCATAACCGGACCAGCCGTGATCCCCGCAAACAGGACCGCGGCCAGCGTCCATTTGATACCGTCATTCAATCGTTTCATTGTGACTCCTCCTGTAAGTTGATTCCCCCTACGGGCAGTGCGTGATTCTTGCCGGCCCCGTACGTGATCTTTTTTACTTCCCCTTATTATCATAAGTACGTCATGAGTACGACTTGTTTCATTAACCCGAGCCTTGTTGATGCAGAAACTCAAGACTTCAGAGTTCAGAATTTTATTGGAACAAGCATTCCCTTTTTTGCCTTTTCCTGCACCTCCTTTGCTCAGTGAGTGACGTAAACGGATTGCCTGTTTGTCACACTATTACTGTCACCTTCAAAATCAGCTGCTAAATATAGGCTAATTTCCATTTTATTGCAAGAGGTTGAAAAAGATTTATTTCCTTTTTTTTCTCCCCTGCCGCGCGTTCCCGTCACGCGGGTTTGTTCCCTTCGTTGATGCCGGCGGATGCCGCGTCCCCTGCGCCTTTGATCGTGTCTTCCGCTTCCTTCATGGATGATTGCAGGTCCTGTTCCACCATTTTGACTTCCTGCTGAATCATATTGATTTCCGGCTCGACGGACTGCCGCAAATCATCGGCGGTTTCTTTAAACCCCTTGACGGCTTTCCCGACCTGTTTTCCGATTTCCGGTAATTCTTTGGGACCAAACAACAGAAAGGCAATGACCAGAATAATCAGGATTTCCATTGCACCCAGGCCGAACATTGCTCCCCCCGTCGGTCACGATCTGATCGCGCCGTTACGCCTGCCTGGTTTCCTGCGCTTGCGCTTCAGGCTGTGGTGCCGGCGCCGCCTGTGGGACCGGTTCCCCCGCCGGTGAGACCGCAGCGGGTTGCGCCATGACCGGCTCCGTGATCTGACCCGGTTGCGGGGCCGCTGTCGCGCCCATGTCTGCTTCATCCGGCGGCGTCACGTCCATGGCCTCCGGTTCATTGATCGACTTCTTGAATCCCTTGATGGCTTTCCCCAATCCTTCCCCCAATTGCGGGATTTTCCCGGCCCCGAAAATAATGAGGACGATAAATAGGATGAGCAATAATTCCATCCAGCCAAAGGAACCAATCATGTTTCACCTTCTTGATGGGACTTGGATTCGGCGTGTAGCTTGCTTTATCAATACGTATGTTAGAGGAGTATACTAGCACGCGATCAAGAAATCCACAAAAAATTTACGGCTTGTTCTCTTTTTCGGAACGGGCATTCCGGCAAGTCCAAAACGATTGTTCCGAAACAACGAGCGCATTTTCAGGATAGCCTCAGGCATCCGGTCCCATCCGAAAATGGAAATAGTCAACGGGTTGCGGCGGAGCCAGAAAGGCGGCCTGGAGTATGCTCCGGTCGTAGCCCAACTCTTCCAGGTGACCAGCCGCCTTCATGACCTCTTCTTCCGCGAGGTAGGCCACGGTATCCGGGACGCCCTGTTTTGCCTGTTGAGCCAACAGTTGCTCCAATTCCCGGCGCGTCTCCTCAGGGGTTTCGGGCGACAGGGGCAAGTCGATAATTCGTTCATAGGGACTCGCATACCCGGCATTCACGGCCTCGACGGTTTTCAAGATCAACCGGTCAATCTCCCATGGTTCCTTCGGCAGTTGGGGATGGGAAGCCAGCACGTCCATGAGGCTCATCACATTGACCCCGAGACTTCTTCCGACAAATTCTTTTTGCGGTTCGATCGTGACCTGCCCGCCGCCGGCCTGTTTGGCCACGTCTTCCAACAGCGCCAGGTTGACCATAAAACTGAATTGCCCGCCCACCAGGTTGTAGCAGGGTTTTTCCGGATCATTGAGCACGGCCTCGTCCGCGGTGCCGGCATCGAAGCTGCTGAACCCGAGCGCGTCCGGGGCCAGCAACCGGTGCGCTTCCTTGAGGGAATCGGCCGCACCGACGTTCACGGGCATGAGAAGTTCTTCATCGAAGAGTTTGAGAAAATCCGTGATCAGGCGACGGAACGGTACGTCCTTGGCCTCGATCTTGTGGTACTCGCGTTCCCACAGGATGTCATCCAGAAAGGCCGGCAGCGGTTTGAGCCCGGCGATGTCGGCTTCATCGAACGCCTGCACCAATCCCGCCCAGTCGGGATAGTCGATGAGTCGTGTTTCCTTCAAATTGGGCCGGATGTGTTCTTCCATGACGTCACCGGCCTTTCGCAACAGGAGTTTGGTCGGCAATTCGCTCCAGAGTTCGTTGCAGAAAATCCGGTCGATTGACCCGTCGGCAAACGATTGCAGGTCCGGGACCGTGGCCTGTACGAATTGCACACGGTCCTCATGTTTGGCCAACTCCGCATTCGCCCTGGCGCCGTCAAGCACCGTCTCCGAGGCATCGATGAGCACGTACTGCATGCGCGGGTACAGCGTCGCGTCCCGGTCCAGGGCCTTGACCTGATCCAGGAAGCACGCAGCCAGATTGCCGTTTCCGCAGCCCCACTCCATGATGGTGAGCGTCCCGGTTCCTTTTTCGGGATCGGTTTTTTGACGCTGCGTGGCCCGTTGCACGTAATCCGCGGCCAAGGCGTACCCCAGGCGGTAATCCGCCGCGGCAAAGGTCTGATAGAGCTCCCGTACACGCTCACCCCGCAGGCCATAGAACACGGCATTCATGTGCCGTTGCCAGACGTCGATCGGCGCAAAATCCCCCAATAGTTGAGGTAACGCTTCTTCGTTTTCAGCGACGTGCTCAGCCACGTGATCACCCAATCTCAATTGTTAAAGAATCAGGACCTTCCGAAAGGAAGGTGATTCTAACAAAGGCCTTTTTCGCCTCGCAAGGCAATGCCTTGGCCTGCTATAGTGATGGCGCGGCTACAAATGCAAAAAAGCAAAGAGAAAGACCCTGGATCCCCGATCAGGTCGGGGATGACAGAAGGGGCAAAGCAGATTCCTTCCTTCGACATGGCTCAGGACAGGCGCTTCGCTCGGAATGACCATTTGGAGGAAAGCGCGCTCAGGCGTGGCCCCGTCGCCGAACGAGGATAGTGGAGTTGCCGCATGCGTATCTCTTATCTCGTCTTCATCCCATTTTTCCTGTGCTTGCCGGGTCCGGGATGGGCGCAGGACAGCGTGCCGGCGCCTTTCAAACCCGGTGAAATGCAACACGGCTTTTCCCAGTTCGACACCATGCCCACGGCTCCGGAAGACGTGGCTTCCGAGCCCATGGACTACTACAAGAATCCCGGCCTGGACCTGTCCGATTTTACTGACGCGGCGCCGGGCGGCTTGTTGCAGCACATCACCCTGGCGGAAAACTTTGAAGAAGATCTGGATCTCCGGCGTGGCCACCGCTATTACCCTATCCGTCCTACCAACGAATTTTCAGCCGATGCGCTGGCGATCCACGTCGTGTTTCGCGTGTTCAAGCACTATAGCGCGTATGAGATCATCGGGCGCCTGTTTCCGGAGAACGTCCCGGGATTGTCAGGGAACACTTTCTCCGACGAAGAAAGCGCCTACCTGGCATTGGAAGATGAAAGCGGGTATCTCAAGTTTTTCCCGCCCTCGCAGGCCGGCTGGACTCCGGGGCAGTACCGCATTGACATCTTCGTGGGATACGAGGCCAATGAGATCACGCGCATGGGCACCCTGCGTTTCACGGTGACGCCGAAAGCTTGAGTTTTCGTATGATGCACTCTCCACCACCCTGGCTCTCCATGGTGATCCCCATCAAGGATGAGCGGGACAATCTTCAGCCGTTGACCACTCAACTGACGAAAGTCCTCGGAAGCCTGGAGCAGTCGCACGAAGCCCCGTTTGAAATTGTGTACGTGGATGACGGCAGCACTGACGGCAGTTCCGCTTTGCTGGACGAAATTGGCAGACAGACCCCTGAAGTCCGGGTGATCCATTTTGACCGCAACCACGGACAAACCGCGGCGTTCGCCGCGGGCTTCCGCCATGCGCGCGGGGAATTGATCGCCACGTTGGACGGCGATCTGCAATATGATCCCGCGGACATTACCCTGCTGCTGCCGTTGATCACGGAGTACGACCTCGTGTGCGGGCGTCGCCGGCAGCGGCTCGACACGTTTATCCGGCGTCTCTCGTCACGAACGGCGTACCTGATCCGCAACGCCGTCCTCCGCGACGGCATTCACGACTCCGGTTGTTCCTTGAAAGTCTTCAGGCGCGCGGTCGTCGACCGCATTCCCCTGTTCCACAATATGCACCGGTTCTTCCCCGCGCTCGCCAAGATGCACGGGTTCTCCGTGACGGAAGTGCCCGTTCAACATTTCCCGCGAACCCATGGGTATTCCAAATACGGAGTCGGCAATCGCCTCTTCGCCGGCCTGTACGATCTCGTGGCCGTTCGATGGATGCAAAAGCGGTGCTTTGACTACACCATCGTCAATGAGCCGGTCGATTCGTCCGACGCGCCTCCGAAATAATACATGTTGATCCAGTCGATGACAGAATCATGGGCTGACTTCTTCTTTCCCTGTACCTCCTTGCCTTGTCTTGATCGATGAGCGAACTTCTTTCCGGAATCAGCGCCTACTTTGCCAACCTGACGACCGCGGAAAGCATCTGGCTGGGCATCGGCTTTTTCGGACAGGCCCTGTTCTTTTCCCGTTGGTTGGTCCAGTGGATCGCGTCGGAACGGAAAGCGGAGAGCCAAATTCCCGTGGCGTTTTGGTACATGAGCTTATCCGGCAGCCTGATCGTTCTGTCGTATGCCATCCATCGCCACGACCCGGTGTTCATTATCGGACAGGGAACCGGTACGGTGGTGTACCTGCGGAATTTGATGCTGATCTATAGGCAGCGGAAGCGCGCGACTCGTGACTGATTCCTCCGCGGTCGAATCGCAACCGTTTTCCACGCGTACCCTCCACCTGGCGTTTCTGCTCGTCTGCGGGTGTCTGCTGCTCCTGCTCGGTCTGGCCGACGTGGGGCTGACCGATCGCGACGAAGGCAGCAATGCCGGTGCCGCACGTGAAATGCTTGAAACCGGAGATTGGATTTCTCCCACGCTCAACTATGAACCGCGGTACGCCAAACCGGCGGGGACGTACTGGATCACCGCTGGCATCTATGCCCTGTTCGGCGTGAATGACTTCACGGCCCGGCTGCAGTCGGCCGCGTTCGGACTTGCGCTGCTCGTCCTGCAGTACCTCTTTCTGCATCGCCTGCTGGGACCGGTGCTCGCGTTTTGCGGTTCGTTCGTTCTCCTGTTGAACGTGGAATTCGTGGGCATTCACCGCATGGTTCTGACCGACCCGGCACTGGTGTTTTTCACCACGCTGGCCGCCTACGGCTTCTGGCTGGGCTTTTGCGACTCACATCGAAACCCGCGATTCCTCTGGATGTTTTATCTTGGCATGGCGCTGGGCACGCTGGCCAAAGGGCCGGTGGGCATTCTCATTCCCTTGTTGGGCGTCGTGCCGTACCTGACGCTCACCCGGCAATGGAAACGCTATTTCGCGGAGGGCAGGCCGCTGCTCGGCTGGACCGTCTGTGTGCTGATTGCCGCGCCCTGGTACATGGTGATGCTCTCCATCCACGGCGCGGACTACGTTGCCGCGGCCCAAGCCAATACCACCGGGCGATTTGCGAACCCCATGGAAGGGCACGGCGGCACGCTGCTGTTTTATGTCCCCGTTCTCCTGCTCGGGTTTTTCCCGTGGAGCGGTTTGCTCCCGGCCGCCCTCTGGCAAACGCTGAAAGAATGGAAGTCATTTCGGACGGGCACAACCGACCCGCGTGGCGAAGACGGCCTGTTGCTGTTCTGTGCCCTGTGGGTCTCCGGGATTTTTCTCTTCTTCACTATCTCCGCCACCCGGCTTCCCCACTACGTCCTGCCTTTGTATCCGCCGGCCGCCCTGCTGGTGGCCGTGCTCTGGTCCCGATTCTTGCAACATGCCCGGCCCGCCGGCCTGATTGTCTCGAAGCGCATTGTTCTCGTAACGGGGTACGTGTTCAGCATCGCGCTGGGCTCCGTGCCGCTCATCTATGCCAACGTCAGAGACCAAATCGCCGTAGACTTTCCGGCCGCGGCGAAGATCGGCGTGGGCGTCACGCCGATCGTGTTGGGCGTCCTCGTCTTCTTGGGGGTGGCGATCTTTCGTCACCTGATTCGTGGAGAAGCCCGCCGTCCGCAGGCGTTTTGGGTGCTGTCGGGGATGATGGGGCTGTTTCTTCTTGTCGTGATTTTGTTTGCTCTGCCGCGCTTTGGGAAATATTTCGTCAACCCGCCTCAGGAATTGGCAACGATCGCCGGACTCAACCTCGGTCCTCAGGACACGCTTATTCACTATGGCCGAAAGCTGCCGTCGTTAACGTTTTATGCCAAACGGAAAGTGCAATTCATCAATCCGGGCGACCATGAAAAATTTTTTTCGCATCTCAAAAAGGACGGCCGTGTCATGGTCATTCTGCCGGCCAACCTTCGTGAGCGCCTGCCCCACCCCGTGGATTCTTTTACGCCGATTCTCCAGCGATTCGGTTTCTTGCTCCTGTCCCGTGACCCGATGATCGAAAGCGTACCGGAGGGTCAGAGGAAATGAAGCCGTTATGGCACCAGGCCGTGGAGACCCTGTAACGTGACCAGCACGATGACCAACGCGCTCGTGAGCGCTGCCTCGCGCAGGAAGCCTCGGGGCGCCCTTGATTCCGGTTGATGGTTCAACCACCAGGCGAGACAAGCCAACAGGGTCACGACGACGACCCACAACGTTTGGGTGGTAGTCGCCAAGCCCATCGCGATCACGATGTTGGCGCCTAACGTTCGCTCTGTGTTCCCGTCCCCCTGCCAGGCCATGATCCACCGCACGCCGAGTCCCGCAAGCACCAACAGCAGTCCGGTCCAGAACAAGGCAGCCGTTAATCCACCGGAGTCCGGATGACTGAAGGTGATCCAGAACAACGCGCACCCGCCGATCATCAACGGGAGAGTCTTCGACAACGCTTGCACCGCGTTCTCTTGCCAGTCTTTGAGCGCGCGCGCCCACACGTAGCCGATCAGGAACCCCAGCACCGCCCCGCCCAGCACGTCCGTGGGAAAGTGTGACCCTCCCACCACGCGCGCCGCGCCGACGTAGAGGGCGGCGCCGTACCAGAGTCCCTTCCATTCGGGAAAATAGCGCGCCAGCACTGCGGCCACGGAAAAGGACGCCGCGGCATGACCGGAAGGAAACGCGTCGAGCCCCCCTTGCCACGACGGACCGTATTCAAAGGCTTCCTGATGCGTCCACCGCGGACGGGGACGTCCGATGAGGTGCTTGAGGCTTTGGACGGCGAGTCCGGCCAGGGCATGCGCCACGAGCCCGTCGATCCCGGCCTGTTGCCATACCTTGTTCTTCAGGAGATACCCGATGCCCCACAGCCCGATGCACAGGAGCACCAACGTGAGGCCGTCTCCCAACCGGTTGCCGATAGTTCCCAGTTGCGCGACGAACGAATCGTGCAGGGACCGGACCAGTAAGACGGTCTGAAAGTCCAATTGGGAAAGCTGGTACAGACAGAAGAGAGCGATGCCGCCGGAGAGGGCAACCACGCTGAGGGCTTTGATTCGAGACACGAGACCTCCGGCTGCAGGTTGAACCCGCCGGAATCAGGGAGCCCAGTCGGCGAGAAACACGTTGTATTCGCCTGGGCTCTTGGCGTTGCGGTCGGAGACCCACACCAGCAGCTTGCCGTCGGGGGAAAACATGGGGAAACTGTTGAAACGTCCTTCCACGGTGATTTGTTCCAACTCCGTGCCGTCGTCGTTCACAAGGTAGAGGTGAAACAATGGCCGGCCCTTCGTCTTTGCGGCTTCAGGCCCACTCGACGCAAAGATGATCCGGCGGCCGTCAGGATGGAAAAACGGCGCGAAGTTGGAAGCGCCGTTTTTCGTCACCTGTTGTTTGCCCGACCCGTCGGCGTTCATGACGAACAATTCCAGGTTCCCCGGCTCCACCAGATTCCGGCTTAACAACTCTTGATAGGCTTCTCGTTCCTCCGGTGTTCGGGGATGCTGCGCCCGGTACACGATCCGCTTGCTGTCCGGGGAATAGAACGCCCCGCCGTCGTAACCGACGTCATGGGTGAGCCGTTTGAGGCCGGTTCCGTCGATATTTATGGAATACAGGTCGATATCGCCGTCCCGCACCGACGTGAATACAATTTTTCTTCCATTGGGCGAGACGGTGGCTTCGGCATCGTATCCGGGCGAGAACGTGAGACGATGGAGTTCGCGGCCATCCAGGCGCACGGAAAAAATTTCATAGTCATCCAGGACCCAGCGATACTTGGGGCCCCGCTCCGGCTTAGGCGGGCATTGCAACCCGGCCATATGGGTGGACGAATACAGGACCCGCCGCCCGCCGGGGAAAAAGTAGCCGCAGGTCACGGCGCCGTATCCCGTACTCACCCGGTGAACGTTTTCACCGTCCAAATCCATGACGTACATCTGATAGCAGTCCCCGAGCGTTTGACTGGCCGGATCTTTGGTGGACTGAAAAATCAGGCGCGACCCGTCAAAGGAAAAATAGGCTTCGGCGTTCTTTCCGCCCGTAGTCAGTTGCCGGATGTTGCGCAAATGCCGTTCGCTATTGCCGGGACTTGACGATTCGTCTGCCCAAGCCGATGTTCCCACAGCCGGGCTAAGACCAGACAGCGCCACCACGCCTATGGACAGGAGTGAAATGAAGAGAAAGACACTGGATCCCCGATCAGGTCGGGGATGACAGAAGGAGAACACGCAGATTCCTCACGAGGTCCTTCGCATAGGCTCAGGACAAGCTCGGAATGACAGATTCAGGATGTCGTTGGCTGTTTTCATGTCAATAACAAGACACTGTTAATGTTCGTGTAACACGACGGTCAGATCATCGATTGGTGGATCGAACGAGCCGCGCGCCGTGACCTTTCGGTTCTCAAACACAAGATAACTATCCCATCCATAAAAAAACAGCAACCGGGACAGCCCGTGAACGGCTTTTGGGGAGAAGCCGAAGAACACCGTGCCCACGTGTCCTGGATGGTCGGGATTGGCGCAAGTGACCAACACGGCCACATGCTCCCCCGAGTAAGAGGTCCCCTGAATCGTGATGCCTTGTTCATGCAGCCTGACCTGCGGTCCGCACCACCCGAGAATTTTGCCGACCCACGAATTGGTTCGGGGATGGCCCAAGGCCAAGACCGACTGTGGCCCGATTCTGACGGTCCGTTCATCCAACCAAGCCGTGTCGTCGTTCTGCGAGCGGATCCTGTCAATCGCCGGCTTCAAGCCCCGTTGCTCAAGTTCCGGCGTGGTGGAAGCCAACAGTACGGCTCGACGGGCGTCCGTCACCCATCCATTCAGCATCGGGCTCATGGCTTGACGATCCAACCCACGAAAGGTTTCAAACTCCGGATCGAGTTGCACCAGCACGGGCTTGGCCGGAACCCACAAGGCCATGGTTTGTTCGTTTTCCCGAACATCCACGAAGGTGCGGTATTCTTCCGCTTGTTCCAACTGCACCACCACGGGAACACGCAATCGATAGGCCCTCCCGTTTTGCGTCACCGTCAGGGAGACCCAGTAGCCCGTGCGGGCATCGCGTTCGACACGCGCTTGAGCGATCCGGAGGTGCGGCGTTCCTCTTCCGTGCAGCCATTGCTTGAAGAACCATGACAACTCCATTCCAGACGTGTCTTCAAACACTTGCCGGACCTGAGGCCAATCGGCGTATTTGCCCGAATAACCGGCTATCAACGCACGAATCGCCTCGAAAAAGGCCGGGGCCCCGACTTCGCGCCGCAACATGTGAAACATCATGGCGGTCTTCTGGTACCCGATCGCATTATCCACGCGGTTCTCCTTGTGATGAAAGTTCACCACCGGATAGTCATCGGCCGGCTGCACGTACAAGTTGTATTCCATGATCATCCGTTTGCGGTGCGCGCGTGCCTTGTCTTCACCGTCCATTCGTTCGTCGTAATAATAGTTGGCGAGATAGGTCGTCAGCCCCTCCACCCAATTGCCCGTTTCGAAATGATTGTGCACCGAGTTCCCCAACCAGGAATGCACGACTTCATGCCCCAGGGAATAGGGTTGGGTATAGCCTCGCTTCATGATTCGGCTGCCCAGCAACGTGAAGGACGGCAGCCCGATGCCGCTGGGAAAGAAATTTTCCACGACCGCGAACTTGGGAAAGGGATACGGGCCCAGTAGTTTCGTGTACCACTCGAGATAGCGCGCGGTGGCGTCCAGATACTGATCCGCGACGTGCGCGTCCTCGGGAAAGACGTACGTCGCGATTTCGATTCCCTTCCACTCAGATGCCCGTTTCACGAACCGATTCGCCGCCAGGGTCAGGGCTTCGGTTCGGGCGCGCACGTTCCATTCGGACGTTGCCGTCGCCTCGCCCTTCGTAAACGACACTTCCTGCCCATGCGTGACCGCTCTCCAGCCGGCCGGCACGGTCGTGGTCACGCGAAACGTTGCGAGCGACCCATGCGCATGAGGGTACCAGGAGGTTTCCGAGGTCAAATAGACACCCTCTTCACCGATGTATCCCAGGGTTCTGTCCGGCCGTACGAACCGCAGGCCCGTCGATGCCGTGGGCGCATCCTGGATACGGCCACGATACGCGATGGCCACGCTGGTTTCCGCTGACGTGGAAGACGGCTCCGGGAGATGAATGTCGATGGTGCGTGTCCATCCGGCGGCATCCTGTTTGTTGTCGGCTGAGGGCAGGTCCTCTTCCCAAAACGGTAATGGGCCGTTCGACAAGATAATTTCGTCGATTTCCAAATCCGGGTTCAATTGCACGTGGAGGACCTGCCCGGCAGCCGAATGACCGGTCAATCCAAGCGTATCGCGGGCTATGATCGTGTGTGTTTCGGGCCGGAGTTCGACCTGCAAATCGTGATGCCGAACGGTGACGCCCGCGGCCTGTACGGGCAGGCTCATGAGCAGACTGATGCCCCACGCGCCTGCAATCGTCACGCCCGGCCTCATGAAGGGTGAACCTCCAGGAGGGCCTCGGCAAAGGCTCGAGCGTGAAAGTCCTGCAAGTCTTCTTCCTGTTCGCCGATGCCGATCAAACGAACCGGAATGGCTAATTCTTCGGCAATCGCCACCACGACCCCGCCCTTGGCCGTCCCGTCCAGCTTCGTGAGTACCAATCCCGTGACGCCGATGGCTTCGTGAAATTGTTTGGCCTGGGCCACGGCATTCTGACCGATGGTGCCGTCAAGCGTCAGCAACACTTCATGCGGGGCCCCGGGATATTCACGATCGAGCACCCGTTTCATTTTTTTCAGTTCGTCCATCAAATTGACTTTCGTATGCAACCGGCCGGCCGTGTCGATCAGCATGACGTCCACGCCCCTGGCCCTCGCGGCCGCAAGCCCGTCAAACACCACGGCCGACGGGTCCGCTCCTTGCCGGTGCTTGATCACGTCGGCCCCGATTCGCTGACCCCACACTTCCAACTGTTCGATAGCCGCGGCCCGGAAGGTATCCGCCGCCACGAGAAGCGGGGTCAACCCCTGCTTGCGCAGCCGGCCGGCCAGTTTCGCCATGCTCGTGGTTTTCCCCACGCCATTCACGCCCACCGCCAAAATCACGAAGGGTTTGGGACCCGTGCGGATGAGTTCCTCCATGGGCTTCGATTCCACGGACGCCAAAATGTCAGCCATCGCGCTTTGCAATTCCTGAATGGCTTCCCGGGGATCTCCGCCCGCGGTTTCCCGAAGCCGCTCGACCAACCGATCCGTCGTTCGAACGCCGACGTCCGCTCCCAACAACGAAGCTTCGACTTCCTCCAACACCTCGGGGGCGAGACCGCGCCCCATCAATTGCGTTAACGAGCGCTGGACACCCTTTCGCGTTTTCCCCAACCCTTCTTTCAGCCGATCCAACCAGCCCATGAGTTTCGTGATCCCTGTTTGTGTTCGTTCATTCGTTGATGGATAAGCAGCGGTTTATCTTCTTCCTTATTCGTAGCTGCGTCATCTTATGACGCTTCTTTTTCAGCGGCCTCTCCAGACGGCATAAGACATGTCCCGGGCTTTGACCCGGGATGCCGCCGCTACAACTGCGGAGAGGCCGCAGGAACCAGGATGCAGCAGCCACAATGACACTCCATCAGGCTTCAACCACCAACGCAGGCAATGGGGTGAAGGTTTCAAAAAGCTCCGTTTCTTTTCGTTGCATGCGCCGGGCCTGCCGCCTGCTCCGCTCATGATCATAACCGGCCAAATGCAGGACGCCGTGAATCAGCAATCGCAGGACTTCTTCATCCAGGGAATGGCTGCGGGCTTTGGCCTGGCGCCTCGCCGCGGGAATGGAAATCACCACGTCCCCGAGCAGGGGAGCAACGTCGGACTTGACTTCCCGATAGGCAAACGCCAGGACGTCCGTGGTTCGATCCTGGTTCCGATACGTCCGGTTCAGCCGTCGCATCCTGGTATCGCCGACTAACGCGACGCAGAGTTCGGCTTCGGCCTCGTCAAGAAGCCGCAAGAGTTTCCAGGTGACGCAGCGTAACGTCGCCTCACGAACCGACACGCTTTTCAAGCGACATTGAATGCTGACACACACAGATCACGACAGGGAAAAGACGGTTTATCCGGGTAGATGACGGGAGATCCGTTCATTCGTCGGCTTTTGCCGGCGCCGCACCTGTTCCGTTTCCATGTTGGTTGTAGGCCTTGATGATCTCCTGCACCAATCGATGCCGGACCACGTCGCGGTCGTGGAAATACACGAATTTGATGCCGTCCACGTTTCGCAGGATTTCAGAAATCTGAATCAAGCCCGAGGGGCGGTCGGGTGGCAAATCGACTTGCGTAATATCTCCCGTCACCACGGCTTTGGAATTGAAGCCCAGCCGCGTGAGGAACATTTTCATCTGTTCCGCCGTGGCATTCTGGGCCTCATCCAGGATGACAAAGGCATCATTGAGGGTACGGCCCCGCATGAACGCCAAGGGCGCCATTTCGATATCACCGCGCTCGATCAGACGATTCGCACGCTCCATATCCATCATGGCATACAAGGCATCATACAAAGGACGCAGGTACGGGTGCACCTTGGCGAACATGTCTCCCGGGAGAAAGCCCAATCGCTCACCGGCCTCCACGGCCGGGCGCGCCAGGACGATCCGTTGCACTTCCTTTTTGGTGAGAGCCGCCAGCGCCATGGCCATGGCCATATACGTTTTGCCCGTTCCGGCCGGCCCGATGCCGATCACCAGGTCGTGCTGCCGGATGGCTTGGAGATACATCTGCTGCGAGGGAGTCTTTGGAACGACCCACCCTTTGGGCGTGAGAATGTGAGCCGTATCCAGGGAGGAAGATGTTTCAGGTTGGTCGGATTCGGCAGCCTTGAGCGCTCGGGTCACGTCCTCCGATCGTAGCTGGCGCCGGCCGATCGTGCGTTCGGCCAATTCACACAGCAGCCCTTCGGCTCTGCCCACCGCTTCGGGCGGCCCTTCCAGGGTCACCTCATTGCCGCGGGCCGACACGCGTACGTGCAGGCCGTCTTCAATCAACCGGAGGTGTAAGTCTCTCGGGCCGAACAGGTTGGGAAGATCGACCCCTTCACGAAGTGTGACTTTTTTCACGAAAGCGTTTTGGTCCAATGAAGACACAAGTTGCGTATGCGTATTCTAGCAAAGGGTCCATGGGTCGACAAGAAAAAGATGTGTCACAAGCAGAGGACATGCCGCCGAAATCGCACGGAGGATACCGTTCGCTTACCGCTTCTGGCAGGTTGAACAGACAAACGACGAGCGTTCATCCATGAGAGTTCGAATCCTGTTTCCACACCCGGTCGGACACGGTGCGTCCGTCTTTTGATACACCAAGTGCCGGTGCTGAAATTGTCCCGGTTTCCCATCAGGTGCAACAAAGCTGCGAATCGACGAGCCGCCCTTGAGAATCGCTTCTTCCAGCACGCGTTGCAGGGTTTCAAACAACGCACGGATTCTTTTCTTCGACAATCGACACCCGCGAGCGTACGGATGAATGCCCGCTCGAAACAGCACCTCATTGGCGTAGATGTTCCCGATGCCGGCGATCCGGTGTTGATTCAACAGCACGGCCTTGATCCGGCCACGGCAGGATTTGATCAGATCCACAAACTCGTCACCGGTCATCGTGAACGGATCGCTACCGAAGCGACGTTGGCGATAGGCCTTCCAATCTTTCTGGTCCAGAAGATACAACCTGCCGAATCGACGAGCGTTCCAATACCACAACTCCGGTTGCGGCCCGTTCACCAGGCTCATCATCACATGCACGTGTTTCGCGCTCGGGATCGCTTCGCGCGTGAAGAGCAACAGGCCCGTCATCCCGAGTTCCGCCACCACCACCCGCTCTTCGGCACCGCGCTCGCAGATCAGGGCGACGCTCTTTCCGTGCCGCTGCACCTCCGTGATGCGAGAGCCGGAGTACCAAGAGAGCGACTCGACGCCTTGCCGAATGATGTCTTTCCGTCCGACCCGAATGTGTTTGATCGTGGTCCCGACCACGGCTGCGTGTAATTGCCGTCGAACCACTTCGGCTTCAGGAAGTTCCGGCATAACGATTCTCCGTCAAGGACGAGATGCTATATCCACTCTGTCATCCTCGACTTTTTTCATCGAGGATCCAGTGTCTTGGCTTTTCTCATGCGGGGTTTCGCCCCCGCACGACGAGGTCCTTTTGTTTCGGCAAAAGGACC
>VXOF01000097.1 GCA_009840285.1 Nitrospira sp. SB0662_bin_26
GGATTCATGGGCGGCAGCATGGGGTCCGTGGTGGGAGAAAAGATCTGTCGTGCGGCCGATCGGGCCGTCGAGGGAAACACGCCATTCTTACTCGTGACCACGTCGGGCGGGGCGAGAATGCAGGAGGGCATCCTCTCCCTCATGCAGATGGCCAGGACGTCGGCTGCCATGGCGCGGCTTCATGAAGCCGGCGTGCCGTTCATTTCGCTCCTGACGGACCCGACGTTCGGGGGCGTCACCGCGAGCGTGGCCATGTTGGGTGACGTTATCCTGGCTGAACCGAAAGCCCTGATCGGGTTTGCGGGGCCACGCGTTATCGAACAAACCATCAAACAGCGACTGCCGGACGGGTTTCAGCGCGCGGAATTTTTGCTCGAACATGGTATGATCGACGCGATCGTGAGCCGGCCCCGTCTTCAACAGACGCTTCACACCGTTTTTCGGCATCTCAGTGCCAGTGCCTAACCGGATGTTGAGGGACCGCCGTGTTACCTCCCCTTTGTAATGGGGCGCATTTCCGAAGAGGAAATGCGGGTGGGGTAGAGCCCCCTGCCTCTACCTCCCAACTTTTCCCTCTTCGGAAAAAGTTCCCGTCCTTACAAAGGAGGAGAAGAGGAGAAGCTCCGATGCCGGCAGGCTAGTCTTGAGAGACGTTGATGAAGCCTTCCTACGACGCCGCGCGAGAACGTCTCTACGAGTTGCAACAATTCGGCATCCGCCTGGGACTCGACACGATTTCCTCGTTGTTGTCGGAACTCGGGAACCCCCAAGAGCGTATTCCGGTCCTGCACGTTGCTGGAACCAACGGGAAGGGATCCGTGGCTGCCATCACGGCGTCGATCTTGCAGGCAGCCGGAATCCGCGTCGGGTTGTATACGTCTCCGCATCTTCTTGATTTTCCCGAACGAATCCGGGTTCAAGGACTTTGCATTCCCGAAGATCGAGTCGTCGACCTGTTCAACGCCATACAAGCCTTGCCGTCTTTCTCCGTGCCGCCCACGTTTTTTGAGGTGGCCACCGCCATGGCTTTTCGGTATTTCGCCGAAGAACGCGTAGACATCGCGGTACTGGAAGTCGGGCTGGGAGGGAGATTCGACGCGACGAACGTCTGCCGGCCGATCGGAACCGTCATTACCAACATCGCATTCGATCATGAGAAGCACCTGGGCTCATCCCTGGAAGCGATTGCCTTTGAGAAAGCGGGAATTGTAAAACGGAACGTTCCGTTGGTCATGGGGCCGGTCGATCCGTCGGTAGCCGCCGTCCTGGAGGAGCAGGCGCGACAGAAGCAGGCACGGACGTTCAGATTCGGAGGCGAGTTTCGGAGCATCTCCCGGGCGTCCGGTGCCTTCGATGTTATCGGGATCGATCACCAGTACGTGAATCTGCACTGCGCGCTGGAAGGCGAGCATCAAGCGGTGAATGCGGCCTGTGCCGTCGCTCTCCTCGAAGCCTGCGTGATGCCCCGAATCCAAATTCCTGAACGGGCCGTCAGGCAGGGCCTGGCGCAGGTTTCCTGGCCGGGCCGGCTCGAACGGCTGCGGCGGCATCCTGAAATCCTCTGTGATGGAGCCCATAACCCGGCTGCGGCGGACTGTCTCAAGATCCATTTGCAAGCGCGTCTTTCCGAAGAACAAGGGCGTCGTCTCATCCTGATGGTCGGGATGATGCAGGACAAGAATCTTTCCGCATTTTTGAAGGCGTTGGCCCCGCTGGCCGACGTGGTGATTCTGACGCGGATCAAGTCTCCCAAGGCAGCCACCGTGCGTGCCCTGAAAGAGGCCCTGCCGGTCATTGCTCGTCCTGCATACGAGCGTGAGGCGCCCGAAGCGGCCTTCGACCTGGCAACGGGTCTGGCGAGTGACAACGATCTGATCTGCGTGACGGGATCCCTGTTTCTGGTCGGGCACGTGAAAAGCCTGATGGCGGGAAGGACGTATGAACCCGTTCTGGGATAGTCGACCCCAAGCGCGTCACGCACGGCGAGTCGTCGGGACCGGCGTTCTGTGTACTGCTCAGATCATGTTCATGATGGCGAGTGGGGTTCACGCGTTGCCCATGTTTCCCGTGTCCGAACCCTTGGAAACGGAACGCGCGTCCTCTCCTCACGTCACGCCGGAGCAACCTGATGCGGCTTCCGCTCTTCGCATCACGGCCGAGCGAACCGAATTCGATCAAGTCACGGAGGAGTTCAAAGCCGTCGGCTCGGTGGTCGTGACTCAAGGGACCGTGCGGTTGACCGCCGACCGGGCCGTGCTCCACAAGCTCTCCGGACGGTTGACGGCCACGGGTCACGTTCATCTCGAGGATCAAGTGAATGACGTGTGGGCGGAGGAACTGACCATCAACGTGAATACGGAATCCGTTCTTGTGGTCAACGGAAAGATTTTCTTGAAAGAGACGGGGACGTGGTTCCGGGGCCGTTTGCTCCAACGATTTTCCGAAACCCACTATCGCGTCAAGGACGGGACGTTTACGAATTGCGAAGCGGACGACGGGCAAATCCCCGATTGGAGTTTTTCGTTTCAGGACGTCGACGTGGAACAGGGCGGCAATGTGTTCGCCAAAGATACATGGTTGAACATTCGCAACCAGCCGGTCCTCCCTGTCCCCGTGCTGCGCTATCCGATGCCGAACGCCAGGAAAACCGGGTTTCTGGTTCCGACTATCGGATTCGACAACGTGTTGGGCGTTCAGTATCGACAGGGGTTTTATTGGGCGCCTTCTCCCAGCCAGGATCTGACCATCGCCCCGCAAATCCTGACCAAACGGGGGCAGGGAGGGGACGTGAAGTATCGTTACGTCCTGAATCGCCGCTCGAGAGGGCAATGGCTGATCAATGCGTTTAATGACACCAAGGCTGATCAGACTCGCGCACAAGTGACGGGAGGCCACGTTCATCACGTTCAGGATGACTTTCTGATTCAAGCCAAGATCAACTATGCCACGGACCGGAGGCTCTTACGGGATCTGAGCGCTTCAGGGGTTTCCCGGGCGTTGCCCAGCCAGGAATCCGTGTTGCACGTCATGCGCCGTTTGCCGGGAGGCGCGGCCTATCTGAGGGCCCAATATCTGCAACCGCTGGACGCCGGAGGCCGGAATACGTTTCAACGGCTGCCGGAAATCGGGCACCGGTTCGGGCATCGTTTGACCCTGGGCGCGGAAACGGTGAGTCTCGACATCGGACTGGATTCGACGTTCGTCCACTTCGCCCGTGAGCAAGGGAGCAACGTGAGTCGTTTCGACTTCATGCCGGCCTTGGCCGTTCACGGGTTGCACCTGGGGCACGTGATCGGTCTTCGCCCGCAATTCAAAATCAGGGAAGTCCTCTATTCCCGTGGCCGGGCCCAAGATGATGCCCGGGATCGCGGGACGTTTTGGTTGGGTTTGGATGCGGTCTCGAACGTCTCACGCGGTTTTCAGGTTGGGACCGGGCATCGGCTGCGTCACACGATTGAGCCACGCGTGTTCTATGAATACGTGCCGGCGACGAGGCAGTCCGACCTTTTACAGATCGACGCGACTGATAATCTTCTGAGGAAACACCTGGTGACGTATTCGTTGAGAACCAGATTGCAGGATGAGCGGAGCGGGAAACGGTCGGCCACGTTGATGGACGTGATGATCGCCCAAAGTTACCATCTTGGTTCTGCGCCCGGTTCAACGCAAAAGTTCTCGGATGTGTGGGGGAGGGCGACGTTTGAATTTCCGGCGACGCAATTGCCGGAACTTCTTGATCGTTTCAGCCTGAGCCTTGATACGTTCTATAATCCGGAGCACCGGGAATTATCGCAATTCAATTCAGACGTCATGGTGCAGGCTCACCAACGGGCCTACATGCAATTAGGGTATCGCTATGCACGATCAGGTTTACTCCCCCGCCGGGGAGATGTCTGGAATCCGGTGTCCTTTAATGAAGTCTTGGCCGCTCAATCGGAAATCAACTTTTTCAGCGCGGGTGGCGCGGTCCGTCTGCCAGGGGGCTGGACGGTGGGGACCAAGGCCTATCATGATTTTGTCACGGGCCGGACCCCCGAATGGGACGTCGTGGGCTTCTATCAAAATTCTTGCAAGTGCTGGTCGCTGGGCCTGTATTATATCCGCTTATCGGGAGGCAACGGTCTTCCCGAACGCAATCAATTCAATTTTTTCCTCACGTTGCGTGGTCTGGGGGCCACCACCGGATTGGGCACTCAAATCTTCAAGCGCATTCTAGGTCCGCTTCTTCAGGACGAGCGAGACCTGCCGTGGTCCTGAGCGACATCCCCTTCTTTTGTCTTCATCGTTTCTGAAGGATTTGTTCGGTTGCCATGGCTAAGGCGGCATCGGCCTGATGATCTTCGGCAAAGATTCGGAGTTGGACAATCTGCGAGGGTAAAAATTCCAGCAGTTCTTGAAGTTTTTCCTTTTCAACGGAACCGGTTGCGGGATCGTAGAGATAAAACTGAAATTGGCCCATGTTCAACACGTTGAAGGGCCGGGTATCCTTGCTGGCGATGTCCACTCGGAATGTCAGCCCTCGCAGTCGTCGAGGTAATTGCTGACGAATACGGGACTCCAGTTTTTCCGGTGTCGCCGCCGGTCCTCGCGGACGGCAGTCTCGCATCGTCAGCACCCTGCTGTACGCCGTTTTCCATTTGACCTGTCGTCCCAACACGCGGGCCCACTCTTTCCCGATCCGCTGCCTTTTACGATTCGATGATGACTCCCAGGTGCGGACCGTTTCAAGCAGCGACCAGTCCGTGAGTCGAAGATATTTCTGCATGTGATGCAAGGGATTGTAAGGGAAAATACATTCCATGGTTTCGTGGAAAATCTCCAGGAGGTGCAGGTCGATGGCGCGTGAGGTGCGGTGATAATACACGTTGGCATAAAGATAGAGCCTGGCGTTGAGGAACATCTGGAGGGCGGGCAATCCGTTCTTATGGATGGTCAGCCCTTTCGGGGTGATTAACGTGTAATGGATCAGCCGGGGAATATCCACCGGTCCGATTGCGACGCCACACATGTAGGAATCGCGCAGGACGTAATCGAAGTTGTCCGCCGTGAACAGCCCTCCGATTAATGGCCGAAGAAGCTGAAGCCATCGGGGATAACGTCGATTCTGTTTGTCGGGCTCTTTGAGGATCAGAAACGCCACGTACTCGGGGTCGAGTATTTCATGGTCCGCCAATGTTCCTGAAGGGCTCCGACGGACTTGCTTGATCAGGTGACCGACTTCATGACGAATGATGGCCTGACTCACGTGTTCATGGGACAACCCATATTGGTGAAGAAAGTGGTGATCGAAGAAATGACAAAAGGGGCCGTGGCCTACGTCGTGGAGCAGGGCGGTGATCCTGAGCAATGCTTCGACGTACGGGAGGGAGGGAACGTGACGCACCGTTTGAGCCAGGCTGGGATACACGTGTTTGGCATATTGCCCCGCCAGATGCATGGCGCCCAAGGAATGCTGAAACCGGCTGTGTTCAGCGGAAGGATAGACCCATCTTGCGCTTTGCAATTGATAGATGTACCGAAGGCGTTGGAGCCAGGGAGAATCAATCAGATCTTTTTCGGTGATTTCATTTGAGCCCGGTGAAGATCGGGGAACTGTAAATTGAATGTAATGATGAATCGGGTCGGCGATAAGGGAAACGTCGTGAGGGATCGGTTCGGTCATCGGGTTTCACGCCGCGGGGGTGAAGAAATCTTCGGCAGATCTTAACGTAGCGTGAGAGAACGAACAACCGGCACCACGTTTCTGCATCGTGAGCGGCTGTATAGGGGCAGGCCCCGTGCCTGTCCGTGGAGCGTCTTGTCTCTTTCCGTCATCGTCGACGCGCGTCATGTTCCAACGACGGGACCGTGCATTTCCATTTTTCATACAAGGGGTCGCCTGCGGTACCGGGTTATCACGAGCAATCCCAAAGGATAGGCCAACAGGGCGCCCAGTATGCTCAGGGTCAGAGCCCCGAGGGTGAATGGTAGAATGAAGGGCAACACCGTTTCGTAGAGTGTGGTAATGGAAAGATGACTCCAGGACACGTCCGGAACGTCCTGGATGCCCAACAGAAAAAATCCCGTCCACATCGTGGCGCCTAAAATCGGGACGACCGTCCAGGGATTATTGATGAGTGAGCCGACCAGGATGGCGGGAAAATTCAGCCGGAAAGCCCAGGCCAGGAACACCACACTCGCGGTATGCAGCCCATAGGTCGGCGTGAACGCAATGAAGACTCCAAGGGCAAAGGCCACGGCCGTGCGTTGGGGCGTCTCTCCGAGATGGAGCGCTTCGCGTATTTTCGCGCGAAGATAGTTGGGCGTGACCACGATGCGGGAATCGGCAAGTCTTATCGACTGTTGAAGTGACGAAAACTCTCGATTGAAAGTTTTTGTTTCCGGCCTGAGGGGAACACAAGTTGTCGACCGAAGGTCTTCGGTTTGATTTGACCAATGCAGGTTATGGGCACCTTTGTTTGTTCGGAGACGCGTAACACGTTCTGATGATGTTTGGCAGGGGCGGTAAAGAGGAGTTCATAATCTTCGCCTCCTTGGAGCGCGATCTTGACGGGGTCCGTCTTGTCTCGCCTGGCGAAGGCGCGCAGTTGGGAAGAAAGCGGAAGGTCGGTTGCGCGGACCTCGGCGCCCACTCGACTGTCTTCGCACACGTGTCCTATGTCTGAAGAGAGTCCGTCGGAAAGATCAATTGCGGCGTGCGCGAGCTTTCGGTTGGCCAGGAGTTGTCCAACGTGAATCCGCGGGGCCGGTCGCAGGTGACGCCGGATGAGAAACGTTTCAACGGCCGACGGTCGTCGACGGTTGGCCGAATGGGTTTGCAAAATGCGGAGGCCGGCGTTGGCATCACCGAGTGTTCCGGTCACGAAAATATGGTCCCCGATTTCAGCGTTGCTTCTGGTCAGCGCACGATTCACTCGTGTCGATCCCATGATGGTCAGGCTGAGAAAGATCTGCGACGGAGAGGCGGAGGTGTCGCCGCCGATCAATTCGACGTTGAAGGGGCGACAGGCCGCCTGGATTCCTCGATAGAGTTCACGGATGTGTCGAGGTGGAACCCGGACGGGAAGGGCCATCGAGACGAGCAGGTACAGCGGGGTGCCCCCCATGGCCGCGATATCACTGAGGTTGGCCACCCCCGCGCGCCAGCCGAGGTCCTTCGGGGTCTGGTAGTTCAAGTCGAAATGGATGCCCTCAATCAAGACGTCGGTACTGATCAGAAGCTGTTGCCCCGGCGGTGTCTTCAACATGGCGGCGTCGTCGCCAATGCCGGTGACAATTCGAGGAGAGGACGTGGGCCACTGGCGTTGCAATTGTCGGATGAGCCCGAATTCTCCGATGGTCTTCAGGGAATCACGCGTGGATGAGCGGTTCACCGCCGGGCCTTTTTTGCAGGCAGAGCAGCCACCCGTTGTTTTCTGTTTGAAGCTGCCGTTTTGGCGCGCGCGGGCGGCTTGGTTTTGCGACGTACCGGGCGCAGAAGCGCCGCCGCGAAGACCTGGTCCACCCTTTCCGCGAAGATGATCTTGATTCCTTTCAACAAGTGTTTGGGAAGTTCTTCCAAATCTTTCTCGTTTCGTTTGGGCAGAATGATGCGAGGGATCGAGACCCGCTTCGCTGCCAGGATTTTCTCTTTCAAACCGCCGATGGGCAGAATGCGCCCGCGCAGGGTGATTTCTCCCGTCATGGCGACGTCGTGCCGGACGGGAATATTCGCCAGGTTCGACGCGAGAGCCGTCGCCATGGTAATCCCCGCTGAAGGTCCATCCTTGGGGATGGCACCGGCAGGTACGTGAATATGAATGTCGGTTGTCGAGAAGGTTTCTTCCTTGATGCCCAGCATGCCGGCTTGTGCCCGGACAAAGCTGAGCGCGGCTTGGGCGGATTCCTTCATGACGTCGCCGAGATGCCCCGTTAAGGTCAGGTTGCCTTTGCCCTGCATGCCCGTGGCTTCGATGTGCAGCGTTTCTCCGCCCGTTTCCGTCCAGGCCAATCCGATGGCCAATCCGACCTGGTCTTTTTCCTTTTCTGTTTCGGGCAGGTATTTGGGAATGCCGATGTAGGTGCGGAGGGAACGCGGCGTGATGGAATGGAGTCTCGGTTTGCCTTCGGCGACGCGCCGGGCCACTTTCCTCATCGCATTGGCGAGTTCCCGTTCGAGGTTGCGGACGCCGGCTTCTCGCGTATAGTGGGTCACGATTCTTTGAACGGCAAGATCGGTGATGCGAAAATGTTTTTCCGAAATACCGTGTTTGTCCAGTTGCCGCGGGATGAGATAGCGCCGGGCAATCCCCAGTTTTTCTTCTTCGGTATATCCGGGGATTTCAATAATTTCCATCCGGTCCCGGAGAGCCGAAAGAATGGGGTCTATGAGGTTGGCCGTCGTGATGAACATCACGTTGCTGAGGTCGAAGGGGACGCCCAAATAATGGTCCGTGAACGCGTGGTTTTGCTCGGGGTCCAACACTTCCAAGAGCGCGGCTGAAGGGTCGCCGCGAAAATCCATGCCGACTTTGTCGACTTCATCCAGCATGAACACGGGATTGTTGGTTCCCGCCTGCTTGATGCCTTGCATGATCCGTCCGGGCAAGGCCCCGACGTACGTGCGGCGATGTCCACGGATTTCGGCTTCGTCACGCACCCCACCCAGGCTCATGCGCACGAATTCGCGACCCAAGGCCCGGGCAATGGATTTCCCCAACGACGTTTTCCCCACGCCGGGTGGGCCAACAAAACACAGAATCGGACCCTTGAGTTTCTCCTTGAGTTTGCGGACGGCCAAATATTCGAGGATGCGTTCCTTGACCTTTTCCAAGTCATAGTGGTCTTCGTTAAGCACCTTCTTGGCGGCGTCGATGTCGAGATTGTCCGTGGAGGCGTGATTCCATGGAATTTCCACCATCCATTCCATGTAGGTGCGCACGGTCGCCGCCTCGGCGGTGTCGGGGTGCATCTTTTCGAGACGCTTTAATTGTTTGTCCGCTTCTTTCTGGACCTTCTCCGGCATGCGGCATTCTTCAATGCGTTTTCGAAATTCCGCCACTTCTTCGGCCCGATCGTCCAGTTCCCCAAGTTCTTTCTGAATGGCTTTCAATTGCTCACGAAGAAAGTATTCCCGTTGAGTTTTATCGATCTCGCCTTTGGCGTCGGCTTGGATTTTCTGTTGCATCGACAACACGTCAATTTCTTTCGAGAGGATCTCCGTCACGCGTTTTAATCGGGTCACCGGATCGTCGGTTTCCAAAATTTCCTGGGTCACCTCCACTTTCAATCCAAGGTTCGATACGATGAGGTCGGCCAGCCGGCCGGGTTCATCCATGTTCTCAATAACCACCATGACGTCCGGCATGAGCACTTTCCCCAGGCTGGCGATCCGGTCCACCCCTTCTTTTGCGGTTCGAATGACGGCTTCGGTTTCGAGGGATGCCGCCGGTTCGCGAGAAGCCGGGAAGGGTTGAATGCGAACGGAGTAAAACGGCTCGGATTGGAGATAGTTGATGATCTTGGCCTTGGACAGGCCTTGGACCAGGATTTTGATCCGCTCGTCAGGGAGTTTCAGCATGCGCATAATCATGCCGACCGTGCCGGTTTCGAAAATGTCCGCCGGCGTCGGTGCTTCCGTGTCATGGGCTTTCTGAGTCGCCAGCAGGACCATTCGATTGCCGGCAAGGGCCGTTTCGATCGCTTTGATCGACATTTCCCGTCCGACAAACAAGGGCAGCACCATGTACGGAAAGACCACGATGTCCCTCACGGGGATCAACGGTAAATCGTCGGGAATATCAACGTTCGGAGGCGCCTGATGCAGTTCTTCAGTCATTGATCGTTGCTGGAAGTTTCGAGTCGGCAAACGTTACGTGTCACACACCGTCAAACGAATTGTTGGGGTAGCACCACCGAGGGCAGGAATCGTCCGTCGTTCACCCATACGGATTGCAGCGTTCGGCCGTCGAGTTTGTTCTCAACGGGTCATTCCATAGTAGGTAAACAAAAAAATGAATGTCAAGGAACGAAGCGCCATTTCGCGCTTCCCAAACTTTACAAGCCCTATGGGCCGATCTATAATGGCGCACCTCTTCGTAGCATCCTTTCAGATCCGAGTATCTGAATCCGGTCCCCTGAAAACCACTGTGCGTCTCTCCCCCTTGAGTGCCGGGCCTCACTTGTGATTGTATTGCCCCTGTCCCATAAGAACATGGGATGTTTTTGTCCGGAACACAAGATGATGGAAATCAGTTCACAGAAGCCGCGTTCGACGATTCCCGACCCCGGAATCCCCATGAGAGCCATGACCGGTGGCGTGCTGGGGATTCTTCTCGCGTCCGGATGTCTATTCATGAATTTGTCTGCACCGTCGTCGAGTCAGGCACAGGACGTGATCGTGGAAAGCATTGCGATTGCGGGAAATCAGCGAATCGAGTCGGCCGCGATTCTTGGGAACGTGACCCTTAAAACGGGAGATCCGCTTTCACCGCAGGCGACACAGCAGCAGATTCGACGGATTTACGATATGGGCTTCTTTGACGACGTGCAAGTGCAGACGGAAACGACGGCGAAAGGCGTCGCGGTCACTTTCGTGGTGCAAGAAAAACCCTTTGTGACGGCCATTGTCTTTGATGGGAATGACGCGCTATCGGATGACAAGTTGAAAGAGGTCATCACGCTGAAGAATCAAGTATTTCTCGATCAACAGGCGACCAAAGCGAGCGCGGAAAAGATTCGGGCGGAATATGAAAAAAGCGGGTATCACAAGGCCAAAGTCATTCCGATCATTCAGGAATTACGGGAGAGTCGTAACCGTGTGACCTTTTTCATCCAGGAAGGAGCGCGAGCCAAGATCGACACGATTCATTTCGCCGGTATGACCGTCTTCGACAAAAAAGATTTGTTAAGTGTAATGGCCAATCAGGAATGGACCACGTTCCTCTCCCTCATCACGGACGCGGGGATCCTGCACCAGGAAGAACTCTCAAACGATATTGAACGGATCAAGGAGTATTATTCGAATAGAGGATACCTTGACGTCCAGGTCGGGACGCCTGCCATTGAATTGAGTGAAGATAAAGAATCCGTGAATCTGACGTTTCGAATCAGTGAAGGTCAACCGTATACGGTTCAAACGGTCCGCTATGAAGGGAATACGGTTTTTGAAGACGCGGCCCTTGCGCGATATTCGTTTATCCGTCCCGATGACGTGTTTCAACGGACGACGGTCCGTGAAGAAATTTCTCGGGTCACGGACATGTATGGAGCAGAAGGGTATGCATTCGCCGAAGTCACGCCCAATCTGTCTCCCAACCCCGATACGCTGACGACCGATCTGACCTTTACGATCAAAGAAGGATCGCTGATTCGGGTCAGAGAGATTCACATTACGGGGAATGATAAAACGCGTGACAATGTCATTCGCCGGGAGTTGCGAGTGGATGAACAGGAAGTCCTGGATTCCGCGGCCGTCAAGCGCAGTTTTCAACGACTCAATAATCTGAATTTTTTCGAAACCGTCGAACTGGTTCCCGAACACGTGGAGGAAGACAAGGTCGACGTGCAAGTGCGAGTCAAAGAAAAGCCCACGGGACAATTTAGCATCGGTGGCGGGTTCAGCACTCTCGATCGATTTACGGCCATTGCCAATATCACGGAAGGCAATTTGTTCGGTTTGGGGTACCTGGTCCGAATTCGTGGTCAAGTCGGTGTTCGTCGAACTATCGGCGTCCTGACGTTCAGGAATCCGGCGCTGTTCGACGGCCCCACTTCCTTCCAAGCAGACGGGTTTAGCACGCAAACGAACTTCTTGACGTACTGGGAAGAGCGAAAGGGTGGAACGATCCAATGGGGAAGGGCCTTTTCCGAATATATCACGGGAAGTTTCACTCTCGTCGGCGAACAAATCAGAATTACAAACGTGGCCAATAACGCAACATCGTTCATCCGGAACCAACTCGGCGATCAATCCACGACCGGTTTCCGTTCGAGCATCTTTCGTGATACTCGTGACTTTTTCCAGGATCCGCGCACCGGATCGAGAACGGGGCTGCGTCTCGGTTTTGGCACCGATTACCTGGGGGGAACCAACAATTTCTATCGATTCGCGCTTGACGGGTTGAAATATATCCCGTTACCCGTGTGGGATCTCAGGATGGCGTTCCGTGGGCGTATCGGCATGGCGGACGGGTATTCGGGAAGCTCCGTGCCCCTGACGGAACTCTTTTTTGTCGGTGGCATCAATACGATGCGCGGGTTTCAATTCGGGCGAGCCGGTCCCGTGACGGATACCGGAACGTTGGCAGGCGGGAATAAACAGTTGATTTTTAATACCGAGTTGATTTTCCCCGTCCTTCCTGCTGCAAAATTGAATGGAGTCCTCTTTTTTGATTACGGAAAGGGTTTTGCCGAATAAGAAAATTTAAATTTAAAATTTAGAAAAGCGACGGGATTAGAGGTGCGCTGGATTTCACCGTTCGGGCCTTTACGTGCGGCATGGGGGCTCAAATTGGATCGCACGGGCCGGGAACAATCCAGCGTCTTTGAGTTTTCCGTCGGGAACGTCTTCTAGAGTGCAAAGTATACGGAACATGAGCGTTTCGCATCGGTTGTCATTCTCGGGAATCGTGCTTCGGGCGGGCTTGATCGTTCTGTTGTTGGTGGTCACCGGTTGCGCGACGCCTGCTTCTGAGCCTGCCGGAATTTCCGTCACGGAGCGGGGTTCCGGTGTCGCCGTCGGCGTTGTGGATACGCAATGGCTATTGAAAGAGTCGAAACTCGGCAGCCAGGTCAATGAGACGCTCAACCAGTTCAGGAAGGATCGGCAGGCGTTACTTGAACTTGAACAGCAGGAACTACGGAATCTGGAAAATGAGTTGTTGCGTCAAGGCAGCGTCTTGAGTCCTTCGGCCAAACAACAAAAGGAAGAGCAATTACGCCAACGTATGTTGGACTACCAGCAAAAAGCCGGTAATATGTCACGGGAGTTTCAGACCAAGCAGGCTGAGTTGCTGGATGAATTTCGGGAACAGGTCGACTTGGTCGTCAAACAAATTGCTCAACAACGAGGGTTGGGACTCGTCGTTGAAAAAGGAAAGAATACGTCGACGCGGTACTATGACGAAGGTATGGACATTTCATCCACCGTGTTGGACATTTTGGACCAGACCACGTTACGCTGAGGAACGAGGTCGCGCGCATCACTCCAGTGACGTCGGACGAAAGACCTTTCCGGTCTGAGGGTATGTAGGAACCATGAGCGATCAGATAGCCGAACCGGACATCGTGATGGATGCCATTGACGTGCAGGCCATTCTTCCGCATCGTTACCCGTTTTTGCTTGTGGACCGGGTCATAGAGTTTGACTCCGGGCGACGGGCAGTCGGATTGAAGAACGTCACGGTCAATGACCCGTACTTCCAAGGCCATTTTCCCGGGCGCCCCGTCTTCCCCGGCGTGTTGATCGTCGAAGCGCTTGCCCAATTGGGCGGAGTGTTGGCCATTCGATCGTCGTCCGTTGAGGGATCCCCGATCGTGTACCTGACGGGAATCGACAAGGCCAAGTTTCGCAAACCCGTGATTCCCGGCGATCAGATACGGTTGGAGGTCGAAGTGATGAAACGCCGCCCGCCGTTCTGGAAAATGCAAGGAAAGGCTTTTGTCGGAAATGATCTGGTGTGCGAGGCTGAATCAACGGCGATGCTGCAGTCGGAACAGGCCGACTCCACGGGGTCGGAAACGAGACACCCCAACCTGAAGGATCATGATGTTGAGTAGATCCATTCATCCCACGGCTATCGTGCATCCGAAATCCGAACTCGATGAGGACGTGATCGTGGGACCTTTTTGTGTAATCGGCGAGCACGTAAAAATTGGTCGCGGGACTGAACTGTGCTCACACGTCAGCCTGGAAGGCCATACGGATATCGGCCAACGGTGTAAGATCTTTCCCTACGTGTCGATCGGGGCTCCGCCTCAGCACCTTCAGTATCATGATGAGCCGACGCGCGTGAGTATCGGCGATGAAAATATTTTGCGGGAGTACGTGACGGTGAACCGCGGGACGGCGTTCGGTGGCGGCGTCACGACGATCGGCCGGCATAATTTTTTGATGGCCTACGTGCACGTGGCGCATGATTGTCACATCGGCGATGATGTCGTCATGGCCAATGCCGCGACGCTTGCCGGACATATTTCCGTCGGGAATCATGCAGTGATAGGTGGATTGGTGGGCGTGCACCAATACGTGCGGATCGGCGACTACGCCATGATCGGCGGATGTTCCGCCGTCGCAAGGGACGTGCCTCCGTTCATGCGCGCAGTCGGCAACCGGGCCGATCTCTATGGGATTAATGCCATTGGGCTTCGCCGGGGAGGGTTTTCCTCTCAGCGCATTCGCGTGTTGAAACAGGCCTACAGCTTGCTGTTTCGAAAAAACCAGCGCATGGCCGATAGTATCAAACTGGCCCGCCATCAATTCCAGGATAGTCCGGACGTCCTGATCCTGCTGACGTTTTTGGAAACCTCGACTCGTGGGATGTGTCGTTCCGCGCGAAAAGGTCAAAGCGATCAGGAAGAATTTTAGGTGACCCACACGCGGTGACTCAAGATTTGTCGTCGTCAGCTTTCCCGCTTCCTCCCGCTGGAGCCTGGATAGGCCTTATTGCAGGCAACGGTCGCTTCCCTATCATCTTTGCCGAAAACGCCAGAAAGCTCGGATTTCGAGTATCGGCCGTGGCTCATCACGGTGAAACCTCTCCCGAGTTGGAGCAGGTGGTCGACCGGATGCATTGGGTTCGCATTGGTCAATTCGGGAAAGTCATTCAGGCCCTCAAATGTGACGGCGTCGAGCAGGCCGTGATGCTGGGGGGGATGAAAAAAACGCATCTCTTTTCCGGCGTGCGTCCGGATTTTCGGGCGATGACGTTTTTTGCCAAACTGAAATCATGGAAGGATGATCAGATTCTCAGGGCTATTGCCGACGATCTGGAAGAGGAAGGGATTACGATTCGCGAGTCCACGTTCGGGCTTTCGAATCTTGTGGTCCCGGAAGGCACGTTGACCCGGCGTGAGCCGTCCGGGAAGGAACGGGATGACGTATCCTACGGATGGAGTATTGCGAAAGACGTCGGCCGTATGGACATTGGCCAATGCGTGGTGGTCAAAGATCGTGTGATCGTTGCGGTTGAAGCGGTCGAGGGCACGGATGAGACCATCCGGCGCGGTGCCAGATTAGCTCGGAGTGGGGCCGTTGTCGTCAAGTGTTGCAAGCCCCAGCAGGATTTACGGTTTGACTTGCCCGCGGTCGGTCCCCAAACCATCGACGTGATGGATGAAGCGAAGGCTTCGGTGCTGGCTTTGGAGGCCCACAAGACCATTATGCTTGATCGGGAAGAGATGTTGGCGAAAGCTCATCAAGCCGGCATCGCCATCATTGGTATCCCGGACAATCTGGGGGCGGACGGTTGCGTGACTGTCTAACCGCATTTGTGCCGTATCCATTTCTTGTGTCTCTCGGCTGTTTGCTGACGTAGACTGGTGTGGCAAGTCTCGTCGCGTCACCGTTTCTGCTTTGTTTGATCATGTAACTTGATGTCATTGTGGGAAGACGAGACATGAAACTCATCAACGTCGGGGTCATCGGCGTGGGACATCTCGGGCAGCACCATGCCCGTATTTATTCGGAATTGCCCAAAACCCGGTTGGTGGGTGTGGCTGATCTTGACCGGTCCCGGCGAGCCGAAATAGGCAATCGTTGCGGAGTTCCCCAGTTTGAGGATTACCGGAGTCTGTTCGGCCAGGTCGACGCGGTGAGCGTTGCCGTGCCGACATTGCAGCACCGGGAGGTCGTGCTGGATTGTCTCGATGCCGGTGTGCACGTATTGGTCGAAAAGCCTCTGGCTGTCACGCCGGACGAAGGTCGGCAGATGATCGACCGTTCGCGGCAGAAAGGGCTGGTGTTACACGTCGGGCACGTTGAGCGGTTCAATCCCGTCAGGGATCTGGTTCGGGATCTTCTCTCCTATCCCAGGTTTATCGAATGCCACCGGCTCGCCCCATTTCAACCGAGGGGCACGGACGTCGACGTGGTGCTGGATCTGATGATTCATGACGTTGATCTGATGTTGTCTTTTGGCTTGGGGTTGGTCAACAACGTAGAGGCCGTGGGCATTGAGGTTCTTTCGTCGCATGTTGATTTTGCGCATGCCCGGGTCGAATTTGACAAGGGATGTGTCGTGAATTTGACTGCCAGCCGCGTCTCGACCGGCCGTTTGCGAAAAATGCGTCTGTTTCAGGAAGACCTCTATCTCTCCGTAGACTTTCTCTCTCGCCAAGGCATCGTGTATCGACGAGCGAAGGGTACGGCCGCTGAGTCATTCGTGCAGGAGGAAACGATTCAGGCAGGGGATGAAGAACCGCTGAAACGCGAATTGCAGGCCTTTGTGCAGGCTATTCAGTCGGGGAAACCGGGTGGCGTCTCCGGCGAAGAGGGTTTGGCCGCCCTGGAACTCGTTCATACGATCATCCAGTCAATCCGCGGATCAGCGTATCCGCAGCCCGAGGCCTTGGTACCGTAGAGATGGACATGGGTGCTTCGGCAATTATGATTGTCGCCGGTGAAGCGTCGGGTGATCTTCATGGGGCAAGTCTGGCAAAAGCCTTAAAACAGCTTCGGCCCGAGATCAGGCTTGTCGGGGTCGGTGGGCAACACATGCGCGCTGCAGGGGTGGAACTGGTGCCGGGCTTGCATCGTTTGGACGTTGTCGGGGTGCCGGGCCCGGTCGCGATTTGGAAGGGCTTGGCCAACATGTTGACCCTGAAGCGGTTTTTCAGGAGAGAATCCTTGGATGGCGTGGTGTTTGTCGACAATCCGTCGATGAACCTTCGGTTGGCCAGGATCGCGGCAAAGCTCGGCCATCGCGTCATTTATTACATCGCACCGCAGATTTGGGCATGGGGCCGGCACCGGATCAATTTGATCAAGCGTGTTGTGCGCCGGATGATCGTTGTTTTGCCATTTGAGGAGTCCCTGTACCGTGAAGCCGAGGTGCCTTGTAATTTTGTCGGCCATCCCTTACTTGATCACATGGCACAGGGGTATGATACGGCTCATGTGCGCCAGCAATTGGGTCTGCCGGTTCAAGGTTTGATTCTCGGAGTGCTTCCCGGAAGCCGGCATGCCGAAATCGAGTCGCTGTTGCCGACCATGCTGGAAGCGGCGGGACGCATTCGGGAATCGTTCCCCGACCTTCATTGCGTCATCGGACAAGCGCCCACGGTAGCCGCAGAGTGGGTCAACGAGGTCATTGACCAAAAGAAGCTTCCTGTGACCGTGGTGCCGAATCGACCCGAAGAGGTCATGGCCGCCGCGGATTTGCTGTTGGTGGCTTCGGGGACGGCCACCTTGCAGGCAGCTTTGGTCGGCACGCCCATGATCCTGACGTATCGTGTTTCCCTGTTGACCTATCTTCTTGCCAAAATGATCGTCACGGTCGAACACGTGGGGTTGGTCAATCTGGTCGCCGGGAGTGGCATTGTTCCGGAATTATTGCAATCGGAAATGACGGCGGAACGACTGAGCGCAGAGGCGCTTCGTCTTCTGAATGATCAAACCCGGTACGATCAAATGCGGGAAGCCTTGGGCGGCATTCGCACCAGGCTTGGTTCGCCGGGAGCTTCCCTGAGAGCGGCAGAGGTCGTGTTGGACGAGTGTCAGGCATGACTGTGTATTTCAGGATTTTGTCCTACCTGCATGAATACCGGTTCAGGTTGATCGTAGCCTGTCTGTGCGCGGCGGGCGTGGCGGGCATGTCCGGATTGTATGCCTGGCTGGTGCAACCGGTTCTTGATGAAATCTTTATCGCCAAGGATCAACTGCTGTTAACGGTGCTGCCTCTGGTCATTCTCGGCGCGGCCGCGTTGAAGGGACTCTTCGCGTATGGTCAAGCCTATCTCATGAGTTACGTGGGCAATCGCGTGGTGGCGGAAGTCCGGCAGCAACTATTCGGTCACTTTCTTCGCATGTCGTTGCCGTTTCATCAGAAACATTCAAGCGGGCGATTGGTTGCACGGGTCATCAACGACGTCAATGAAATGGCCAACGCCGTTCCCAACGTCATTCGAGATCTGATTCAACAGGGGCTGACCCTTCTCGTATTGACCGGCGTGGCGTTCTATCAGAATTGGAAGTTGGCCACGGCGTTGCTGGTGGTGATGCCGGTTTCAACCTATGCCATCGTGAAAATCGGCAAGCGGTTGCGAAAGTTGGCTGCCAGAGGCCAGGAGTCGATGGGAGACATGGCCTCGTCGTTGAAAGAAGGCTTTGCCGGCATTCGAATCGTCAAAGCGTACGGGGGTGAACACGTTGAACAACAACGGTTCGCCAAGGGGAATACCGCGTATTTGCGGGCGGTCATGAAATCGGCGCAACTGGCTGCGCTGACGTCGCCCCTGCTGGAGGTGATCGGGATAGGCGGCATTGCTTTTATCGTGTGGTACGGCGGGTTTTCAGTGATAGACGGGCAAATGAAACCCGGCGAGTTTTTTTCCTTTTTAGCGGCGATGTTCATGGCGTATGCCCCGTTAAAAAAACTGGCCAGCGCCAATGTGTTCATTCAACGGGCGATTGCGGCGGCGAACCGGGTTTTTGAAATGCTGGATACGGAGCACGAATTTGTTCACGACCGCGGGCGTGCGACCTTGCCGGCCATCTCGCGTTCCCTGGAGTTTCAAAACGTGAGCTTTCGTTATGAAGGGAGTGATGATCCGGCAATCGCACACATTGACCTGACCGTCGAGTTCGGCGAAGTGATTGCGTTGGTCGGAAAAAGTGGAAGCGGTAAATCCACCCTCATGAGTTTGGTCCCGAGGTTTTATGATCCGTCCGAAGGCCGCATTCTGATCGACGGTCTTGATCTCAAGGAGGTGACTCTGGCGTCTCTGCGGGCGCAGATTGCCATCGTCTCCCAAGATACGGTCTTGTTTGATGAATCGGTACGGGCTAACATTGCCTATGGACGGCCTAATGCGTCCGAGGAAGAAATAATCCAGGCAGCCCGAGCGGGATACGCGTGGGAATTTATTGAAGAGTTACCCAACGGGTTGGATACACTGATAGGAGAAAACGGTGTCACGTTGTCCGGCGGACAGAGGCAGCGGTTGGCCATTGCCCGTGCGATATTGCGGAATCCTCCGCTGCTGATTCTCGATGAAGCGACCTCCGCGTTGGATACCGAGTCCGAACGAAAAGTCCAGGCGGCGTTGGCCGAATTGATGAAAAACCGGACGACGCTGGTTATTGCGCACCGTCTGTCCACCGTTCAGCATGCGGACCGTATCGTGGTGCTGGATGAAGGACGCGTCGTGGAAGCTGGTATCCATCATGAACTGCTTCGTCGCAACGGGGTGTATACACGCTTGCATCAAACCCAATTTCACGACGTTCCCGCGGCGTCCACGTTGCCGTAATCAGTGAAAGGCTGCGATCGTTGATGATGAATCGTTTGAAATTACGTGTCCTGTCGTTGATCGGCGCGGCAACCATTCGGCTCCTCGGCAAGTCCATGTCTTTGAAATCGTATGGATTCGAGCCTGTCGATCGGTTGTATCAGGAAGGACGCAATATCATCCTGGCATTCTGGCACGGACAACAATTGATGATTCCGTTGGGCTACCGTGGCCCTCACCCGGAGATTCTGATCAGCCAGCATCGTGACGGGGAAATCATTTATCGCATCATCAAACGATTCGGATTCGGCGCCGTGCGCGGATCAACGACGAGGGGAGGGCACAGGGCCCTGCGTCAACTCATTCGCCTGAGCCGGCAGGGCGTTGATCTGGTCATCACGCCTGATGGTCCCAAAGGACCCAGGCATTGCGTGCAGCCGGGCGTCGTCGCACTCGCCAAATTCACGGGCCTGCCTATCATCCCCCTAGCCTTTGCGTGTTCAAAAAAAAACTCTTTTCCAGTTGGGATCGGTTTCTAGTCCCGTATCCGTTTTCGCGCGGTGTGTATTTATGGGGCAGCCCGATTTGGGTCGGCCGCAACGCTGATGCCGCGTCCATGGAACGAATACGACTGGAGCTGGAAACCGCCCTCTCCTCGCTGACTTCCGAAGCCGAAGTCATGTGTCGCGATCCGGGTGGGTGCTGAGATGTGGTACGGGGTGTATAACGTGCTCCTGATCATCGGTTTTCCAGTCATTCTTTGTGCGTTGTTGCTCAAGAAACGGTGTCGGTCAGGCCTGTTGCAGCGGATCGGATGGATTGTCCCGCAGGGGTGGGGCTCTCAGGATCACGTGCTTTGGGTTCATGCCGTCTCATTGGGAGAAGTGGCGACCATTGTGCCGTTTGTGAAGACACTTCACCAACGGTATCCCGCCACCAGGATCGTTGTCTCGACCGTGACGGAAACCGGACGGGAAGCCGTGCAACAACGATTGGCCGGCATCGCCACTCATTGCTATTTGCCTTTGGACTATCCGTGGATCGTCAACCGGTTCATCCATGCCCTGAGCCCGATCGGGTTTTTGGTTGTCGAAACCGAGTTGTGGCCGAACCTGTTGCGAGAGCTGTCTCGCCGGGGCGTTCCTTCCGTGATCCTGAACGGACGACTGTCGTCCCGTTCTTTTCTGCGCTACCGTTGGATCAGGCCGTTCATGTGTCAGGTGCTTTCGACGGTCTCATTGGGGCTTCTGCAATCCGTCAGGGATGAACAACGATTTCTCGAGTTGGGCGCTTCACCTGATCGGATGCGTCATACGGGAAACATGAAATTCGATCTGACGATGAATGGAACGCACACTTCTCGACCGTTGATTCACCGTTCGACGTTCGGGCTGTCGGAAGACGAACGGCTGTTTATCGCGGGGAGTACACATCCCGTCGAAGAAGAAATTCTCTTGGAAAGTTATCGCGCCGTGAGCCGTGCATTTCCCAACGTGGTTCTGGTATTGGCTCCACGACATATTGAACGAAGCGACGCGTTGGCCGAAACAGTCCGGTCGTTCGGGTTTCCGGTGGTGCGACGAAGCCGGCTGCCGGAAACGGGTCATCGGGAAACCGTGGGCCCGAGGGTCATCATCCTTGATACCAGGGGAGAACTGGCTCATGCGTACGGGTTGGCCTACATGGCGTTTGTCGGAGGGACGTTGGTGCCCGTCGGAGGGCATAATCTCCTGGAACCGGCGGCTTGGGGAAAGCCGGTGTGTTTTGGTCCCCATACGGATCACTGCCAGGAAATTGCGGATTTGTTGGTTGAATCCGGGGGAGGCATTCGTGTCAACGACGGGCAGGGATTGACTGAAACGTTGATGAAGGGCATGCAGAGTCAGGATTGGGTGTCTCAGATGGGACTGCGGGTGCGAAAGGTCGTCGATGACAACCAAGGTGCGGTGGAGAAAAACGTGAGTATGGTCGAGCAAGTCGTCGGCTTGAGTCGTTACAGGTCGAAGGATAAGGAGGGGTAGGGGAGGTAGAGAGATAGCGAACCCATGATGAATGGATGGAAATCTCTGCTTGCCGGCCCGTATCGGTTCGCCACGTGGATGCGGACGCGGTTGTATGACCAAGGATGGTTGACGTCACGGCGGTTGCCGTGTCCGGTAGTCAGTGTCGGGAACCTCACGGTCGGCGGAACGGGCAAAACGCCCATCACGATGTGGGTGGCGGAAAAACTGTTGGAGCAAGGGAAAAGGCCGGGCATTCTCAGCCGGGGATACCGTCGAAAGAGCCCGCGGAAATTTTTGCTGGTCTCCGATGGAACGTCTGTTCTGGCCGGACCTCGGGAGGCTGGTGACGAACCCTATCTGATGGCCATGCGATGCCCGGGAGTCGTCGTGGCCGTTGGCGCTGATCGATATGAACTGGGTCGTTGGGTATTGAGCCAAATGCCCATTGACTGTTTCGTCCTGGATGACGGGTTCCAACATTTGGGCCTCGACCGTGACGTGAATCTGCTCTTGGTGGACAGTTCCGATCCTGCCGGAATACAGGCGCTGCTGCCCGTGGGAAAACTTCGGGAACCGCTTGGCGAAGCCAGAAGAGCCTCGGATATCGTTCTGACTCGAGTTGAAGATGAATCCATGATTGCTGACGTCTTGGATCCGATCCGGGAGGCCCTGGATTCCGCGATCGATCCCATCACCACGAGATTCGCGCCCAAAACATTGATGGGTGCATCGCAATCGATGCCGCTTTCCGATGTTCGTCGGAAACGGGCGCTTCTCTTCAGTGGTATCGGGAATCCCGAACAGTTTCGCCGGATGGTGACGGCGTTCGGCGTGCAGGTGGTGGACGAACTGGTCTTTCGGGATCATGAAGCGTACGGCCCTTCCAGGGTTGAGGAGATTGATCGACGCGTTGAGCGGAGCCGTCCGGACGTGGTGCTTACGACGGAAAAGGATTTGATAAAGGTTCGATCGAATTGGTCAATTCCCGTTCCACTTTTTGCCGTTTGTCTTGAGTTGGAGTTTTTGGATGGCGAGAGTCGATTGGAACGTGCGTTGGCGGCTTTGTAAGTAAGGAGGTAACCGATTGTTGTCGGTTTTACGGAAAAGGGGAGAGAGGGGCATAGGCCATAGAATGAGAAAGCAGCTCCTCGAGCCAGGCGGACGTCTGATCCATGGGCAAAGGCATCATATTCAAGCGAACTTCCAGTTGATAGTGGTTTCCCGTTCCCATGATTCCGACAATGGCTGCGGCGTCCGAAGAATCGGGGAGCAGGGCCTGCGTTCGAAATTCTGACACCGTGGTGTACAGCCTGCCTCCGGTTCCCACAATGTCCAAAAGAGCGGGAAGGTCCGTCAGACAAATATGCGCGGAGCAGCGGTAGATCGTGCGTACACCCGGTTCGATGGTTTTGAACTCATTCAGAGCGTCCCGGGAAAACCCTGTCAAATAGATCCGAACCGTGGCCGTGGGCAGTCTATGCGTCGAAGCCAGTCCGCTGGCTGGTACAAGAAAGTCGAAGGGATCCGAGGAATTGAATTCGAATTGACATGGCCCGAATGCGTCCGGCCAGGAACAGAAAAATGGAACTTCTTCGTGCGTGTTGCGAAGTGTGATCCGGTCCTTTTGAATCGAGACGTCTATTGGTAAATCGAGTAGTTCTATCGCTTCATGGAATGCCGCCTGACGTTCTTCCAGCCAGATCGGCCGTTGGTGGGGATCGCAGGATTCACCCTGAGCAATAACTCTCGAGGTCTGAAATCGGATTCTGATAAATGAATGCGTATGGCGAAATCCGACCCAGAACATGGCAAGAGGCTGCAAGGTGGCCAAATGGCCGGAAAGATGCCAGGGGTGGCTGATGGAGCAATACGCGCTGACGGATTGATATCGTTGGAAGGTCGAATGATAGCGACCGGCCAAGAGAAAAAAGTCGTCCTTCCACGCGTCGAGCACGTGAACCATCGTCACGTCTTCTAAGGGCCATTGATCAAGTCGGTGGACGGTCTCGGGTGAAGGGACGGGCCATTCTTCGATGTAGCAGATACCTTCTTTTTCAGGATCGACGGGATGCAATCCTCTGGCCTGAAGTCGATCGAGCAGGTCGAGAACCTGCGGAAAACTCAGAGATTGCCGGGATTCCCAGCGCTGTTCACGCATGAACGCGTCCCTGCGCGGAATGGAGAAGCGGATTAGGCCTCTGTCGGGCTTGCATGCTGAGGGAAAAGGCAAAAGAGATTTTTAGAAGGGGAAGCCCCTCTTCCGGTCTCTAGTTCGCATCCCACCCTCTCATTTACGGCTAGTGGATGCGGTTTTGGCTCCACTCTTAGTCATATTGCTTGTGATGTTGTGGCGGAGAGGGCGGGATTTGAACCCGCGGTAGGGGGTTAGCCTACGACGGTTTAGCAAACCGTTGCCTTCGGCCGCTCGGCCACCTCTCCGACACCACGTATTTCCTGATGTATTACTTTAAATTTTCAGCGTTCAGTCCAGCATCGGCAATATGCACTCTAGGCGAAATCTTTGAAGAAGTCCACCTTTAACGGTTTCCCGCGGGTCGGGTTAACGTCGCGTAGCCAGATAGCCCCTGTTCTCATGGAACCTCTGATTTCTTGTGATAGCGGGATGCAGGGCAAGGCGTCCCGGAGCGAAACCCGAAGCGTATCAGAGAGATAGGTGAGGGTTGAGCGAGGACACAACGCAGCCATGCGCCCGATGGTGCATTAAATCAGAGGTTCCTCATGCATGACCCGACAACGAATCACCACCTTCGTTTTCAGGTACGGATGGTGAATCGGTTCCCAGTTGCGCCGCGAGCAACTGCAGTTTTTTTACCTGTGGATGATCGGGCGGGAGGGGATTTCCATATTCGTCCGTGAGTAAATCCTCCATGTCTTTAAGCATGGCCTCCAATTCGGGGATGGCGACTTTCGGCAACTTTTTTTTGCTCATGGAAATGTTCCTCCGATATGCATGCCGGGCAAATCATGGTCTCGATAACCACGCTTTGCTGTGACGAACCAATGACCTTAAGATTTTTTGTCTTTCTCGAGAATGCCGTTGATCACGGTGCGGAGATTGTCGATATCCAGATTCGAGACGCGCAGGTTTCCGTCCAGAACGATGGTGGGGGTATGCTTGACCTGAACCCGTAGACCCCAGGCGATGCCTTGTTCCAAGGCTTTGTACGGCTCACCACTGGCCAGTCCGGCTTCGAAGGTTTTGGCGTCCAGCCCGACTTCGCGAAGCAGCAGTGAGCGGAGACCCCGATCCAACACGTGAATCTGCTCTTTATGGATCGTACGGAATAGGACCGATTTCATTTCGGAACCTTTGCCCATGGCCCTGGCTTGCTCGTACATTTCAAAAGCCGTGGGCAGTTTTCCACGAATGACGGGAAACCCGATCAACCGGACTTCCAGGCGTTCGCCGAATTCTTCCGTCAATTTTGAAGTGACGACCCTTTCGAACAGGTGGCAATGTGGGCAATAAAAATCCGCAAATTCCAGGAGAAGGACTTTTCCCGGTGTATGTAGAGAAGATTCACCCTTTATGACCTCGTACTCCCCCGGCAGGCGATCCGCAGCCTGGACGATCACAACTGACAGATACAGGAACACGATCCCGAACAACAGAACGGCTCTTCTTTGTTGCATAACGTTCATTGATCGCTCCTTGGCCGGATGCATAAATCTGTGCCGCAATGACCACGGTATCATGAGTGACCGCGATGGAGCAAAACCCGTGAATCTTCGATTCGGCCTGTCCCTGACGCGCTTGGGAACGTCACATCCCTTTGATACAATAGACGGGTTGACGATTTTACTATGGAAGCGTGTTTAGGCAAGGGAGGTTCAGGAAGGATGAAAGTCATCACTCTGGCTGATTTTCAAGGATTTTCCAGTGAAAAGATGAAAAAACATAACGTGTTTGAAACGCCGCGATTCTTTTGCGACGTCTATTGCTTTGAACCGGATCAGGTGCAGAAAGGGCACGTTCATGCCCACGAAGACAAAATCTACATGGTGCTGGAGGGGCAGGGCACCTTTCGCGTCGGCAACGAAGAACAGGTCCTGGGAGCGGGGCAGGGGACATTAGCCCCCGCGGGTGAAGAACACGCCGTCACTAATCATTCCGGCGGCAGGCTGCGCGTGCTTGTCTTCATGGCCCCCAATCCTTCGTAGAGGAACCTCTGATTTACTGCACTATCGGGCGCATGGCTGCGTTGTGTCCTCGCTC
>VXOF01000092.1 GCA_009840285.1 Nitrospira sp. SB0662_bin_26
CCCTTCCCTCCCCTTACAAAGGGGAGGAGAAAGCTGACCCGCTACCACTCCTCACTCCCTCTCCCTGAACGGGAGAGGGCTGGGGTGAGGGTGAAGAAATTATGCATTCAACGCATTCAAGGCCGAACCTGCTTTGAACCATTTGATCTGCTGTTCGGTCATGCTGTGCTTGGCTTGAATCTTGACCTCTTTTCCATCCTTCTTGTGGATGACCACGGACACCGGCTTGCCCGGCGCCAGCCCGTCGAGGCCCGTCACGCTGACGCGGTCCTCCTGGTCGATCTGCTCATAATTCGCTGGGTCCGCAAACGTCATGGGCAGAATGCCCTGCTTCTTCAGATTCGTTTCATGGATGCGGGCAAAGCTCTTGGTGAGCACGGCTTTCACGCCCAGGAAACGCGGAGACATGGCCGCGTGTTCCCGGCTGCTCCCTTCACCGTAATTCTCATCCCCGACCACGAACGATCCGATGCCCTTGCCTTTGTAATCGCGTGCGACCTGCGCCAGGGTGAGACCGGATTCGCCGGTCAACACGTTGTTGCCTTTTCCCGCTTCACTCGAAAATGCGTTGTTCGCGCCCAGGAACATATTGTCACTAATCTTGTCCAAATGTCCACGAAACTTGAGCCAGGGACCCGCGGGTGAAATGTGATCGGTCGTGGTTTTTCCCTTGGTCTTGATCAGCAACGGCAACTTATCGAAATCCTGGCCGTCCCACTTGGGGAAGGGCTGTAACAGTTGCAGCCGCTCGCTGTTCGGCGGCAGATCCACGGCCAACCCGTCGCCGTTCTCCGCCGGAGGAATGAATCCTTCTTCACCCTTGGCAAAACCCTGGGCCGGCAACTCATCCCCTTGCGGCGGATCGAGTTTTATTTGTTTGCCGTCCGGCGTGGAAATCGTGTCTTCCAAAGGATTGAATCCCAGGTCACCCGTCAGGGCATACGCGGCCACTAATTCCGGACTGGCCAGGAAGGACAGCGTATCGGCGATCCCGTCGTTGCGACCGGGGAAGTTCCGGTTAAAGGAGCTTACGATCGAATCGGATTTGCCTTTGACGCCGTCGGCCCGTTTCCACTGCCCGATGCACGGGCCGCAGGCGTTCGCCAACACGGTCGCGCCCAACTCTTCAAACGTCTCCAAAAAGCCGTCACGCTTCATGGTATGAAAGATCCGTTCCGAACCCGGTGACACCAAAAACGCGGTCTTGGCTTTCAAGCCTGCTTTCAGCCCTTGCCGGGCGATATGCGCGGCCCGGCTGATATCTTCATACGACGAGTTCGTGCAACTGCCCAACAGGGTCGCCTTCAACTCAACTGGGTACCCCTTTTCCTTGGCCTCGGCCTCCAGCGTGGAAATGGGCCGCGCCAAATCCGGGGAATGCGGTCCCACGACGTGCGGTTCCAGGGTCGAGAGATCGATTTCCAGGATCTCGTCAAAATATTTCTCCGGCGACTCATACACTTCCGGGTCAGCCACCAGCATCGACTTGTTGGCTTCCGCCAAGTCGGCGATCTCTTTCCGCTCCGTGATATTGAGATAGTCCACCATCTTCCGGTCAAAGGGAAAGATCGACGTGGTCGCCCCGAGTTCCGCACCCATATTGGTGATCGTGCCCTTACCCGTGGCGCTGATCGTTTCCGCGCCCGGGCCGAAGTACTCGACGATCTTGTTGGTGCCGCCTTTCACCGTCAGCTTACCGCAAATATACAGAATCACGTCCTTGGGCGAAGTCCAGCCGTTCAATTTGCCGGTGAGCTTCACGCCGATCAACTTGGGATGCAGCACTTCCCACGGCAACCCGGCCATGACCTCTCCGGCGTCGGCACCGCCGACACCGATTGCCAGCATGCCCAACCCGCCGCCGTTTGGCGTATGGGAATCGGTTCCGATGATCAACCCGCCCGGGAACGCGTAATTCTCCAACACCACCTGGTGAATAATCCCCGCGCCCGGTTTCCAGAATCCGATGCCGTATTTCTTGGCGGCCGATTCCAGGAAGTTGTACACCTCACGATTTTCATCGCAGGCGCGCAGTAAATCCTTGGACGATCCCATTTCGGCGCGGATCAAATGATCGCAATGAATGGTGCTGGGAACCGCGGCTTTTTTCTTGCCCGCCTGGATGAATTGCAACATGGCCATCTGGGCCGTGGCATCCTGCATGGCCACGCGATCGGGACGAAGCGCCAACATGGCTTTCCCCCGGTCCCAGACCTGAGTCTCGAGATTATCCGCATGGGATACCAGAATTTTTTCGGCAAGGGTCAACCCACGACCGAACTGCTTTCTCGCCGCATCCACGGCCCCGGGCATTTTGGCATACAACGTTTTGACAAGCTCTATCGACATAGGACGTTCTCCACATGGTTTCCGAGCCCCGAGCCCGCTTGCGAACCGGGACAAAGGAAACCGTCAATGTTGTTATTTAAGTGGCGGCACTTCCCGACGCGCGGGCGCCGCGTAGTTCACCAGATAGTTGAACAACCGGATCAACCGGCTGCCTTGACGTTTTTGGTCGGCCCAGTGCCCGATCAACCCGATGGTCCTGGCCAGGACGAAGAACCCGTTCAGGCTGTCCACCGGGAATCCGAGATCGACGAGGACGGCCGCCATGGTTCCATCGACGTTCAGAATCAGATTATCCTTCTTCGCCGCCGTGATCTTTTCGACTTCCAGCGCAAAGTCCAAATGCGGCGTGGCCAGATCCAGACTCTTCACGTATCCCACCAGTTCCTTCACGCGCTTGTCGGGATTCCGCAAGCTCTTCACCCGATGCCCGATCCCCGGAACCGGACCCACGTTTTTCTTCATGTGGGACAGAAACTCGTCCACGGACATGTTGTTGTCGATGGCATAGCTGAAATACCGGCCCGCATCGGTCACGGCTCCGCCGAATCGCGGACCGATCATGATCAATCCGGCTGCTACGGCTTGCGACAACCCGATACCGGCACAAGCCCCGATAATGGTCGTCAACGCTCCGCTGACGCACGGGCCGTGATCGGCCGACAGGATGATGATTCGCCTAATGATTTCGGCCTCCTGCTTGGAGACCAGCCGCTTATCCCACAGGAGCCCGATGATATGAGGAATGTCATAGCCTTTGTTAATGAGTTCGGACGCCGGATACCCTTCGTACAAGGGCTCATCGCCCCGGTCATCGCTGATGGTGGACTTGATCAGGGGAGCGACCAGAATATCGCCGTCTTTCATGCCCTGTTCCACGGTCCGGGGAAGCTTGGGCTGCTCCGCTTCACTGAGGTCGGGAATCGGCTTGACTTCACCGGACTTCACAAACTCTTCGTACGTTTGCTTGATCGCCGGCCCCAAGGCGCCGAAGGTCTCCGGAACGATAGCTCCTGCCTTCTTCAAGGCTTCCGACTTGGCCCGGGCCGACCCTTCTCCCTGGAGACCTTCCTTGGCTCCGGCGTGCCCGAATTTCATGCCCTTGGGCAGACTTTCCTGGCAAAAACCGGACACCACCGACAAGAGCTTCACCCGGCGTTTCTTCGCGCCGTACCATTCCGCAGCCCGTTCTTCCAGGTCGCCACCCATCTCGCCGACAATGACCACGGCCTTGGTTTGCGGATCGTTTTCGAACATCTCGAGGTACGTCACGTAATCCGTTCCCGGGTAGGCGTCCCCGCCGATGCCGATGGCGGTCGTGATGCCGTCGGCGAACTGAGAGCAAATCCAGATGATTTCATTCGACAGGCCGCCGGATTTCGTGATCACCCCGAATGAGCCGGGGCGATAGAGTTTGCAGGCCACCAGGTTGTCGAACGCCCCGCCGATCACCCCCAAGCGGCATTCGCCGGCCGACATGACGCCGATGGATGAAGGCCCGTTGAACACTTTTCCGAGTTTCCGCGCGTGCGCCCCGAGCAATTTCGAATCTTTTTCGGGCAAGCCTTCCGTGATCATGGACACCACCTGAATACCGGAATTGTCCAAGGCTTCCTTGGCGCCGGCATAAGCGCGATCCGCACCAATATACACCAGGCTGGTGTTGATTTCCGGATGGTTTGCGGTGGCTTCGGCTACGGTCTTATACACCGGTATCGTAAGGAGCCGGTTTCCGCAGACGACTTCATTGGTTTTCCCGGCATCCGGAGGATACACGAACGCCGAAACGTTTAAAGGCTGCTGAATCATGTGACGGAACTCACCCATTCGCCGGGCCGCGTTCACGCCGGCCACCCCGCCCTGGATTACAACATGTGTCTCTTTCGTTGCCAGAATACTCATCGAACTCTCCTGCGTCTCAATATGTTTGCAAAAATCGCTTTCTCAGATTGTTATTTCTTGGCGAGGGCCATGTCCACGATGTCCGTCAACGGGGTCCGGCGATCAAACACTTCGATCTCAAAGCCTTCGTCCTTCAACGCGTTCATCGCCGCCAGCCCTTGTTTTTCGTTGGGTCCGCCCCGTCGCACCCAAATTCGTACGCCGTCCAATTTTCCTGCAGCCTTGGCTTTACGAAACGCATTGATGATGCCGCCGAAAGTCTTCTTGACGTCGGTGAAATTGGCGATGGCCCCGCCCACGATGATATTCTTGATGCCGGGAAGAGAACAGACCTTGTCGGTCAGGACTTCGACGGCCCAGTCCGGAGGATCCCCGGAATATTCGGCGTAATTGGCCAACTTGCCGCCACGGGCCACCACCGCATCCGAGTAGTACACGCTGGCCCCGCCGCCCGCCGGCAGCATCGCCGTGTCGCCGCCCGGAATTTCGATCAGCTTCACGGAACCTTTCACCTTCGAATCCACGGCCATGACCTCTTCTTCATTCTCGGTGTAGGCCCGACCGAATTCGGCGGCAAACGGGAACGTCCAATCCGGATGACGGAATTTGGCGTCACCGTCCAACAAGGTCACGGCATCGAGCGCGACCAACTCGCCGGCGGCGTTCTGTACCACCGGATTGATTTCCAGATACTGCCCGTCTTCATTGTCGAAGCACAGAAACAGCTTTCTGGCGAAGTCGGCCACTTTGGGGATCAAGTCGCCGGAGAACCCGGCTTCTTTCGCAAGGCCCTCGAGCGCCGCGTCGGAGGGAGCATCGCCCACGACCACGGAGCAGCGCTTCACGCGATCCCAATTGGACTCCACTTCGACCCCGCCGCAATTGGCCACCATCACGTCCGCACCGTCACGGGTCGACTTCACGGCAACGTAGTATTCCTCGCTGTGGTCCACGGCCTCGGACACGATCACTTCCCGAATGGTCAACGTGCCGACGGTCCGTCCGAGCATTTCTTTCGCCGCGGCCTTGGCCCCTTTGAGATCCAGGCCCACCTTCACGAGGCCGAGTTTAAAGCGCGACCCCAAGGCCTCATGGGCTTTGACCACCAACGAACTCTTGTTCAACCAATCATTGGCCTGTGCCAACTGTTCCAGTTCTTCGGAAGAACCGACCACGGCATAATTCGGGGTTTGCAGACCCCATTTTTTCAACAAGCCCATTCCCGGGCCTTCAAGTACCTTTGCCATAATTCAACCCCTGTCAGTCTGAATGATAAGCGGAGATCCGGACATCAAACGGGGCATTGTAAAGAGAATGCATGCTGGTCGCAATCAACCGAAAGGCCCATACCGGGGAGTCACGAAAGACCCAGTAGGAAACAACCCGAGCCTGCCCTGCCTGTCCTGAGCCCTGAGCTTGACGAAGGGTCGAAGGATGCCATCCCGAAATCCAACTCCCAACGGCCGAACGCACGGGTCGGATCAAACTGTCAAAAAATCTCCCTCCACGTTCGTACCCGGGTTGGCAGAGAAAGCAGCGCGGCTTTCAGGCGGCAACTATCATATTGGACGGTTAAGGGTCCCGTCGGCTGGTCGATCTCCCCGGCCCAAACCGCCCCGCGAATCACGATGCCGCTTCCCTGGCCGTTGAGAAACAGCGTGCCGCTCACCAGGATCATGCCATCCCACTGGACCTCGCCTTCCAAAGTGGCGTTTCCGTTCACCAGGAGAATGCCGAATCCTCTGGTTTGCTGAAAGCGGATGCCTTGGGGTTGAGGAAATAACCCGCCTTCCGCATAAAACGTCATGGGGACCAGCGCGGTTCCCAAATGCTGATTGATTTGATCTGCGTTCAATGCCACCGCGTCCGTATTCAGGGCAGCGAGCGCGCTGGCAGGAGCCGGCACGTGGGGACTGTGCTGAGGACTCGCGGGTGTTCCGTCGAAGTGAATCGTCGGAACGCTCGTGATGGTGCCTCCATATACGACCGGCGGCAGGCTGCCAACCGCGCCACAGGCGTCATGGCCATCGATCGAGCCCGGCACCCCCGCTAGGCTGACAGATCCTGATGCATGAAGCGCCCCTAGCTGGTTCGGACCGGGCGGGTGATACACTTCTTCTTCCAGAACCACGGTGCCGTTCGTCGCGGACCCATGAGCGACAATCTTCTCAATCGGCAACCACGGTGTGGACGTATGTGTCGTGAAGGAGACCGGAACGGTGTCCGCCGGCGAAGGATACCCGTAGTAGACGATGTTGCCCCGGTTGCCCTTGCGATGGCGAGCGGTACTGCCGTCGAGATCAACATAGTGCGGAGTGGCCGGCTTATGCCCGACCCGCTCGGCATCGTATTCGGTCTTGTGCCGGATCTTCGCCCAATACGGGATGCCCGTCTGCAGGCTATTCGGTTGGACCACGGTATTGGTCGGATGACCCGGGAGCGGAATTACGTTCGTTTCATGCGAAACATACTCGGGATCGAAAGACGGCGACCACTCCGCGGACTCCACAATATAAGCCGTCCACGACGGATCCGGCATTACTGCCGGATCCGCGATGAAGGATACGTCGGTCGCCCCCGTCTTGCGCAAACGCGACCGGGCTTCGGCCAATCCGGCCTCGGCGGCGTAGAATTCCTGAACCGCCTGTTTGTGGTTCCCGCTGATCTGGATTTCCGTCGACGTGGTCTGCAAGACCGTTGCCGTCACAAGACTCACGACGGCCATGAGCAACAGCACCGCCACCAGCGCAAAGCCGTGGTCATGGCTCGCGTTCGACCTATCGCGTGCTTCCAGTGTTGAGACGAAATTCCATGATTGGGTCGTTTCCATGAAGGTTCGCTCATGCGATGGCAGAATGCAGGACCGATCACAATACACCCAAAAACGTGACTTGTTTCAACTCGAAATAAGGCTTGCCCTCCTTTAACCTGAACGTTATAGCATCCTAGTGTAATTGGGTTTATAATACGGGGCAATGCGGGGGACCTAGTCTGATGGCTGTGACGAAAGAGAAGTTGCGCACCCAGACGCTCAGTTTACCCGAGGAGCTCATCCTGATGCTTCTCAACGAGGACAACGGGTACTTTCACCAAGTCCCCGGCTGGGATTTGAACTGCGCCGTCGCCGGTGCCGTCCTCGCGGAACTCTCGCTCCTGTCGCGTATCGACACGGACATGGAATCTCTGTTCCTTGTGGACAAGACAGAAACGGGCGACCCTGCCCTGGACCCCATTCTGAAAGAGATTGCAAGCGAACCGCTTCAACGGAACACCCAGTTCTGGATTGAACGGCTCGCCCCCCATGCAGAGTCAGTCATCGATTTGACTCTTGATCGCCTGGTCGCCCTGAAGATCCTGGAATACCACGACGGCGACTTCTGGACACTGACTCATACGAGCTGGGAGACGGAAGTATACGACGACTCCCCGTCAGGCACTGCCGGGCAGTTCATCAAAACGCGGATCAGCAGGGCGATCTTCATGAACGAGATTCCCGATCCGAGAGACATTATCGTCATTTGTCTCGTCAATACGTGCGACGTCTTTCGCTTCATATTTCAACTTGACGAGGAGTCGGAGGAGCGCATCCAACTCATCTGCAAGATGGATCTGATCGGCCGGTCCATCGCCGACGCGGTCTCCCACAACCTCGCCGGTCCCCTGCTTCGACATTCCTCCCTGACCAAGAAGATTCCGGCCGTCCCTCTACGCAAAGTGCTGTTCAATCCACATGTTCGCAAAGGCAACATTCCCGCGCTCTTTGCTGACCTTGCGCAGGAATATGGACCGGTGTTCGAGATCCGCCCGCCGTTTGCAAAGCCCATGATTTTTCTGGCCGGGACCCGGACGAACCGTTGGGCGCATAAGCGCGGGCGCATGTACCTGAGAAGCAAGGATTATTTTGCCGACTTCGAGAAGGTCTACGGCGCGTCCGGAGTAATGCCTTCCCTGGACGGCGCCGATCATTTCCGGCTTCGCAAGTCCATGTCGGCGGCGTATTCCCGCAGAAGACTGGAAGGGCAGCTGGACCAACTCTATCATCATGCCAGAAATCACATGGCGAATTGGACGGTCGGAGACTCCTATACCGCGACGAACATGAGCCGGCAGATGGTCAACGCGCAGCTCTCGCCGCTCTTTGTCAGCGTTGATTCTCAGGATATTTTTGACGATCTGGCGAAGTATAAGGAACGAGCACTCCTCGTCCACATTGTGAAGATGCTACCCAAGTTCATGCTGAAAACTCCGGGCATGAAACGCCGGGCGAAAGCCGTGGACACGCTGCTGGAACGGATCCAGGGCGTCCATACACCCGCGCAGCGTGCCGGTTGCCCGCGGAACCTTGCGGACGACTGGCTCAGCCTGCACGCAAGCGATCCGCAGTTCGTGCCGGAGACGACGCTGCGCTTCCAGCTTTCAGCAGCGCTGATCGCCAGCGTGTACCTTGGCGATGCGTTCAGCTTTGCGTTGTACGCCATGGCGTCGCAACCCGACCTTTACGACAGAATCCGAGGTGAAGCCGATGTCCTGTTCGACAACGGCGATCCGCATGGCGAGGACTTCACCCCGTCCGCACTTGACGTCACGCACCGCTTCCTCATGGAATGCCTGCGCATCTACCCGATCGTCCCGGTGTCTATTCGAACCGTGATGAATGCGTGCGTGGTCGAGGACTACGAACTGCCGGTCGGGACAAACATCTATATTGCCCAGACGGCCACGCATTACATGAAAGACATCTTTCCCGACCCCTTCACATTCGATATCGACCGCTACCTGCCTCCGCGCAATGAGCACCTCAATCCCGGGTACGCCCCGTTCGGGCTGGGCACGCACACGTGTCTCGGCTCCCGGTGGTTGGAACTGCAATTGGCCGTCAACGTGCTGATGGTCGCGCATTACTTCACGCTTGAGGTAGCTCCCGCAAACTACAAGCTCCGGTTCGACCCTCTTCCGTCGATGAAGCCCAGCAAGAAGCTGAAGTTCCGCATTGCCGGGCAGAGGCGCGAACTGCCCGTCTGACGCGCCAGCCGGTCATTTTCCTGTCCCTCCACTGCGGTCCAACAAGTTTGCCCGCCGGCCTGTTCCGGGAAAGCTCGAAGAAAAAGTAGCCAATCACCGGAGAGACTTTGGGGATAAGGATCTAAAGGAACCTCTGATTTAATGCACCATCGGGCGCATGGCTGCGTTGTGTCCTCGCTCAACCCTCACCTATCTTTCTGATAAGCCTCGGGTTTCGCTCCGGAACGCCTTGCCCTGCATCCCGCTATCACAATAAATCGGAGGTTCCTAAAAGGGTTTGCGGGCCAGAAAACAGTACAACGGCGTGAAGATTCCCGACTTACCGCCCGCGACGTAGGCCTCTGCGGTCCGATCCATGAGGCGGATAACCTCCGCGGAGCCCTTCGGAAACAACCGCAGCACCTCGGCCAGCTTCGATCCTGCCATAAATACTTTGCGGCCCCATGGAAGCCTGCACAAGGCGTTACCGAGGGTCCCATGCCGTGTCTCCATGGGTTGATACCATGGTGTGGATGGTCCCTCCTGGACATCCCGGTCCATCCCCTTGATGACGTGAAATCCCGCCGCTTCCAGCGCATGATTCACTTCCCCAAATGTCGCGATGTCCTGCAGCGCAATGCCATGCATGAGGTCCCGCTTGATGGCCCGGTGCCGGCTGTCGTTCGAATCGTACTTGTCCGTCAGACACATTTCCTGACCCCAGAACAGGGCTCCGGGTTTCAGCACCCGGAATATCTCCGCGAACGCGCGTTCCTTGTCCGGCGCGTGACACGTTGACTCGATGGCATAACCCCGGTCGAACGTCTCGTCTTTGATGACGCTCATGTCCATGAAGCTGCACGCCTCGTAATCGACCATGTGGTCGAGCCCCGCCTCGGCGTTCAACCGTTTTGCGTTCGCCAACTGGATTTGATTGATGTTGATCCCGACGACCCGGACACCGGCCTCCCGGACGACCCGGCGCATCGGGCCGCCGACTCCACACCCGACATCGACGATTGTCATGCCCGGTTGCAACTCCAGCTCGGCGATCATCAACCGCTGATGCCGGACTTTGGAGTCCTCCAGACTCTCCTGAGGCGTAAGGGGCGCGAAGTGCAGGGATTCTCCCCAACCGTAGACCATGAATGGGCTGCAGAGATCGTAGTACTCTTTCACCGTTTCGGTGTGATCGTACCGGCTCGCGACGACATCCTCCGGCTTCGCCCGATTGATCCAGCCGTCGAAGTGTTGCACCTGACGGGTGACGTCCTCCCCCCGGTACGCATCTTTCAGCCAGTTCGATAGTTTGCCTAGTCGCATGGCGTGGTGTCCCCCTTCACCTCTGTGTCTAGCGCGAAACCCGTTCCAACGATGGCGCGGACGGCGCTCACGGCGATCTCCTCTGTCTAAACTCAATCCGGACGATCCGGATAGAATTGCCTGCAATAGCGTCGATACGCGCCGATTTCCCCGTCCGAGCGACAGAGTAGTGGCCGTGGTCGATAATGTTTTCGGCCCCAGATCACGACGTCCTGCAACACATCCCGGCTCTGAGCCGCCATGATGATTTTGTTCATGAGCCTGGTGCGCAGGCGTGACGGCAGGAAGCGCATGCCCACGATCGGCCGCTTCGGTCTCAGGATTCGCCGCACGTGGCTGACCAGCACCAGTTCGACGAGTCTGCCGTCGATGGGCGTGGTCAGCACCCACAAACGCGTATGCATGTCGATCGCGCGCTCGTAAACCTCGACGAACGAATAACCCAACCCGTATACGTGGGTGACAGCGGACACATCGTAGGTGAAGACCTTGATCCCGGCGATGGTCTGGGTTCGCTTGAAGTCAAAGCAACTCTTGAGGTAGGCGCCGTCTATCGACACCGAACCGATCGCGTTCACGCTGCTGTAACCATGGACGTAGCGCAGGTGCGCGATATCCACGGAGTTCTCGGTCGTTTCCTGAGGATGCCCCTGGAACCGGACGCTCCAGAACTCCAGCTCGCACCAGTCGCTTCCGGTTTCCGGCGCTTCCGGAAGCTCCCATTGCGGCGGCCGGCCGCCGCTGCCCCACCAGGCAAAAACCAGACCCAGAATTTCGCGCGTGTGGAAGACCTTCAGCCTGGCAGTCCTGGGCGCCGGCGCGTAGGGCGTGGCCACGCATTGGCCGGTGACATTGTACTCGAAGCCGTGAAACGGGCAAACCAGGCACCCGTTCCGCACGCGGCCCCCTGTTTCCGGCCCAAGGTCGGAACCCATGTGCGGGCAGACCGCCTCGGCCACACAGATGCGTCCTTCCTCGTCGCACCACACGACGATCTGTTCGCCCATCCAGGTTTTTTTGACCAGCTTCGCCTTCTCGATCGTCTTGCGGCCGGCGATGAAGTACCAGCCTTCCGGAAAAGGAGAAAGCACGGGCAGGCGCTCGTCTCGACCGGCTGTCATTCGTATCCGCTATTCCCGGACCTCGGCTTCACCGGCTGGCAAGGTCGCGCGTTGGCGACAGACAACATAGTCCTACCGGCAGCCGCTTGAGGCGCACGCCATCGCAGCCCGTGTCCCGGCAGAATGTTTAAGAAGCCTAGAATCGATAGCGTACGCCTACCTCGAAGAGATGACCCTGCAGATCGGACGTCGCCTGGACCATGTTCCCTATGGCATTACTGCCGGTGAACTTCAACTGTCTGGTCTTGAAGAAGCGGTAGCTGGCCTGGAGAGTAATGTGATTGGTCAGTTCGTAGCCCAGTCCCCCGCCGACCTTATAGGCCAACACCGTATCGGTGCCGGAAAGGTCGGGCACAGTTCCCGGGGGCAGTTGGGCCTGGGCCAGGGCGCCGGCGATGATCTGCTGTTGGACCTGCGCAGGCAGTGAGTCGAAGTTGGGGGTCTGGTGTCGCGCACCCACGATCGCAGCCTGGTTCGCAAGATTTTGCTCGAGTGCACCAACTTCATAATCCACGCCGCCCCAATCGACCTGGACGAAGCCGAGGCCGCCGCCGATGAAGGGTCGCCAGCGGGAACCTTCATTGAAGTCGTACCAGACATTCACCATGGCGCCCAATTGGTCTGCCGGGCCGGATACGGGGATGTTCACGTCATCAATATCGACACCCCGCAACGCGTCAGCCTCGATCCCGGTGTAGGTCAGCTTGCTGACCTCGGCCCTGGCGAAAAACCCCTCGACCTGGAGACGGAAGCCGTTGCCGAATTCACGGCCCACCATGCCGCTGACCTTGAACCCCGCGTCGTACTCGTTGGTTGCGCTGGCGCTGTACTGGTTTCCAAAGGTTGTCCCGCTCGTGACACTGTCCGAGTTGTCAAGGAACATGACCGGGACGCTCAAGCCGACGTACCATCTCGGCTCCGACGCGCGCGCATCGGGTGTGAACACCGGCGACACAAACACGGCAAGGGCGGCCGTCGCAACGAAAATTCGTTGAAGAATGCTTGTCAGGTGTGGAATACGTCTCATGGCATCCCCTCTCTTTCAGTTCAACTGCTGTTTTCCCGGCTCGTGCTCCGGGCCAGGAGCGTTTCGCTGCACGTGGCTTCCAGGCGGCAGAATTGGAACGCTCATTCTGTCAGGGCGGGGATACTATAGCTTACTTATAAATTAGAGTCCAGTGCTATTTATTGCACTCTTCGTGCGAATCTGGCAAAATTGTCGCGTGAGCCGTACCCCCGCCAAACAATCGAACTCCCGTTCCCTCGCGGATCTCGCCCCGGATGACGTGAAATCCGCGGTCGATGGATACACCGCGATCTACGACGCCGGCCTGGAGAGCAGGAAAGAGCGTTATCAATCGCTCGTCAATCATTACTACGACCTGGTGACCGATTTCTACGAGTTCGGCTGGGGTCAGTCTTTTCACTTTGCCCCCCGGCGCCGGGGCGAGAGCTTCAAGGCGTCCCTGCTCAGGCACCAGCGTTTTCTCGCCGACCGGCTGGCACTGAAACCGGAGATGCACGTGCTCGACGTGGGGTGCGGGGTAGGAGGGCCGATGGGCAATCTGGCCCGCTATTCCGGGGCCAGCTTTGTCGGTATCAACAATAACGCCTACCAGATCGAGCGCGCGAAACTGCACACCCGTGACGTCCGGTCGTTGTGCCGCTTCATCCACGGCGACTACATGCGGATTCCTGAGGGCGACGATTGTTACGACGCCGCCATTGCCATTGAGGCCACGGTTCACGCGCCGGACAAGACGGCGCTGTTCAGGGAGATCTTCCGTGTTCTGCGTCCAGGGGCCTGTTTCGCCGGCTACGAGTGGTGCCTCACCGATACCTTCGACCCCGGCAATGCCGAGCACCAGCGGATCAAGAACGATATTATGATCGGGGACGCGCTCCCGGATATCACCGGCATACCGGAAGTTGGCACTGCAATGCGGATGGCCGGGTTCGAGCTCCTGGAAGCTTACGACCGCGCCCCCGAATCGGATCCGGAAACTCCCTGGTACCGCGCGTTGCAGGGTCGCGACCTCAGTCTTTCGAGTATTCCGCGCACGCCTCTCGGCCGCGCCTTGACCAATTTGACGTTACGGGTCGGGGAAAGATTGCGTGTGTTTCCCGAGGGCTCCCGCGCGGTGAGCACGCTGCTCAACCGTGGGGCGGACGCGCTGGTCAAAGGCGGCGAGTCCGGAATCTTTACTCCGATGTTCTTCTTTCTGGCACGCAAGCCCCGGCGCCCGGAGACTGAATGAAGGACGCATTCGACCCCGCGATCCTCCGCGAGGCCGCCGATGCTCAAGACACAGAATAGGAAGGAATCGCTTCAGGCGAGGGCTCCGTCGCATCAGGGGCAGAGACGGCGGGGGCGTTCAGTTCCAGCCGGGCCCGGCGCCGCTGCTCGTAGAGACCGAGCGTGTGCAGGGGAAAATACTGCCGATACAGGACATAGTCCAACAACGCCGTCCGGAAAAAGATCCCGGCCATGTCTTGCTTGGGCCATGTGCCATCCGCCTCCTGGGTGTCGAGCAAGAACCGGGCGCCCCGCGAAATCGCGGTCCAGTTCGAATCGCCGGCCTCGAGGAGCGCGATCATCGCCCACGCGGTCTGGATGACTTGGCTTTCCTCATGCGCGACGTATCGGCCGGTCAAGCAACCGCTGTGGTGCTCACCCCATCCCCCGTCTTTCCGCTGGCGGTCCAGTAGCCACCGGCAGGCTAGACGTAGCGCCGGATCGCCGGGACGCGTCCCGGCGGCAAGCAGCCCCCTAATCCCGAAGAAGGTGCCATAGATGAACTGAACGCCCCAGACGCCGCGCCACGACCCATCGCTGGCCTGGGTGCGGCGAAGCCAGGCGTCGGCCCGTGACATGGCGCTCATCACCGTCTCATCCGTGAGTTCCGGGAAGTGCTCCTGACAAGCGGCGAACGCCGCGAGGCAGGACGCGGTGCACTCGACATAGGAATGCTCGGTCATCGAATCGCCGAACATCTCGGCCGGATTCAGCCATTCGAGACCAACCACGGAGCGCCGCGCCTCATAGCTACCAAAACCGCCGTCGCGGTTCTGAGCACGCAACATGAACCGAACCGCTTCGCTGATCATTGTCGAGCTCGTGGCCTCTCGATCGGCGGCAATAATCCCGAGCACCGCTTCCGCGGTGCAGTCACTCACCGGCCAGCCGTGCCATCCCCCTGGAAAACACCAGCCGCCTTTGGGGTCGTTCCGAAAGGCCTCGCGAAATCCTTCGAAGCTGGAATCGATTTGTTCCCGGCGCAGGAAATCGGCTCCGCGACGGAGGGCGTGTCGAACCCCGTCGAGCTCGGGCACCGTCGCCAGCGCTTGCAAGGCGAATCCGGTATCCCACGAGGAACTTCTCGCTCCGGTGACTCGAGCTCCGTCCTCCTCGTCCTCCCAGATCCAGCCATCCAGCTTCGCGAGCGCCTGCCGGCAGTCGGAATCATTTGGATCATGCAGCCACAAGGCCAGGATGTTGAGGAACCCGCTGACCGGAGAGATGTTCGTATGGCTGGTGGTTTGCAGTTCCCATTTGATCTGCCGGATGATCGCGTCCATACACCAGGCGCGCAGACGTTTGCCGTGGAACCGTTCGAACACCCGCGCAAACCCATATCCGGCCCGGAGCCACGCACTGGGTCGCGCGTAGAGGTCGGCGCCTCGCAGGCGATTGCGGCCCGCGGAAAAATCGACATTGGCAAATCCCCGGGGGAACAGTTCCTCTCGTAACGACACGATCGTGGGCGTGACGGGTGCTTGGAACCGATGCGGGTAAATCGCCGCCATCGCCATGTAGATGAGCCGGGTATGGCAGTACCAATTCGAGGGATGTAACACGATCCAGCGCGGCAAGTACCACAGCTCCGGGAGAATGGCGTTGACCCCACGCCAGTCGTAGAGATTGAGAAGCGCCAGCCAGAACTTCCCCCAACTCGGGATATTGAGAACCCCCTCCGCCTGCAGGAACCGCCGGGCCGGCTCGACCAACGGATCATCCCGCTCGATGCCGAGTAATCTCGCCGCAACGTACACCAGGGCGGTGACGAACAAGTTGGGTGGCGAGTGCTCGTGCAAACCCCATAAACCTCCTGCGAGACGGGTCCGTTCGAAGGAACGCAGCACACGCCGTCGCCGGCCAGGCTCGAGCGGCCGCTCTAGGATGTGGTGCAACAGCACGTATTGCGCGGTCAGCATGGGACACCACACCATCTCACCTTCCCAGGCGCCATCCTCACCCTGGAGACGTAACAAGCGCGTGCTTGCGCTCTGCAATGCCGGACCGGCATCGGGCGACACAACCTCCTTCGGCCGGAAGGGCTGATGATCGTCCACGCTCGATGGCATGGAGACCAGCAGAGCGTGAGCCAAGGTGTCCCGAATTCGCTCGTCTTTTTCTCCGCCCTCGCCTTTCGCCTTGTGCAGATGTATGACGCCACGCAGGAGCCACCTGAGACGAACGGCAAGCGCCTGAACGATGTCACGGGCCCGGCGCCAAGCCAACTGGTCGCAGGATCGCGGAATTGCCCCGGCAACCGCCCGGAACACCATCGCGCCACCCGCGAAACCCATACGGGTAAGCGACATGTCTTCACAGGCAAGTAAACGCATGGTCCGGATGCGGAACGCGGAACTTCTCCGCCAACGCCGGTAGGTCGCGTGTCTGACTGCCACTACCTCGGCCCGGTGATCGGCAAAGAGCTCATAGAGCTCCATGGCGAGGAGCTCCGGAGTGTGGGTCGCCTGGAAACGCTTGGCGGTGAAGTCGTGAAAGTCCCTGCCTTCGGCCAGCGTCAGCGCATCGCCGAAACCCAGGGTCATTCCCACCGCCGTCAGGGGATGGTAGTGCCCGGCTGCATCGCCGATAAGCACTCGACGCGGGCTTCCATACGTGACGCGCGGGCTTAGTTCATTGGCCGTAACGTGGAATTGCCCAGCCCGCAGGGCTTCGACAAATGCAGGCCTGAGCGTTTCCGGCAACACGCCGGCATACGATTCAGACAGAAAGCCGACCCGGTCCCCGGGTGCCCAGCCGTCCGATGGAACATCGACGACGACCCGGACGCAATGCTCTCCCAATCGGTACATGAGAATGGGACCCGGACCACCACACAACACGTGCCCATAACCCTCCCGCGGCAAACTCACCCCTCTCAACGTAACACCCACCATCCGCGAGCAGGTCTTCGGTTTTATCGATAAGCCCAACGATCGACGCACGATTGAGGCCCGGCCGTCGGCGCCGACAATCCGCGCGGCGGCAATGGATTCATCGGTGCCGTTACGGTTGAAAGTGACCCGCTCGTCTTCGACCGTGCGGACCCGCGCATGGGGAATAAAGTCGACGCCCGGCTCGTTCTGGATGGCTTCACGGAGATTCGAGACAATCGCCGCGTGCTCGCACGCCAAGCCGTGCAGTCCTTCCGGATAAGGAAGCTCGATCGGCTCCGAACCGTCTTCCGGGAACACCACGAATCCTTGACCCATGGCGCTCAGGGGCTGCGTATCGAGCCTGATCCCGACTTCGCGTAACATCCGCACGGCGGGAGGATGCAGCCACTCACCCGCCATTCGTTTGGAAGCTTCGGGATTGGCCTCGAGTAGAGCCACTCGGCCGCCTTTCCGCGCGTGAGCGAGCGCGCACAAGCTGCCGACCGGACCCGCGCCGACGATGACGACGTCGTAGCGACGAACAGTGGGGCTGTTCATTGGACAAGGCTCGCTTGCGAGCGGCGGCGGTAGCGGAGCCGGCATGGTGTCTCGGGACCCGTCACCCAACTCCCGTAATTCGGGGCGGGAAACGCAGTGTCGAGATGAAGATCGAAACGATCGAGCAGCACGGTCCAGATCGCTTTCAGTTGCAGGTACGCAAAATGTTTCCCCATACACACGTGTTTGCCGCCGCCGAAACCGATCAAGGCGTACTGGTGTTGTTTAGCCTCGCAAGCGGGGGGATCGAAACGCTCCGGAGAGAACCGTTCCGGGTCGGCAAACACGTGGGGCAACCGGTGAGAGACTGCCGGGGACACCATGGCCAGGGTGCCGGCAGGCACGATATGGTCTCCGTAACGCACGGGTTTGAGCACCTTGCGGATCAGCATGATCAACGGCGGGTGCAGCCGCTCGCACTCACGTACGGCGTGTTCCAGCGCCACTTGCCGTTTGAGGCTCGCTAGGGTCACGGCTCCTTCCTCGCGGTAGACGTCTTGCATCTCGTCTCTGACCCGCGCCAGGTATGACGGCGCCCGCACGAGTTCCAGACCGGTCCAGGTCGCGAGCACCGCGCTGGTATGTTGGCCCGCGAACAATACCGTCAACAGGATCCCGGTAATCTCGTCGTCGCTCAACGCGCGGCCATCCTTGTAACGGGCGTGCATGAGTGCCTGCATGAAATCGTCGGGACAGGCCCCGGAACGCCGGCGTTCCGACATGATCCGGCTGAAGAGATCGGCTACTCTTCGCCGGGCCCGGTCGCGGCTTCGATGCGCCGTGGTCGGAAGTCTGGGGAGAAAAAATCCCAGGGTATTGATGCCTTTTTGCAAATCGTGATACGCCTCGGCAAAACCCGCGTCCACCTGATCCCGGACTTCCTGGCCAATGAGGCAACGACTGGCGATCCTGACGGTGAGTTCGTTCATCGCGACCGGCAGATCGACTTCCCCCTCCTCACCGAGAGCGTCGGCGAACCGGCTCGTCTCCTCGGACATGATGCGGGCAAACCTGATCATTGCCGCTTCGCGGAGCGCCGGAAACAGAAACCCCAGTTGCTCGTCCATGAGCTCGGGAGAGGCGTCGTACGCCACGCCCCGTCCGAAGATGGGGACCGTGAACTGATAGACGGCTTTGGCGTTGAGTTGATCCTCGGGCGCTCTGAAGTAAAAGTCGTGGGCTTCGGGTCCGGTGAAGAGCACGAACTCGCGGGGACCGAGCCGGAACCGGAAGAGTTCGCCCTTCTCGCGCCATCCGCGGCTCAACATCGAGACCGGATCCCTTAAAAAATCGGGCAGATGACCGATCAACGGCCAACCACCCGCGAGTTCGGGAACGGCTTTTGCCAGTCGCGGCAAGAGTTGCGCCGAACGCAGGGTTGCCACACTGTGAGACCGATGTTCCACCCCTACCCTCCTCAATAGACAAACGGCAGCATCGAAAAACGCACCCGTTGCGTGTAGCGTTCCCACAACTCGCCGTACTTCGCGCGACAGCGGTACTCATCACGTCTCGAGCGATGCCACAACAGACCCGCCAGCCACGCGGGTAACAGGTAGGGCACCCAGGATGCGAACCCGGTGGTCAGCGTGAACGCGAGGTAGATGCAGATTTCACCGGTATAGTTGAGATGCCGTCCGATACCCCAGAAGCCGGAGACCAGCAGGCGCCCGTCCAGGGACCGGGCGGGCTGTCCCCAAATCACGGCCTGAGGGTTGCGCTTGAAGCGATGCTTTTGCTGGTTGGCGCCGCGGAAAATCCAGAAGCCGAAGGCGAACAACAGGACGAGCGCCACGGCGGCGACGGGCGACAGCGGGCCCGGGGCATGGACCAGCCACCAGCCGGCGAGGCAATAGAAAAACGGCACCAGCACGTAATCCCCCCAAATCAACATCCAACCGAAGCGCTCACTGACGATGTCCCAGGTGTGGATCATGCCGTGTTCGAACTGGAAGTAGTTGAGCACGTACAGGAAGGTGAAGATCTGATAGAGCGCCATTGCCAGAGTCAGCCCGCCGTAGGTTTCGTACTGCGCGACGGCAAAGGAGGCGTTGAACAGCGCCAGGGCGATGAGGGAAGGGCGGTAGCTGAAAAGCTTCAAATCCACCCCGAACCAGACGGGATTGAGTTCCACGCCAAAGAAGAAACCCCGCCAGGGTCCCGGTGGTGCCTCCCGGGGCTTGGCTCCCCGCCAATACAGCCAGCCGGACAGAGCGAACGCGAATACGTTGGTCACCACGAACAAGGCAACAAAGTGGGTATGCAGCACGGAAAGAGAAAACAAGCCGGAGACCTGGGCGAGACAGGCCACGATCACGGTCATCAGGAACAAGGCGAGGCCGTTGAGCGTGTAGGTGGTTGATTGTCCTTCGACCTCCGGCCCCGTCACCCGCCGTCCGGGCAGGAGCATCGAACCCAGGAACAACACGCCGACAAACCCCGCCACCATGGCTGCCGCCTCGAGCAGGGCGCCGCCCGACAGCGCGGCCAACGGGAAGGGCTGTTCAGATCCCGGCATCGCCGTTCTCCGTCACTCGCGCGACATACTCCCGCCACTTGCGCACGGTCACGTTTTGAAAAGCCCGTACCGCCGGATTGTACTCGATGGGAGGCGCGTCCCAATGTCTCTCGTAACCCTCCTGCTCCGCTTCGACCGCAACGCCGTCCTGGGCGAGTAAAGGGCCGATGAGGACACGGTTCGAGATCTTCAACACCGCAGTCATGGCGAAACGGGGAATACGCACCGGCAGCAGGGGCACCTTCAGCGACTTGAAGTAGAACAGGAAGAACGCCCGGGTGGTGCGCTCATCGATCGGCAGGACGAAAAGCCAGTGTTTGATGGCGTCATCGGTGTTCGACCACTGGTAGGGGTATTGATAGCACAGATCCATATGAGTGGTGTTGAGCCGGTTGTGATCGACAAACAGTCCGGAGATGCGCCCGCGTCCGACCTGCGTATCATAGGCCACGTGCACGTTGTCCCCGACGGTCTCGCAACGGGTCAGGGTAGCGCCCTCTTCGAAGGGCCGGTATTGACGATGCAGGTGGGCGTGGGTGAAGTCGCTCACGTTGTCGATCACCATCGAGTGGTGGGCCGCCCAGGTGAAGACCAGCGGCTCACAGGCCCACCGCTCGGGTCCCTCGAGTTCGGGGATGTCCGGGATCTGGCGCTGCTCCGCCCGCTCCGGGTCCCCGGGGAACAACCAGACCAGACCGTAGCGGACCTTCACGGGATAGGTTCTGAGCGGGAGCTTCGGGAGGCCCCGTCCGTGGCGGTCGTGAGGGATCGTGACACAGCGTCCGTCGCCGTCGTACTGCCAGCCGTGGTAGGCGCACACGAGCCGGCAACCCTGCACCTCGCCCATGGAGAGTTTGAGTTGGCGATGCGCGCAACGATTCTCGATCGCGTGAAACGAGCCGTCCTTCCCCCGAAACAGTGCAATGGAACGTTTCCAGAAAATGACCTCGACCACGGTCCCCGGTTTGATCCGGCGCACTTCTTCAACCGCGTACCAATAATCCGGGTCCATACCCGCGGCGCGGGCTTGCTGGCGTAGGCTGCCGGCTTCCTCGAAGCCGGGCGGCGCACCCGGCACCGGAATCACGTTGAGCCTTTTCTTGGAATTATCCATAGGCCCGGCGGGGAGAGAGAGTGTCCATTTGTCCCGTGTCGATCGCGCACGGGCGTTTCGCGAGCGGATTCGTGATCGCGTTGCGGTGGTAGTGAAAGGCGTAGGCCTCATGAACCGCCGCGCGGATGCTGGTTGGCTGGTAGCCGAGTTCCCGTCTCGCTTTGCCGGTGTCGGCGTGACGGCGCTTCCGCAACAGACGAATGGCGCCCGGGGTGAAACGCTGGGGAAAGCTCGGGTGAAACCGGCTCAGATAAAAGCTTGCCACTTCCGAAAAGATGAGCATCAAGCGGGTCGGAATCCGCCTGCACGGTCGTGGGAGTCCCGAGACCTCCTCGAACAGATCCAGCATCTCGGAGATGGTTTTGTACTCGCTGCTGAAGATGTACTTTTCGCCCGAGCGTCCTCGTTGCATACACAGCAGGTGTCCTTCGACAATGTCCCGTGCCGCGACAAACTCGAAGCCTCCGTCAACGTAGGCGTGGATCTTGCGGTTGGTATAGTCGCACAAGGTTTTTCCCAATCGCGAGGGGAAAAAATCGGCGCCTCCAACCACCGCACAACACGTGGCAACCACGACATCCTGTCCCTTTGCCGCGGCTTTCCAGCATTCGTGCTCGACGAGCGCCTTGCTGCGCTCGTAGGGCATCGTGCGCTCCATGGGATAGAACTGCATCGTCTCGTTGCTGGGAGCGGACGGATCATCCAAATCGTAACCGACCGCACTGAATGAGCCCGTCACCACCACCCGGCCGGCCTCCGTCTCCCGCGCCGCGTGCAGCACGTTCCGAGTGCCGATTGCGTTGCACTCGAATATTTCCCGGCGATGGGCGTGGTTGCCTTCGATGGTAGAGACCTTGGCCGCGACGTGATAGACGCCTTGACAGCCTGCGAGCGCGCGCCTGATGGCATTCAAATCTCGAATGTCACCGAACACGCGTTCAACTTCGAGGCCTTCCAATGCTTCGTTGTTGTCCTCGTATCTCAGCAACACCCGGACCCGAACGCCGTCGTGGAGCAGCCGGCGCACGAGATTGGCGCCCACGTGCCCGGCCGAGCCGGTAACGAAAACGGGCGGCGACGAGTGGGCGAGTGTACTCGAACTTGAGGTCATTTCGTCTCCTGATGCCGAAGCAATTTCTTGAAAGCAGTTTTCTGCTGTAAAATCAGTCTCTTGGCAGTTCCTCTGTCGACTTTTTCTCCTACTGTCTTCCCGAATCGTGTCCCCAAGAGCGGTGTAGGAGCGTGTTGCTCCGAAAGGCCGCCGGCAGGCAGGACCGGGACGGTCAGGGTGACCCTGATAAACAACTTAATGCACGTATTATAGCCTGCCGAATAAGTATCGTCTAGTATTATTTATTGCACTCTTTTGATATTCAACTCGCTATTCCTGTATGCGTTCAGTCATTCGTTGACAATTTCCGCTTCCCCATCGACGGGCTCAGGACAGGCTTTTGCGCCCCCTTGCCCCGCCTTTGGAAGACACCCACCCCAATCCCTCCTTCTCAGGAGGCCGACATCACCGCTCTCCCCTGAACCGAGTGACGGCCGCAAGCCGCTGCTTCCTTGCCAGGGGGAAGGGGGTTTCCGTAGGGGCGAACCGGCGTGTCCGCCCTCTCTTCTTGTGGGCAGTAAGGTCGGCCGGGGTTAGCCGCAGGCGTCACCCGACAGCCTGCCACACTGTCGGATTACGCTTCGCTAATCCGACCTACCACTGACCATGCTGTCAACAAATGACAGAACATTTACAATTCCCGACGCTTGTCCTCGACATTCTTATTCGGGGATCTAATCGGGAATCCAGTGTCTTTGTCTCAAGCAGTTATAGCGGCGCCATCTCATGGCGCTTGTCGTTTCCCTCCTTGGTAAAGAGGGGTGAGGGGAGGTAGAGACGTTGCATTCGCGTGCCGGGGCATGAAGCGTTACCGGTAGCCTAAAACCGAATAATCGCCGTCAACAATCAAACGAATCGAAACATACAATCCCAGCAGCGGGAACAATAACCAGGTGGCATTGGCTCCCCAAATATAAATGGCCACGTCTGCCCGACTGATCAGTTTGTGCCGTCCTGCGACATAAAAGCTGACCATGTACACAGAGGTGGCATACTCCCATTGCCAGAACAGCATGACCCCGAGAATCCCGGCGAAATGCGCCGGCAAAAAAGCGACCGCGAAAGCCGAGTACAGGATCAGCGTCGGCACCAGCGTGAAAAAACCATTGGCAATGTCGATATTGAAGCCGTACGTGCGCTTGTCGGTGTATGACTCGTCGTACAGGGTGTAGAACGCCCACATATCAGCCCCTGCCTGGGGAGACAAGATCTTTGTCAACGGTATCTCAGTCGTCAGAAACTCAACGAACGGGGACCGCCCGGTTTCCTCCCGTCGCTGACGCCAATACCCGGCGCGTTGCCGAATAAGGTCGAAGTAACGGATGAGACAGGTTTCCCAATAGCAAATCAGCAGGTTGGTCGAGAAAAACAGGCTTAACAGACAAAACCAGACATTCAGGTGTGCGTGCACCCAATACCTGACAACAATGCCGGCAGCAGTCAGCACCGCAATGACACCGACCGCCAACGAACCCAGCCGTATCGTCATACCTGCCTCGCGTCAAATTTGCTCATCGAGATCACGAAACTGAAGCCCAACAGAGTGTAGGTGTTCAGACAGTCAATGACAAGATTAGTTGTTTATTTGGGGGACGCAGCTTGAGGGAGCGCTGGCATCCCCGATCCCCGATTACAAACGTCGAGGACGGGCTTTTATGGTCCAGGAGCCCGCCTTTGGAAGACACCCACCCCAATCCCCCCTTCTCAGGAGGCCGACAGCACCGCTCTCCCCTGAGCCGAGAGACGGCCGCAAGCCGCTCCTCCCAGACAAGGGTGGGGTTCAATAGGAGCGGACCTGCCGATGAGTGCAATGCATGATACTGGAATTCATTGATTCACTGGGTTATACTGGCCGCTCAGCTTTCCTGCTGGGGCAGCCCGAGTGCCCAGGCCAGCCCGACGGCAGCCGCACGGCAATGATCGAAATGCGCCTCCAGCAAATAACCGCCAATGGAACCGGCTGGTTCGCCGCGGCTCCTCGCCGCTGGACAACGAGGCCATGAGCTCCGTCTTTCTGGACCGCTACACCGCGTTCATCTTGCACTACCGATGGCTGGTCATTGTGTCGGCGGTGGCGGTCATGCTGGTTCTGACAGCCGGCCTCCAATTCATCACCGCCTCCAACGACTGGCGCGACAACTTAGAGAAGAACGATCCGCACCTCCTTGCATTCGACGCCTTGGAGGATACCTATTCGGCGACCAATGCGGCGTTGATTGCAGTCGCACCCAAGGGGGGCTCGGTATTTACCCGCGAGGCACTCGGCGCCGTCGAGGAGTTGACCGAGGCCGGGTGGCGCGTGCCATGGTCCACCCGGGTCGATTCCCTGACCAATTACTACCACAGCGAGTCGGTCGAGGACGACTTGAACGTCGAGCAACTCGTGGACGACGTGGAATCGCTGAGCGACGACGACCTCGCGCGGATTGAGCGGATTGCGTTAGGCGAGATCAGTATCGCGGGCCGTCTCGTCTCCCGAGACGGGCGCGTTGCCGGAGTGGTCATCAGTTTCGCGTTACCCGACGAGAACTCGAACGCCGCGGTGGATGAGATTACCGACTATGTCCGCAACCTCCTGAACGAGATCCGCATGGATCATCCGGAGATCGGCTATCACATGACCGGCGACGTCTTCGTGAACCACGTCATGACGGAGGCGGTCGACGACGATATGCAAATTCTCGCACCGGCCGCATTCCTCGTCATCGTGTGTGTCGCCGCCCTCCTGCTGCGCTCCCTGTTCGGCACGCTGTCCCTCGTCGTCGTGCTCATCTTCGTCATCGGCTCGACCATGGGTGTCATCGGCTGGGCCGGCATGGTGCTCAATGCCGTCAACTCCGGCGTTCCGATTATCATCATGACCATGGCCATCGCAGACTCGGTCCACATCATCGAGAAGATCATGTCCGGTATGCGACAAGGTCTGGACCGGAACACGGCAATCGTCGAATCGCTGCGTGACAATGCCTGGCCGGTGTTCCTGACGACGGCCACGACGATGATCGGGTTCCTCAGCCTGAATGCCTCGGACTCTCCGCCCTTCCGTGACCTCGGCAATCTCGTGGCGTTCGGCATGCTCTCCGCCTTCGTGTATTCCATGACGCTTTTACCGGCGCTGCTGTCGGTCCTGCCGTTGCGCGTGCGTCCCGGAAGCACCGGACGTTCCGCTTTCTTCGACCGCTTCGGCGCCTTCGTCGTCGCGCGCCGCACGCTGCTGCTCTGGTCCATGACCGCCGTGGCGGTCGCCCTGATCACCGGCATCCCCCGCATCGAATTGACGGAGAACTGGCTGGAATATTTGGATGAGCGTTACGAATTTCGGCGCGATACGGACTTCGTGGTCGAGAACCTGACCGGCATGGAAAACCTGGAATACTCCCTGAACGCCGGGCG
>VXOF01000085.1 GCA_009840285.1 Nitrospira sp. SB0662_bin_26
GTTTCCAGTCCGAACCTCCTGATGCTGTTTGTCTTCTGGCAGTTGTTGAGTTGGGCCCTGTACCTGATTCTTGCGTTTAATTTTTCGCACGTGCCGGCCTATCAGAACGCGTTCAAAACGTTCATCGTGCACCGGGTTGGAGACGTCGCTTTCCTCTGCGGCCTTGTCCTGACGTATCACTATTTCGGCACGCTCGAATTTGCCGAGCTCTTCCGGCGAGCCTCCGAACAAGTCCACGTGATTTCACTGCTGCCCGGAAATCTGTTCGACGTCACGGCCACGTCCGTCATTGCATTGCTCATTTTCATCGGAGCCATGGCCAAATCGGCCCAATTTCCTCTCCACGTCTGGTTGCCGGATACCATGGACTCTCCAACCCCGGTTTCGGCACTCATGCATGCTGGTATTGTGAACGCGGGAGGATTCCTTCTTAATCGACTCGCACCGTTGTATGCCCTTTCACCCGACGTCCTGCATATCGTGTTCATTGTCGGCGCCGCCACCGTCCTTTTGGGGGCCTCAATGATGCTCGTCCAAAACGACATCAAGAAAACACTGGGGTTTTCCACGATGGGACAAATGGGTTATATGATCATGGAATGCGGCCTCGGGGCTTTTGCCCTGGCCATTTTTCATCTGATTGCACACGGCCTGTTCAAGGCCTCACTCTTCTTAAGCGCCGGGACCGTGATTCACAGTGCCAGACAGGAACCGAAATTTCCTTCTTCGTTGACTCACAAACCCGTCAGGCTTCCCACCCAGGCAAGCTGGGTAACGGGATTGACCATTACCCTACTCATGCCACTGTTTATTTTGATGGTCGCACACGGTCTGTTGGAAGTTCCGCTGCAGGACGCACATGGCGCAGTCATTTTCCTCTTTTTCAGTTGGGTCACCGCCTCCCAAGCCATTTTCAGCTTATCTCGACTGCATAACGTAGCTTCCTGGAAGGTGTCCGGTGCCATGATCGGCACGTTGTTTCTCATTGGGTTCACGTACCTCTGGGCAGGCGAACAATTCACGCACTTTCTGTATCCCGAACCGGGTGTGGCAGACGAATTCTTCGTGGCCGCGGCCTTGAATCCTACGGTATTCGATACGATGATCCTGTTGGCCACCTTCTTGATACTTTTCGGCTGGTTCTACGTCTATACCGATGCCAAAGGACACACGATTATCAACCCTGACAGGATTCTTGCATTTCAACAACGACTCTATATTCTTCTGATCAACCGGTTGTACGTCGATCTGGTCTATGTGAGGTGGGGCAACATGCTCTTCCAATTGGCACAAAAATTCGGACACCGGTATTAGAGGAAGGTCGATCCGCAATGGCTTCAGAATTTTCCATAACGTTGCTGGCCGTTCTCATTCCCCTGCTTCTCTGGTTGCTCAACCGCACCGGCCGCATTTCGCATTCGATCTTTCAGGTTTTGGCCATGCTGTGCATCGGGTGGGAAGCCGGAACGATCCTCTACGTGTACGCCGCATTCGACACCGCTCGAATCGCGACCTATCTGTCAGCGGCCGTCATCTTTTCGACGTTTTGTGTCGTCCTCGGACAATGGGATTCCAAACGTTCTTCAACGCCTCTGGACGAACCCCTGGTGGTGTTGGGACTGTGTCTTGCCGCACTGTGCGGTCCCGCACCCGTCAACCGGTATTTCCTCATCGGCTTGTTCGCTTTTGCAGCCTTTTCTCTCTACCGGTCGAAACTTTCCGCCACGCGCAAAACCATTGGCCTTGCGCAGGCGGCTATTGCCATTGTTCTCAGCAGCGTTTCCTTCTGGGGTGGGGACTCCTTTGACGGATCAGCCGGCCTTTTTCTTGCGGTGACGCTCGTGCCACTGCCGCCATTTCACGTTCTCTTCACCTCCCTGGTCGGCTCCGCTCGAGGAATGCTTTCCGGGGTATGGACGGTAACGTTCTTATCCCTCGGATTGGTCGAAATCCACAGCCTGCAAACCGTGATTCCCATGGAAACGGAAATACATGTGGCCATCGCATTCCTGGCCTTATTGGGCGGGCTGTACGCGTGTCTGAAGTGTTTGGGACAGAACCAGATCCACGTTTTGCTCACCTATGCCATTATCGTCCAAGCGGCGCTCTTGTGGGGACTGACCACCGTCTTCTCTTCTTTTTCCGAATGGGGAGTCCCGTTCGGGATCACGATCGGGCTGGTCATGAGCGGACTGTTAATCGCCTATTCCTTTGTCCAACAACGGTATGGACTGCACCCCATCGGCAATCTCCCCGGGCTGGCATCTCCCATGCCGCGTCTCGGGACGTTAGTGGGTCTTTTGATCAGCATCGCCGTACTGCTTCCGATCATTCCAATCTTTGGCGGCATTACGACCATGCCGGCAACGGAAAATCAGGGGGGCTCTTTAGTCATCATTTCGTTGTTGTTTGTCGGTGTCTGGATGTTTGGAAGTTGGCATTTCTCACATGTGCTGCACCACACACTCTTTGGAAAAGCACGATCGGACATCCCCTATACCGATTTGAGGGTTGCCGAAATCTGCTCCCTGGTCCTGATCATTTTCGGCGCAAGTTTTAGTATATTGATCAATTAGGAAGAGCGACCATGGCAAACGTCAAACAATCGGTAGCACCGCAAGATACCCAGCGCATGGAATTGCGTTCGCTTGTCAAACTGGCGAGCGAGACCATTTCCCATTACTGGCCCATGCAAACTTTTATCCACCACAATCCCCTCCAT
>VXOF01000016.1 GCA_009840285.1 Nitrospira sp. SB0662_bin_26
CCCATGGGTTCACGAATCTCGGTGGCGAGAAACGAACTGACTTCATTCAAGGCCGTCTGGCGTTCCTGGCGCCGGATGACCGGTTCCGAGACGCCGGCTGCCGCCGCCTCCGGTGTCGACGGGGCCGCCGCACCCGGCGACGCCTGGACATTCAGGGACGGTTCATCAAACAGTTGCGCCAATTGCGTCGTCACCGGTGCGAGCTTGCCGGACTCGGCTTCCGTGTGCTCGTATTGCGCCGTCGTCTTGGACGCCAGGGTGATCGTGCCGGCGACGCGGCCCCTGACGAAAAAAGGGACCACGAGCGTGCACCGGAACCGGTCGCGGTACAATTGTTTGTAATCCTGAAAGCGTCCTTGCGTAGAGGCCAGGTTCTGATCGATCCGCGGCTTGCGATGCCGCACCGTCCACCCCGACGCCGATTCGTTCAGCGACAAGCGGTGCCCCGGCAGCAGTTCTTTCTTATGCCCGGCCACGCAACCCAACACTTCCAGGGATGCGGCCAACGGATCATACAAGGTGACCCATCCCCGATCGAACGGGACCAGGGACTGCGCCTCGGTCAAACACTCGGCAACGCGCTTCTGCACCTGAGGCGACGTATACGTCCGCGTCGTCGCGTCGCCGGTCTCCGCGGGTTCTTCGGTGGCCGGCTCCTCCAGAATCCAGGGACGTGCCAGGAGCACGGAATGATCGAAGAGCTTCGCTTCCCGCAATTGCTCGGTGATCCGCTGACCGGTCGCGTCGACCGCGGTTTTTTCCCGCTTCGTAAACGGTCGCCGCTCCTGTTTACCCACGACCAGCGCCCCATACGTCACTTTCCCCTCGCGGAGGAGCTTCGCCAACAGATTCTTCGAACCGGGCGTCACCATGCGCAGTTCGATCGCCCCGTTCCCCTCGTCCTGCCCGGCGCTCTCGAGCAGACCCTCAGGCTGGCCGTTTCCACCGGACAGCGTCCGGACAACGGCGCGAATCTCACGGGCCGAAAACCCTTTGGACACTTGCGACACCAGCGGCCCCTTGGGTTGGTTCAAGATGGCCACCGTCGCATCCATACCCAGGTCATTGACCGTCGTGGTCAAAATACGCTGAAGCGTCGTCTGCTTCGAAGGGCGAGCCGACTCCGGCGTTTTCTTTTTAGTCATGGTCAGGACCGTTGAATTGTCCGTGTATGTTCATGCGGTGCGAATCGTCTACAGAATTTCATTTTGTCATCCTCGACCTCCCTTGCTGTCATTCCTGCGAAAGCAGGAATCCAGTGTCTTTCTCCTCTCGAATGTAAGAAAAAAGCAGAGACGCTGGATCCTTATAGAAAGCCTGGATCCCCGATCAAGTCGGGGACAAGCGTCGAGGATGACAAGAAAGGTAAATGCAACATCCCGGCGCCTTCGGGCGTGGCTGCGCCCCAGGCCCGCAAACTCTATGTGGGGGCGAGGACTGTTTGAGCGAAGCGAGTTCCGCAGCCCAAGCAACCGGGACTGGGGCAAAGGCACCCCTTGGGGCCGCGCCCGGGCACCAATGGTTTTGGGTCCTTTTGCCGAAACAAAAGGGCCTCGTCGTGCGGGGGGCGAAACCCTCGCGTTCTTCCCCTCGTCGTGCGGGGGCGAAACCCCGCATGATAAAAAGAATGCCTTCAATTGATATGCCGGATTTTTCGGGACCGGGACGGAGACACGACCACCTGCACGTGGCCGCGATCGGCCACCACCATGTTCACGACAAAGCTGACGAGGCTGATCAACACGGCCCCTCCGACCGCGGGCCAGAATCCCGCCACGTGAAACCCTTTGACCAGGGCGGAGACCACGTTCAACAGGAAGGCATTGATCACGATCATGAACAAGCCGAGCGTCACGACGATGAAGGGCGCCGAGAGCAAGTACAAGAGCGGCCGGACCACGGCATTCAGGATTGCCAGGACCAGCACACCGACCACGCCCGCGGCAAACGAATCGATGGTCACGCCCGGAATGATCTGTGCAGCGACAACCACCGCGATCCCCGTGACGATGAAGCGAAGAACAAAACCTCTCATACGATCCAGCCTTATCCTTTTGGCGCGGCCACCGTCAAATCCAGGGACTGTTGCCGCCTGGTGATTGTATCACTCGGATCATAGTCGGCCACAAACGTTTTCGTCACGCCTTGTGCCGAGACTTCAACCGTCGCGCCGGCGTTTTCATTATGCATGTGCAGGAAGATTTCATAATACCCGGCCTCGTTGGTCTTACCGGAGGCCCCATGCCCGCCCTTGACCTGCGGCATGGCATGCACCTCCGTCCCGGGCACTGCCTGGCCCGAGGCGTCTCGCACGTACCCGAACACTGTGAATCCATGCTCCACGTTGGCCTTCACGAACACGGGTTTCGGGGTCTCGGCCGTGGGGTCCTTCAAGGTGGACAAATACGTGGCAAGCGCCGTCACCTCTTCATCCGTCATCAAATCCTTGTACTTGTCCGGCATCCGGCCCTTCTTATGCTCTTTCTCGAACCCCTCCGCATAGAGGTACGTCGGATCGAAAATTTTCCGCTTGATGTCGTTGACCGTCAAAAAACTGCCGATGTTGTCCAGGATCGGTCCCCGTTTTTTGACGCTCCCCTTGCCCCCGATCTTGTGGCAGTTGTAACACTCGTACAAATCATAGACCTCGGCCCCGCGCTCCACCACCGCTGTCTGTTATTCAAATCTGACGGTGCCGACGATCATACGCGTG
>VXOF01000012.1 GCA_009840285.1 Nitrospira sp. SB0662_bin_26
GGTTTCGCTCCGGGACGCCTTGCCCTGCATCCCGCTATCACAATAAATCAGAGGTCCCTTTATTTCTTCATTTTCACGTCCATCGCACACCGGAACCCGATCGTGAGATCGTTCGCGTCAATGGGGAAATTGGGTTCGGCGCTTCGCCGTGCAGTCACCTTCAGCCATTTCGGCGGATCTTCCCACGACCCGCCTCGATAGACTTTCCGCTCTCCCTCTGCCGGCCCGGTCGGATTTTTCGCGGGACTCTCCTCGTAATACGTTCTGTCATACCAATCCCCGACCCATTCCGACGCGTTTCCCGCCATGTGATATAACCCATAGGGACTCTTCGTCCCCTCCTTCAATCCATGGCGAATACTCATGCCGGTTACCCCGCTTTTCACGGGCGCCAAGGTCGTTTCATAGCTGACCCATCCGGTCGTGCCGAAGTTGTACCGGGCAATATCCACAAACGGCTGCATATGCCCCCAAGGGTACCGGCGGCCGTCGGTCCCCCGGGCAGCCTTCTCCCATTCGGCTTCGGTCGGCAGCCTTTTGCCCGCCCATTCGCAGTAGGCTTTCGCGCTGTCCCACGCCATGCCCACGGCCGGACGATCTTTCGCCTCTTCAAGAGCCGCATAATCATCCCACAACGGAGGCAAATCGTGATTGGTCTCATCGAGAAACTTCTGATAGCGCTCCATCGTCAGTTCAAATTGATCGATATAATAGCTGTCCAACAGAACCGTATGTTCCGGACGTTCATTCCTCGACCCGTCATTGGCTCCCATCAGAAACTCCCCTTCGGGAATTTTGATCATCGGAGCCCCGTCCTTTCCCTCGATCATCTCAAATTTGGATTCGATTGGCGGTTCACCTGACTCATACTTCCATTCGGCTCCTGCCGGGAACCATCCCAGGACCAATCCCGCCATTCCCATGACAAAGGTCAACCACGCTCCATGCTTTGTGTGCCGATTCATGATTCTCCTCCGTCCCCGACTCCACGATGAAAAGCCGCTGAAACACAGTTCAGCGGCTGCTCTATAATGGCGTCCCCAACGGGATTTGAACCCGTGTTGCCGGCTTGAAAGGCCGGCGTCCTAGGCCAGACTAGACGATGGGGACGCAGAATGCATTCTCAGAAAGCACGCATGGTAACAAGGGGGATCGGATCGCGTCAAACGACACCCTCTTTCGCGAAAGGTCGCCTGAACCACGATGCGTGCAGGCTGGCTTGAAAGGGTATGGGGCGGGTCGATAAGCCGGATTCTGTTCCGTATCGATCGTGCATACGGCGGTGACCATGTCTCTTGGGCTTATGTTACCATAAGCCTCCAGCGACCTACCCGAGAACCTCGGCCGGGCCGACCTCTCCCGAACGTCCCGACTCACCTTCACACGGCGTTTGCCGTGCAAAGCCAAGCAGGCCGTTCGGCGTGTCCTCCTATTTGGTCTTGCTCCGGGTGATGCTTACCCTGCCATCCGCGTCGCCGCGGACGCGGTGGGCTCTTACCCCACCATTTCACCCTTACCCCTGGCCATCCGAGGATGGTCCGGGGCGGTATATTTTCTGTGGCGCTCATGTCGGATTGCTCCGCCTGGGCGTTACCCAGCACCCTGCCCTGTGGAGTCCGGACTTTCCTCTCACCTGAAATCAGGCAAGCGGCCACCTGACCCACGCCCTCATACCCGGGAACCATGATACGCAATGCCTGTGTCGGAAACAAGAGACTAGCGGGAGAGAACGTTCAGGAAACGCTCATCCATCCATCTGTTCTTGAGCCACGGGTTCTTCGGTGCCCACGCCTTCGGGCGTTTCATGGAGCGCGGCTTCATAATACAAGATGCGATAGCAGTAGGGACAGGTCAACAGGTCGTCGGCTCGCTTCACGCTGGCGACTAACTGGGGAGGAATTTGCAATTGACATCCCTGGCAGGTTTCACCCTGGACGGTGGCCACCACCACGAGCTGCATGGAAGACTTGAGCATTGAGTATCGATGATGGACCCGTTTTTCCAGCGAAGCGATCAGGCCTTGCTTTTCTTGCTCGATCTCCGCGACCTCATCAGCCAGTTTCGCCGATAAGGCCTCCAGTTCACCCTTTTCCTGTTCCAGGGTTTGAGTGAGTTCCTGAAGCAGTTTCTCAACCTCGTCCAATTCCTTTTGTTTCTCTTCGCCCTGCTCCATGGCCAGGAGAACCCGTTCTTCCAAGCCGTCCTTTTTCTTGTTGGCCAGCTCAATTTCAAACAAATGGGCCTGATACTCTTTGTTCGTTTTCAACTCGTTCAGCCGCGCGCGCATTTTCTGGACGTGACTCTCATGCGCACTCAAGTCATCTTCACTGCTGCGCCGCTGGGCCGCAATGGTTTCCAGCAAGGCCTTCAGGTCTTCGGCGCGTTTCCGCGCCTGGTCGACCGGCGACTGCGCCGCGTGAAGCCGTTCGGGGATCTGTTGTTGCTGTTTTTCGAGGTCATGCAGCTTCAGGTCAAGCTGCTGGAGTTGCACCAGGAGGGAAAGTTGAAAATTCAAAAACGCCTCTGCGGGTTAGAAAGGAGTGTGCTACTCATGACCAAACACCTTACCTGATCCGCTCGACAAATAGCAAAGTTGGTGGGCCCACCAGGACTTGAACCTGGGACCAACTGATTATGAGTCAGCCGCTCTGACCAACTGAGCTATGGGCCC
>VXOF01000021.1 GCA_009840285.1 Nitrospira sp. SB0662_bin_26
CGGTACGTACCGAGCGAGGACTTCCGGAGGCGGCACCTGACTCGTGGGCACTTCGACCGAGGCACTCCGAGCCAATTCGAGAAGCGCGGCACGGGCCTCGATCTCTGGAGTTGGCGACATTCGGTACCTGCGGCTGGTTGATCGCCGGCCGGTGGGCTGCCCGACCGATGGCGTGTGGGCTGGCCGTCGTCAGATCCGCTCGCTGAGACGCAGCCACCGAAGGTGGTTGCGCACGTTGTCGTGCTCGAAATAGGTGTCCTGCAAGTGGCGCGGCCCCTTCGAGCGCAGCGCCGTGCGACCGTGCAGCACCCGGTGTCCGGCGCACAGCAGAATCTGGCCGCCCTCCAACCGGAACGAAACCTGGGCGCCGGGTGCATTGACGCGCTTGGACAGTTCATGGTATGCGGCGTAGAAGTCTCCCAGCCGGGGCTCCGACAGGGGAACCGCCTGCATCTGCGCGGTATTGAAGCGCATCATCGTGATCTCGCAGTCGCCGTCCAATTCGACCATGGGCTTGACCGCGTAGCACTCGTATTGCTCGCTGAAGATGCGGAACGGCACCGGTACCGTGCATAGAACCTCGAACTTCTCCGGGTGGTCGCCGCGCAGTTCGTTGAGCAGCCCGAACCCGTCCACGACAACGGATTCGCCGCCTTCGCACGCGTTCACCAGCATGTGTAGCGCCTGCACGTTCGGCGGCCACGTGTAGCTGGTGAAGTCGTTGTGCGGTGCTACCGCCAGACCCGTATGCGCGATGTTGTATCCCTTCGGATCGACTTTGACGTTGTGAATGCGCTCGAACAGCACCTCGCGGATCGGGCCCAAACGGGTCGTGAGCTGCTCCGACGATTCCGGCTCGGTGGGAGCGTCAACGAGCACGCAGACCCCAGTCCGCAGAAACTCCTCGATCAGTTCCGCCGCCGCGCGGTCGCTCGCCAGAAACCGCTTGTAGTCGAACCGCCGCGGCTGGAACCCGCCGTCCCAGTAGCGCGGCTCGAGGCGAGGCAGACTGAGGTAGCCTCGAATCTCGCTCGACCGGTAGCGGGTGCGGTGTCCGTCCGGCCAGACCATGCAGATCGCCTCGTCCCCGGATCCGCCGCCTTCGATGCCGATTTCGAGCGGTTTCAGGTCCTTAGGGACCCTGAAGAGGTGGAACCGCTTCTCCGTCGTCTGCATGACGCGGCACTCGCTGCAACTGCAATTGTCGCGCAGCCAGAGGTAGGGGAGTTCGGTCCGCTCGCCGCTGCCCCAGACTGCGGACAAGGCATGGGCGTCCCGGGTGAGGCTGCTGATCGAATGACGCATGGTACGATTCCCTCGAATTTCCGGTGTGGTCGTCCCCGTTGGCCGCAGGGACTTGGGTGATGGTGCTTTGAGTCTGAAGCGCAGTCGAGCGCTACCAAGTATCAGAGGGCGACCTTTTCGCGCGTGTCAAGCGGCCAGACCCGGCCGGAGGCACTCGGTATCCGGCCCGAACTCCTGGCGTGCGCGAAACGGGGTCGGATGCGCGTTTCCGAGTATCTTCCTTCTCCTTGACATGGCGTTCCGCTTTCGCCCACGCTCTCAGCGGCGAGGCCGTCATTCAACAGAGGCGACAAGTATGGAAGATATGGGTCAGCCGAACGGTCCGAAGGTGAGCTTCACCAGCATGGCCGAGGGCACCCGCGAGGACTACGAACTGCTCGATCGACTGGAAGAGGAGTTCGTCGCCGGCACCGGCGACCGGGTGTTGGCGCACCTCCGTAAACTGTCCGGCTCGCTGGCAGGCTACCAAGTCGATCGGCTGGAGCATTCTCTTCAAACCGCGACCCGGGCCTATCGCGACGGCGCGGACGAGGAGATGGTGGTGGCGGCGCTCCTGCACGACATCGACGACCTGCTGGCCCCGCACAGCCACGGCGAACTGGCCGCTCTGCTGCTGCGGCCCTTCGTGACCGAGCGAACGCACTGGATCGTCCGGCACCACGGCCTGTTCCAGTACTACTACTACGCCCACCACATCGGCGGCGACCGCAACGCGCGCGACCGGTACCGCGACCATCCCTGGTATCAGGATGCTGTGGACTTCTGTCACTGCTGGGACCAGTGCGCGTTCGATCCCGACTACGATTCGCTTCCGCTGGAGTTCTTCGAACCGATGGTGCGCCGGATCTTCAAGCGCGAACCTTTCAGCCTTGCGCCGAGGGAGGGATCATGATCGAGGATCCGGCGCGGTGCTCCAAGGCCATCCGGTGGTGGCCCGGCACCCAACAAGCAGGCCGTAGCTCCGAGTCGAAACAGCGCTTCGAATTCCGACGAACAGGAGGGTGAAACCGAAACGCCTCGGGCCGCGTAGTGCATCGTGGTGGATCGCCAGACCGATGAGGCTGGCCCATGCCGAGAGGCTTCGGGGAGACCACGGAGGCGATGGCGGGTATCGGGGGCCGCGAGGCGTTCTTCGGTGCCGTCAGCGCTCCCGGTTATGCCGTGCTGGAGCGTGAAATCGACGCGGGGGGTCGATTCACACTTTGGAGCTCTCGGGATTCACAGGGGCCTTGCCACTCATCCGCAGGCAAGGCAACGCCTTGCGGTTCGGCCTTCCGGCCGCCCGTTGCCGAACGGGCCGCTCGGGCGGGGTCGGGAGCGACCCCCC
>VXOF01000091.1 GCA_009840285.1 Nitrospira sp. SB0662_bin_26
GTGGTATGCGTCGACAGCAGGCGGATGGCTTCGGCGTGTTGGGTCAACGGATGCGCGGTGATGTAAAATCCGGTCAGTTCCCGTTCAAATTGGAGGATTTGGGCCTGCTGCCATTCGTCGATCGCGGGGAGCGGTCGAGTCAGGGTGTCCGGGTTCGAGCCATCGGCTTCACCTGTCTCGAACAAGGACGTCTGCCCCAAGGCGCGCTCCTTTTGAATGGCGTTGGCTTCCTCCAGTGTGTGTTCCATGATTGCCGTTAATTGAGCCCGTTTTGCCCCCATCGAGTCAAATGCGCCGACCTTGATCAACCCCTCGATCACGCGCTTGTTGACCTTGTGCAGGTCGATCCGGCAACAAAAATCAAAAAAGGACGAAAAGGGCTCTTCGGCTTCCCGGCTCGCAATGATGGATTCAATGGCGCTGCCGCCGACGTTTTTGATGGCCGCCAGCCCGAAGCGAATCCCCCCTTCCACGATGGTAAAATTCTTCTGGCTCTCGTTCACGTCGGGTGGCAGAATAGGAATCCCGCGTTCACGACATTCGGTGAAATAGCCCACCATTTTGTCCGTGTTCCCCATTTCGCTCGTGAGGAGCGCGGCCATGAATTCGGTGGGATGATGCGCCTTCAGGTACGCCGTTTGGAAGGTCACCAGGGCATAGGCCGCGGAATGGGATTTGTTGAATCCATACCCGGCAAAGTACGCCATCTGGTCGAAGATCTTTTCGGCTTTCTGTTCCGTGAACCCCTTGGCCTTGGCCCCTTCGAGAAACAACTCTTTTTGCTTGGCCATTTCCTCGGGCTTTTTCTTCCCCATGGCCCGGCGGAGTAAATCGGCTTGCCCCAGGCTGAACCCAGCCATGAGATTGGCAATGGCCATGACCTGTTCCTGATAGACCATGACCCCGTAGGTTTCCTTGAGAATGGGTTCCACCGCCGGGGGGTCGTACGCAATTTTCAAGGGATCGCGCTTGCGCTTGATGAAGTCGTCCACCATGCCGCTTTCCAGGGGCCCTGGTCGGTAGAGGGCGAGGATTGCGATGAGATCCTCGAAGCATTCGGGTTTGATGCGGACCAAGAGATTGCGCATGCCCGAACTTTCCAATTGGAAGATCCCGGAGGTCTTGCCGGAGGCCAGCAGCGCGTAGGTCCCGGCGTCGTTCAGCGGAAGCCGTTCGATATCGAGGTTTTCTCCCGGGGCCCGGTTCACCATGGTCACGGCATGGTGAATCATGGTGAGGGTTTTCAGCCCGAGAAAATCGAATTTCACCAGCCCCACTTTTTCGATGTCCGTCATCGAGTATTGCGTGACGATTTCGTTGTTGGCCGTCTTGTACAACGGCACGTGGTCCATCAGGGGTTTCTGTGAAATCACCACGCCCGCCGCGTGCGTGGAGGCGTGTCGCGCCAGGCCTTCGAGGGCTTGGGCCGTCTCCATGAGCTCCTTCATCCGTCCATCGCCGTCGACCAGTTGCTGCAGGCGCGGCTCCTGGGTCAAGGCGTCTTTCAAGGTGATGTTGAGCTGTGTCGGCACGAGTTTGGCGACACGGTCCACTTCGGCGTAGGGAATATCCATCACGCGGCCCACGTCCCGGATCGCGGCTTTGGCGCCCAGTGTCCCGAACGTGATGATCTGGCACACGTGGTCCTCGCCGTATTTGTCGATCACGTAATTGATGACTTCTCCCCGGCGATCCATGCAGAAATCCATGTCGATGTCCGGCATGCTCACGCGTTCGGGATTGAGGAACCGTTCAAAGAGCAGGTTGTATGAGAGCGGATCCAGGTCGGTGATGGAAAGGGCATAGGCAATCAAACTGCCGGCTGCCGATCCCCGGCCCGGCCCCACCGGAATGCCGCGCGACCGGGCAAATTTGATAATGTCCCAGACCACCAGGAAATAGCCGGCGTAGCCCATCTGGGTGAGCACGGCCAATTCTTCCTGAAGGCGGAGTTGGTAGGTCTCCTGGGGCAGGTTCGACGGTCGGGCTGCCAAGCGTTGGACCAAGCCTTCCTTGGCCAGGGTTTCCAAATAGGTTTCATGGGTGAATCCCTCGGGTACCTGGTAGTGCGGAAGCGACAAGGCGTTGTTGGTCAGGTTCACCCCGCACTGTTCCGCGATGCGACAGGTGTTCAGCACGGCCTCCGGGAGTTCGGAAAACTCCGCGACCATCTCGGCCGTGGACTTGACGTACAGTTGGTCGGTGTCGAATTTCATGCGGTTGGCGTCGCTCAACGTTTTGCCGGTTTGCAGGCACAGCATGATCTCGTGCGGGCGCGCGTCTTCTTTTTTCAAATAGTGGCAATCGTTGGTCCCCGCCAACGGGATGCCGAGTTTTTTATGGATCTCCACGAGGCCCCGGTTGGCGATCAATTGATGATCGAGCCCATTGGCCTGGACTTCGAGATAGTAGTGGTCCTTCCCGAAGATCTCGCGGTATTCTCCGGCCGTTTGCGTGGCTTTTTCCATGTCCCGTTGGCCGATGAGATAGGGAACCTCCCCGCTCAAGCACCCGGATAAGGCAATGATGCCCTCGTGGTGTTCCTGCAGGAGTTCCTTATCCATCCGGGGTTTGTAATAAAACCCTTCGAGATAGGC
>VXOF01000104.1:0-15706 GCA_009840285.1 Nitrospira sp. SB0662_bin_26
GGTTCCGGCCACGACGCTGAACGGGCTGCTCAACTGTAGCAACCCCGCGATTGCCGCGGCCCGCACGCCCATATTGCGGTCCTGCAAAGCCCGCGTCAATGGGGAGACCGCTTGTTCGGCCCTGAGCTTCCCCAACGTTACGGCAGCCACGCTTCGGACGGCCGGGACGGGATCGTTGAGCGCGGTGATCAGGAAGGGGGCGCCATCGACCGAACCGAGTTTCCCCAGCGAGGCTGCCGCCGCCGCGCGGATCGACGGTTGTTTGTCACGGAGCCCTTGCGCGAGAAGCGGCAACCCTTTGGGGTCCCCGATTTCGCCGAGCATCCGCAACGCCGCCCCTCGTTCATAACCCTCCGGCGCGTCGGTCGCCCGCTCCACAGTTTGCCAGTGTTCCTCTTGCCCGAGACGATACAATGCCGCGGCTGCTGCAACCTGCACGACCCGTTGCTCATCCCTCAGCAAGGGCGTGATGAGGGGAATGATCGCGGGATCTCCCATCCCGCCTAGAGCCTTCAAGACCGTGACCCTGACCAGACCCGCCTGATCCTTGAGCGCGCCGCGAAAGCCTTCCGATTGTCGAGCTTTCGGAAATTTCCCCATGCCCTCAGCCACCAACACCCGGATCATACCCGATCCGTCACTGAGCCCGTCCTGAAAGTAGGGGACAACCTCGCCTGAAGGAATCTCCTTTAGCGCCGAATACGCCGCTCCCCTTACCTGCTCGCGCATATCCGCCCGGAACGGCAGAATGCTCTGGACGGCGAGTTCCCGCAGCAACCCTTCGTTCTTTCCGTTCGCCTTGACAAATGCTTCATAGGCATCAATGCCCTCGGCGGTTTTACCGAGCCGCACCAAACCCAACATCTTGAGCCTCGAGGACGCCCGCTGCCGGTCTGCGTCACCGAGAAGAGGTTCGACCAGTTCCAAGGTCTTCTGAAAATCGCCTCGTTCGAATGCCTGCTCGGCCAGATCCAACTGCTCTTCAGCAGACGTTTGTCCTGTAACGGACCCCGCCGTTAACAGGAAACCGCAGACAACGCCCATGAATACCGTTGTCCATTGCCGAACCGTCATCGCCATTTATCCTTCATCCGCCTGTTTTTCGGTGGCCTGAAACGTTCGATACCCCAACGGTGTTTCAAAAAAATACTCCGGTTGTTTCGAGAGCACGACCCGGCCATATTCCACGGACCAATCCCGATCCAGGCTCACGAGTTTCAACAACAACTGCCGCGTTTCATCGATCCATTGATAATACGTCTCCCGGCGGTCGTGACGATCCACCACCACTTCGTATAACGTAGCCTGTTGCTCGCCGACCATGGCATCGCCGATCAGGGACCGGGAGACCTCCCCTTCCAACCTCACCGCCAGGGGAAGCATGTAATCCAGGGTCAAGGGAACCGCCATCACCAAACGACGCTGGGAAAGAATGTACCATACCTGCTGTTTGTCCAGCCGGACGATCGTGACCGTGGCATAGCCCAAATCCGTTTTGACCCCTCCCCGGTGTTCGATCCGGTAGCGATCCCCCTTGACGAACAATTGAGCGTGTGAGGTCTTGCCATTGGTGCGCCACGTCAGACGGGCTGAAAATTCCAGCTCTCCGGGATCACGCGTGGCCCGGACACCAGACCCCGAAGCCTGAACCTCGGACAGGGACAAGAAGAACATGCAGAGCAGAAAAACGGGAAGGTGCCGGGACCACCACGGCCGGGTGGGACGGAAGGTCATGACAGCCATGAGTTACTGGCGCTCGAGAAGCGGTTCGATCGTGAATTCCCGGCCCAACGCCGCGGGGGTGAACCGGGGAGGCGTCCGAACCGTGAGCGCCGTTTTTCGTCGTCCCGGCGAAGGCAACTGAAAATCGACCGTCAGGTTTGCGCCCGGCTCGATCGTGACTTGCTGCTTGACGACCTGCTTGATGCCGGGATGCCACGCCCGGAGGTCATACGTCCCGGGCGGAACGTCTTCGATGGTAAACCGCCCATTCTCGTCGGTCAGCACGTAGTATGGATTGTCCACGGCGATGGCCCAGCTTTGCATATACGCATGAAATCCGCATTGCATCACGAACGTCCGGCGTTTTTTGCTCAACTGGAATTGCCGGACCAGTGATGATCCGGGTTTGTGGTCGTGCGTCGCGTGCAAATCGCCCCGTCGATGACGCTGGTTGAAAGGCAGCGGCGAATTGAACAGCACGCGGGTCCCCATGGCGGTCGAGGTTTCGTAAGCCTGGATATCATGCATCACGGGGTCCATGTTCACCACTTCAATCCCGTGCCCGCTTCGCACGACGGTCGTAAAGGGCGAAAACCGGCAATCCCGCGCTTCGACCCGAGGCACGGAAAGGGAGAACGGCTTACCTTCTTTCACTCCCTCCAACAACACCACGACGTTCATGACCCGGCCCTGCTCGTTCACCAGAAAATCACGAAGGAGGCGCCACCCGTGCCCGTTGGAGATCCGTCCGCAATATTCGGGGTCGGGGAAAATGACCAGGTTGTACGCCTTGGGATCCGGTACCGCGCCGGAAAGCGTGACGGTTCCTTCAACCATTCCGCCGCCGGCAATCTCTTTGACGGCGTAGCCCCACGCGGAGGAAGCCGGAATCGACAGGATCATGCACAAACCGATGATCAAAAAACCCTTCATCAATGCTCCGAATCGTCAGGGCTGCTGCAGCCTGACCGACGGGATGATTTCCACCCCTTCCCCGAGCAACTCCAGGCCGAAGTGCGGATTCTCCATCATTTCATGCACGCTTCTTCGCTCTTTCACGGCTTCATATTGGAAGTCGTGGCTGACCGTGCCGTTGGCGGGCACGGTAATCTTCTGATCCAGATATTTTTTCATGCCGGCATGCCAGACCGTCAACGTATACTCGCCCGGAGGCACGTCCGTCAGTTCGAACCGTCCGTCCTCTTTGGTAATCGCATAATAGGGATTCTTGACCACTACGCCCCAGGAGAACATGTAGGGATGGAATCCGCATTGCATGACGAAAATGTTGCGGCCTTTCCTGAGATGCACCTTTTGAATCATGGGCTTGCCCGGCAAATGTTTATGACTGTGTAACATACCCAGAACCTTGTGAAACGCGTTCATGGGTAACGGTCGATTGAATAGCACCCTCGCGCCACGCGCCCGGGCGGTTTCGTATCCTTGGATATCGTGCTCAACGGGGTCCATGTTGATCACCGTGATTTCGTCCTGGTCACGCAACACGTTCACAAAGGGCAGGAAATCGCAGTCCATGGCTTCGATCAGCACTTTAGGCACATCGAACGGCTTTCCTTGTTCTATCCCGGTGAGCATGACGACCGCGTCCTTGAGACTGCCGTCCGCTCCGATAATGAAATCTTCCACGATCCGCCATCCCGTGCCCGTGGAAATGCGACCGCAATACACTGCGTCCGGAATCGTCACCAGATTAAAGGCCATGGGCCGCGGGTTTTCCCCGGTAATCGTCACGTGCCCGCTGATAGTTCCCCCGTTCGTGACCGATATTTCCTCGTACGCCCAGCCCGGAGACGCAAACAACCCCAAGACCAGACACAACGTCCACATCCGCACTGCCATGAATGCCTCCCTTTACCCTCGAATACCCCGGTATACGGAAAACTTATGCAAGCGATCAATGCTCACGGAAAAAAAACGGGGAAGCCGACACCGGCTTCCCCGCCCTTTCCATCTGCCTTCGCACCCAACCCCGCGTTATTGCTTGAACGAGATCGGTCGAACGCTACCTTGTTCAGATTGACCCTCCTTGGCTTCCTTGACTCCGGGGGAAGCCCCGCTGAGCGGGAGGATTCTTTGATCATTCTTGGACAGCACGCGGAAATACCCCCATTGCCCGGACTGGGAATACGGCAACCGCGCGTTGCTGTACACGTAATCGCCAGGCATGGAGTACGGGCCGCCAGCCGAAGAAATAAACGCGTCGATCCCCTCGGACCCGGAGAATTCCACGACGCTGATGCGATCGGCCCCTTCCATGAACGGCTCGATGGGCCATTCATGTTTTTCCAGCGTGAACATGCCGTTTTGCTCATTGCTGGCCCCGAACACGTGAATCCTGACCGGGTCACCCGCATGAGCCTCGATAATCGGTGTAGCCGGTTCATTCGGTTCATCGACGTTACAGGGTTGGAACATCCGTCCCAACGAGCACCCCTGTTCTTCACGATACAGGTACGGTTCGTTCCGGTAATTGACGCCGACCAATCCGGCCACGTTTTGAACGTACGGCATAAAGCTGGTGCCGATAATGTTGTCTTCATCCTGGAAAAACAGGGCCACGTCACGATAATTGGCCCGGTGCTCATTTCCCGGGACAGAGCGATCGACAATCACGTCGGCGACCCAACTGTTCTTCTCGGAAATGTCGGCCCCGGTCTTCGGATCGCGATACTGCGAGCCCTTGGGACCAATCACGATCCCGCCGAACAACCCGTTCCGCGGGTTCATGGCCACGTTGCCCCAATCCCACACCAGTGACTGCGTTTCCCCGACAGCCGGGTCCGCATAATAGGTATAGGTCCGGCTTTCTCCGGGAGCCAAGGTTTGATCCCCGGGATTGTTGCCCAGGTTCACCCCTTGAGAATCCTTGGGATCGAACGCCAGGGAGAACGCCGAGAACGACGCCCGGCTCTCTTTCATCTTGTTGGTAAGTTTCACCTTGAGACAATCACCCACGTTGGCCCGCAAGGTCAGCGGCATGGGCTGGAATTCTCCGGAAACCTTGGCCACTTCCTCTTCCAGGACGTAGATCTTGGCATCCGGGTTCCGGACTTCGATGGTGCGTTCAAAGTCCACTTCAATGGCTTCTTCCACATTGGGATTGAACGCCATCTGCGGATAATCGATCGCCACCACGTTGAAATTCTTCACCGGGGCATCAGCCGGACACACCGGCAGCGGCTTCTTGATGCCCGGCCCGCCGTACGCCGCGTTCGGCAACGGTTTCAAGTCCGGCACTTCCTTATCGAGGACCCGGATCAACCCCCACGAGCCTTCCGACAACTTCGAACTCCGGCCGTTGAAATACATGTAATCCCCGGGTTGGAGTCTCGTGCCACCGGCCTGCGGCACCACCAGATCGTACCGTTCCGCAATGCCGATGTGAATGGAATTCTTCCGGTTGGCGTCACCGGCATAGCGTTCGGTCAGGAAGTTGTGACCGGACACGGTAAACACGTTGCTCTCGTTCATCGTCACGTCGATCAGCCGGAAGACGATGGCATCACCCAGGTACGCCCGCAACGTGACCGTACTCGGATCCCCGTGCGCGCCGCTGCTGAACAATTGCGAGGTTTCCGGATTATTGGCCAACCGCTGCGCAAAGGGCTCGGCCCGGAAATTCAAGGCCCCACCCGTGGTATGCGTCCCGCCGTTGAGGAACGGCATCGGCGTCATCTTGATCAGGTCGTTCGGCGGCATTTGGAAGGACACAGTTCGCCCGGCCTCCAACGCCACTTCCACGGGTTGACCCGGAGGATTCCCGGCCGTCACCACGTTGACCGTATGAGGCACCGTATCCATGATTTGAACCATCAATTCACGGAAACTGCCGCTTACTCCATAGCCCACGGGCTCCACCGTGTGAATGTCCATCACCGGGCCGGTCCGTTTGGCCTCGCCGGTCGCCGGATCATGCCAGGTCGACCCGAACGGTTCGATCAGGAACGAACACACCGCGCCGTGAGGCCACGTGGTCCCGCCGAACGCGTGGTCATGACAGAACACGGAACCCACGTCGGCATCCGCCCAGAAGCGTTGCCGCACGAATTCCACGGTCACGATGTCCCCGACCGGATGATCATGCTCCAACGGGGTCTTGAAGGTCAGGGTCTGCGCCCCGCCACTCGGCGCTGCCGCTTCCCCGCCGCCACCTGGCACCTGCAATTCTTGACCCACGGAAATCAGGTTGGCGTTCGCCAGACCGTTCATGCTCACCAACGTCGCCACGTCGGTGCCGTGCTGCATCGCGATCCCCCCGAGGGTGTCTCCGGGGTTCACCGTATACATGCCGCCACCGCCCGCCGACGCGGATTCGCCGGAACTCCCGATGGCGACGATACGCTTCACTTCCTTACCTTCGACGTTGTCCGCGCCCACGAGAATGACCGTGCCGACGTGGTACTGCTTGGCGTTCGTCACGTGAATGGTCCGGTCACCCTTGCTGGCCGCCTTGGTGAATTTCGCATTCATGGGCACCGGCAACCCCTTCTCCTTTTTCTTTTCGAATAGGGTAAAGGGCCGCACGGACTGCTCATACGAAAACCCTGAAATCACACCATCCGAGGCCTGATTGTCGAACTGCACGAAATGGAAGTGCGTGTTGATCTTGGAAGATTGGAAATTCGTGAAATCGTCGTCAGGCCATTCACTGGTCAACATCCAATCCATGCAATCGTAAATATTGGCGCGGAAGACCAACGGCACCTTCAAATCATTATTGTTCCGAATCGCCTCCTCTTCTTCGTGTACCACGTACAGCAACCCGTTCGGATCGACCACGGCGGGCTGATCGCCTTGGGCCGCGGACAACTCGATCGGAAGCTTGATGAAGTGGACGTTGTACTCCTGGGAACCCGCCCGGTCCGGACACAGGCTCCAGCGCCCGTTTTCACCCGGTTTCGCCGGCTTCACGGACGGCTGGCCGTCTGCATCCAGGTGGATCATTTCCAACCACGGAGCCGGATTCCGGTCCGGAGCAAACGGCACACGTTTGCCGAAGTGAGGCGTCAGCCACGGCCACGCGACTTTCCCCGTCGTCGGCTCGAACCAGATGGGCCGCCGTTTCCCGGCCTCGTAGCCCTGCCACTCCGGATGGTATTTGGGATTCTCGGTCGTGCTTTCTTTCTCACTCATCGCACGGTCGCCGTCCCAGACCCAATCGATCACGGTCGCGTCATACGACTTCAACTGGCCGATCTCGTCTTCCGTATGACCGGGAAGACCTCGGGTTACCAATTGCATTTCGACCCAATCGTAAATCCGGACCACGGCCGGGTCGGCGTTCCAATCGGTTTTTTGACTGTTGTCGACCAAGTTGAACTTCTTCCCGAACCAATTCACGGTGGTACCCACCAACTGGTCGGAAGTCACCGGCCTGGCAATGCGACCCTGACGGTCAGGCAACTCCCGAAGCGGGGCCATCACGTCGTTCTGGATGCCGGGTACTTGCAGGGTGTTGTAAACCCGCCAGTACCCCCACATGCCAGCCACATAATGGTGGGCCACATGACAATGGAACAGGAAGTCACCGGCCAGATATTGACAGAGCCCCGATCCACACTCGGTTTCCAGATCCAGCGCTTCGGACGGCCCGATCACTTCCACGTCCACCCGGTCCGTCTTGGCCCGAATGAGCGGATACTTGACGGGCCCGTTCTGTCCCTTGTGCCACATCGGCATCTGATCCACCGCCCGCGGGCTCCGGGTCCACCTGATGGCGCCGCCGTGCGGATGGTGGGAATGGAACACTTCGGACCCGCCGTGAACCAGGCGGTACTTGGCCGGATCCCCCAAATAACTCCTGGGGATCGTGGGACCGGCGTCACCGAAGGTATAGGAACTGTAGGCCATGGATTCATCTTCAAATCCGAAATACTCGTGTTGCACGTGCATGTTGTTGATACCGAACGGTTCGCTCCGGTAGTTCAACGCCCGGGCTCCGGGCCGGTAGGCGTCGGTCAACGGGTCACGTTGCGGCAGGAAGTCGCCGTGCTTGTTCACGGGCCGGAAGGCCTCGTCACCGACTTCATGATAAATCAACACGAATTCCCGGAAATCCGGGCCCATGCCGTTCTGAATGATGGCTTGCCAGCCGCTCGGCATATCCGTAGCCGGCCCCGTGCCCAGGGGATCCAGATACTTCGAACCCGCCGGTTCGACCACGAACACTCCGAACAGACCCATCACGGTCAACTCACGATCGTTACTATAACTGTGGAACTGCCGGCCCCCTTCCTGGGTGTCGGGATGGATGTACCATTCCATCTCCACGGGCGTGGTCTCACAATTCTCTTCGCATTCTTCATCGGGGCCATAGGCAATGGCATCAGGATTCGTCGTCGTCGCCGGTTGACCGGTTTTGCTGACCACCATGCTCGACCCGTTGATGTGAAGACTCACGTCCTCGCCGAACTCCAACGAGTTCCGGAGCGTGACTTTCACGCAATCACCCTGGTTGCCCCGAATCACCAAGGGTTGGATGTACTGCCCCTGGATCCCGTTCTTCACCCCACCGGGATTATGGTGCCCTTCTTCTTCGCGCGCTTCCGCGTTCTTGGCTTCCTCTTCCCGAACGTTCTCGATATTCTCCGTCAGCGCGTACATGTAGCCGGGGTAGTAATCGAGCCATTGATTCAACGTGATTTCCACGTTGATCGCGGAAATATCATAATGCTTCACCGGAGCCGTGGCCGGGCATTTTCCGCCGCCCGTCATGGCCACCGGTTCGATGTCGCTGTCGGAAGCCAACAGATAATTGCCCTTGCCGGCACCGTATTGATGCATCATGGACATCGTGTTGTAGGCACCCGAGTTGGATTCGGACATTTCCTTCTGCATTTGCTGCATCAACCGCTCATGCTGCTTTTCGACAAGCGCGGCGCGCTCGGCTCTCCCCTCCTGGGCATTCTCAATAATGGTCTGCCCTTTGAGGCGTTCGGCCCAGGCGGGGGACTCGTGACTCATCCCCGAGGTCTTGATCACTGCGGCTGAATCGGAAACGCCGGATTCGGCGTTGGCCAGAGGAAGCACAAAGCACGCCAGGGCCAACAGGCTTCCCCCCGCCAGAAAAGCAATTCGCTTAATGGATAAAGGATTGAAATGAAACATGGAACCGCCTCCTTCAGAAAGTAAACTTCGTCTCCAGGCAGGAAATTTATGCTTTAGGCCTAGTCTGCTCATAAATGGGAAAGAAAAAATTACTGAAAACAAGCCGGGGGTGTCAAGGGTGACTGATTCTGAGAAAAAATGACGAAATAAGGGGGGGCCGACCTCTTACCCCTGTCCGGTTTCGGACAGAATGCAGCGGTGGAAGGCCTCGCTCACCGTCCGAGTCACGGGTCCCGGAGTTCGCCCGCCAACCGGAACCCCGTTCAGCGCGGCAACCGGCAGCACCTCGATCGTGGTGCCGATCAGAAAGAGTTCATCGGCCTGCGTCAATTCCTCCTGGGGAACCTCCCGCTCATCCACGACGATCCCGGCTTTTCTCGCCAATTCCAGCACCACGGCCCGGGTGACGCCGGCCAACAATTGATCACTCAACGGGGGCGTGATGATGGTCCCGTCCCTGACCAGGCAGACGTTGCTGGAGCAGCCTTCCGTGACCAACCCGTCCTTCACCAGAATCGCTTCCTTGGCCCCGGCATCGCTCGCTTCCTGTTTCGCCAGAACATTGGCCAGCAGGTTCAAGCTCTTCACCGAGCACCGGCCCCACCGCAGATCGGGCAAGGTGACGACCGAAACGCCCTGCTGTCCAAGGGCGCCGCCGGTTTCGGGAATTTCCCGAAACGTCATGACCACGGTGGGCTTCGCCGGGCTGGGGAAAAGATGGGCTCGCGGAGCCGCCCCGCGGGTCAATTGGATGTACACCATGCACGCGGCATAATTACTCCGCTGAACGCCTTCCCGGATCAACGCCTCCCAGTCGGTCCGGGAGAGCGGGACCGGGATGGAAACCGCACGGGCGCTCGACTCCAATCTGGCGAGGTGGTCATACAGCCGAAACGGGATCCCTCCATACGTGCGGACCACTTCGTACACGCCGTCGCCGAATTGAAACCCGCGATCTTCAATCGAGATGGTCGCCTGTTCAAGCGGAGAAAACTGCCCGTTGACGTATGCGATATTGGGCATGAGAACAACAAACGTTATGAACCCGGCTCCTGCACGTGGACCAGGAACACGCGCCGGGCTTCGGTCGTAAATTTCCAGGCCATCCGTTTCTGAAATTCCAAACGGTGCGTCCCGGGCAGAAGCGGCTCGAATTCGAATTGACGCTTGCCCGAATCCACCGCATTATTGCTGGTGGTCCGGAGAAACTCATCCGCAGTCAGCACGAGTTGGCTTGGATCATAAGACGCGACCCACTGCTCGCCCCGCGTGCGATCCTCCCACAGATTCACGGTTAACGGCACGCCGACCGTCGCGTACAACGGTTTGCAATCAGATTCTTGTGCATCCATCAGGCTATCCATCCCAATCGAAATTCACCTTAAAATTCCCTGCACGCGGAACTGACGAAAATTTCACCATCCCGAACCCGCACGTCATAGGTTGCGACGCATTGCCCTCCGCCGTCGGTCCCGAACCCGTTACGCACGTCAAATTGGAGATCATGCCAGGGACATCCTACCACGTATCCTTTCAACTTGCCTTTATGGAGGGGGCCACCCTTGTGCGGGCAAATGTTGTTGATCGCAAAAAACGTCCCGGACACGTTGAAGAGCGCAATGGTCTTGCCGTTGACCTTGACGGCTTTCGAGGCACCCGGCGGCACATCCTCCGCCTTGCCGATCCGCACGAAGTTGTCCGGTGATGGAGAGTCCATGATATGCTCAAGCCTTCCCGTCAATCCCCTCCCTGACATTCTACATCCGCAAGGCAAAGACGAGTTCCTGCCCCAAGGCCACTTCAGCCCGATCCGCAAATCCGCTGTTCGCCTCAATCAGATACCGGGTCCGTTCAGCCGACGGTCCATACCACTCACAGGGATCGCTCGCACAGGGAACCGCGGCTTTGACGATATGAACCACGTGCTTGCTTTCATCCACCCAGATCAAATCTACGTTGAACTGATACTGTTTCGTCCAAACCTTGTGAAGGCCGGACTCCTCGAACAGCAATATCATGCCGCGGTCGTCACGCAACGTCTCCCGGAACGCCAACCCGAACAACAACTTTTCCGGGGTTTCAGCCACCTCCGCTTGGAGGTTAACGCCGCTGGGGAACCGGACCTCGATGATTTCCGTATCCTTTGGAGCATTAAACAGCAACGCACCGGAAATCAACAACAACGCCATGATCACCAGAAACAGGATGCGCTTCCTGTTCGGGGTCAACGGGGCATCCACCGCACGAGTCTTTTTTGCACCCATATGGCGCTTTCTCCTCCCGGCACCTTCGGGCGTAGCTGCGCCCCAGTCCCGAAGTTTATTTTGGGGCGAGGACTGTCTGAGCGTCCTTCGACTTCGCTCCGCTACGCTCAGGACGAACGGGGAGTGATAATCCGTTCACCCTGAGCGTCGGTCTCTTGAGACCGGAGTCGAAGGGCCTGTCCTGAGCCTGTCGAAGGAAGTTCCGCAGCCCTCTTTCTGTCATTCCCGACCCCGATCGGGAATCCAGTGTCTTTCTCTTCACAAACGAGAAAAAAAAGCAAAGACACTGGATCCTATAATCGCCTGGATCCCCGATTACAAATGTCGGGGACAAGCGTCGAGGATGACAATAAGAGGAAAAGCAGATTCCTCGCTTCACTCGGAACGACACCTCTTGGTTTCCCCTCTGGGGCCACGCCCGGGCGCCAATGGTTTTGGGTCCTTTTGCCGAAACAAAAGAGCCTGTCTTGAGCGAGAGTCGAAAGAACCTCGTCTTTCCCCCTCACACCATTTACCAATCGGCCTATATAATTTATAGTGTCAAAGATACACTTCTCAAACCGCCTCCCCCTCAACTTCGACCAGGAGAACTCGCCATGAAGAACAAGACATTCCGAATCCTCCTCATTGCAGGCATGGCTTTGTCCCTCTCGTTTTCCATTTCGACGGGCACGTCGGCGGCGATCATGCCGATCACCATCGACCATTTTGTCGCCAAGCTCTTCCCCGAGGCCAGTCACTATTTTTGGGTGGTGAACGACAGCAAAAAGGAAACGGCACGGGAGACCATCGTCGACCTCAACACCTTCGTCACGCAAAAGGAAGGGGCGACTCCCTTGGAAAACCGGTTTTTACTGCTATTCCTCGATGGGAAGATTCTCGCCGCCCAGAATATCCCGCTCAACGCGACCGTCGACTGCGGGCCGGATGGAGAAGAAGTGTAAGACCCGGAGATCAGCCGACAGGATATCAGACGACAAAAAGCCCCGTTCCCTTAATGAGGAACGGGGCTTTTTGTTGTTCACACTCAAAAAACTGAGGATCGACCTTTTACTTGAAGATCACGAGATTCGAAGCAAGATGAGCAGCATGAAGCTGACATTTGACCTTCATGTTCCTAGCGGCCGTGACAAACGTCAGGTCGACCATGGGGATACCGATGTACTTGGTTTCTCCAGGCTTCAGCACGGTCTTGACCTGCAACGAGGTGGGGCCGGCAAAGGCCGAATCCGCGGAAAGACTGAACCCATGGTCACCATCCAGGGTATTCGTGACTTTGATCAGGACTGGCTGACCTCTCCGACCCAAAGTTCCCTGGTTTCTCAGATCCAGAATCGCGGTTCCAGGATACCAGGCTTTTTTCCCGCCGATCATCACGGCGAGGAACTCCAGATCGACGTCGAGAGTTGAAAAGGGTTGACCAATCACAGACCCGGTTTCAAGATCCCCCACGACCGCTCCACCAGCCTGCAAGGCAAGAGCGACTGAAGAACCGGTTGCTACGAGAATGAGACTGAAAAGGACGGATAGAAGCACCTTGTGCATTGCCTACCTCCTCACTATAAAAATGACGTTAATAAAAAGTGCCGCGTAAAACCTCAAGGCCACTCACGTTTTCCAAGAAACCCACTTGTCTACACCATTTTGCTGCACGGTGAATGCGACTTATAGCATATGCCGCCAGAGGACGCAAGGCCGTTTTTAGGGTGCATGTTGGGCGAAATATACCAGAAAAATGAGGACAAGGAAATAGCCGGGACATACTCCGATTCCCGCTTCCTTGAGAACTCGCTCCCTGCAGGAGTGAGCCTGCCCCGGATGCCCCTCCGGATTGAACAGGTCCGCCGTCGAGGCGTCTATTGCAGCCGGTTCCCGGACGCACGGATGACGTTGAGGCGGGCGCTCACCCCTGACTTTTCTCTTGCATCGGGATCTTTTTCGACGGTAGAGTGGAAACTTACCTGGTCGACAGTCGTACGTGAGACGGAAGCCATGACTTTTCGCCTCTTCGTTGCTCTGAGCCTGCTCTTCTCCTGTGCCCTGCCCGTTGGGGACTTCCTGCCGGAGGCTGGGGCGTTTTCCATCGTAGAACCCAAGAACGGCAGCAGCCACCCGTCCAATCAAAACGTGTCCGTTGTCATCGACGTGGGGACGGTCACGGGCGTGACGAAAGTCCGGTTCTATTGGTACGAGGAACGGGAAGACATGCTCAAGGCGTTCGTGGATGAAAAGTTGGCGGGCGTCGTCACCGACCCGCCGTTCGGAGCGAACGTGCGGCCGCCGCAAGCAGCCACGGGGCTCTTTCGCCTGTTGGCCGTCGCTGAACAGGAAAACCGGCAAGCCGACGACGAAGATTGGGCGGTCTTCGACGAGGTGCTCCTCCTCATCCAACCCCATGGTTCGCTGGAAGAAATCGATTTCAGGACGGACAAACCCTTGAAATTCGGGCGAGCGAGCGCCGTCAAAGTCTATGATCAACTGGATTTTCTGGGAAAGTTTATCGATCTACCCGTAGTGGGCCGGTATTCGGACGGCGCGACGCGGTCGATTCGTAGCGCCGCCTCGGGGACGACCTATCACGTGGACGATGAGTCCGTCATCACCATCAACAAGGACGGCCGGCTCCGGCTGGTCGGCAACGGCGAAACGACCGTGACCGTCAACAATGGCGGAGTTGAACGGAAACTGGACGTGCTTGTGGAAGTCAATACCGACCCGAACCAGCCCCCCGTGGCGGACCCGGGTCAGACCCAGACCGTCTATTCAGGCGAACGGATCGTGCTCAACGGCCTCAAGAGCTATGACCCGGAAGGCGGTTCCCTGAAATACTCCTGGGCGCAAGTTCGAGGCAGCCGGATCGCCCTGCTCGATCCCGATTCGGAAAAAGCCCGGTTTTTCGCGCCGTTCGTAGTCGAACCCCGGCTCTTTCGTTTCACGCTCAGGGTCACGGACGTCCAGGGGGCCGACAGCGATCCCGCTGTGGTCGATATCGTGGTGGAACCGTAGGGTCACAGCTCGATTTGCGAATCCTGCGGCGGTTCCCCCTGCCGGGCTTTCTCCAGCAACGCCTCTTCGACAAAGATGGGTGTGCCGAAATGAATCGCCAAGGCGATCCCGTCTGACGAACGACAATCGAACACCCTGGTTTGGCCGCCGGCAGCCATCATGAGCTCCCCGTAATAGACCTGCCCTTTCAGGCTGATCCCGACCCGGACGACCGTCATGTCGTAGGCCTGCAAAATGGTGTGCATGAGATCATGAGACAACGGGCGCGGCGATTTTTCTCCGGTCAGCGCCCCATGGATGGACCCCGCCACCGTCGGGTCCACAAAAATCGGGACTACGGCGTCCCGTGCCGTCAACAGCACCACGGGACCCGCCTCCGACCAGACGACTTTCACATCATCCACTTTGACTTGCCCGGGAGGAGAAAGGGATTGCGCCTGAACCTGGACAGCGTCGGCCGCCAAACATCCGACAAGAAGAATGAGCAGTTGAAGAAGATGACGCATGGTGTGCTCCTTTAGTGTTACCTCGCCACAAACGGATTGGACTCTTGTTCGAGTCCGATCTGGGTCGCCGGTCCGTGCCCCGGAATGACGCGGGTGTCGGAATCCAAAGTGAACAGTCGCTCCCGAATCGAAGACTGGATGGCACGCGGGTCGCCTCCCCACAAATCCGTTCGCCCGATCCCGCCGCGGAACAGGGTATCGCCCGACAAGAGCAACCGCTGACCGGCAAAATAGAAACTGAGGGACCCCGGGGTGTGCCCGGGCGTATGCAACGCCTGTCCGGAGACGCTCCCGAACGACAGCGCCTCCCCATCCTGAATCCAGCAATCCGGATCCGGCACGGGGAGATACGGAACCCCAAACGCCTGACATTGTACTTCAAGCATCTTCCACAACCGTTCATCATCGGGGTGCAGACAGAGGGGCGCCTGCGTGGCTTTCTGAATATCTCCGGATGCCAGGAAATGGTCGAAATGCGCGTGGGTGTGCAGGATACGCACGACCGTCAGGCCAAGCCGCCGTACTTCATCGAGCAGTTGCTCGGGATTCCCGCCCGGATCGACAATGACCGCTTCGCTGGATTCCGAATCCCCCAAAATAGAACAATTGCACCCCAAGGGAGGAACCGCGAACGTTTTTAGGATCATGCGCGGCACAAATCGTCTTCCCTTTGCCGGCGCGTCGTCGCCACCGGATTTGCATTCGCCTTTGAAGACCCCTACAATCTACGGACGAGGTCGAGTTTCGCAGTGAAGTGTAACACGTTCTCTTTGGAGAAAGCGCCTACGAGGACCCCGTTGTGATGCTCGAGCAACCAGCCATTCCCAGCCTGCACCGGAATCTGATCCGGATCTCCCTTGCCAGTTTTGTCCTGTTGACCGGGTGCCCTCCCGACAACACGCCTCTGATTGAGGAAAACGAACAACTCAAGGAACGAATCGTCAAGCAAGAAAGCATGATGACGACCCTTCAAGAAGGAAACCGGGTCCTGCAGGAACAGATCGACCGGCTCAATCAGGAACTTCGAGCGAACGAGGACAAATTCGGGAAACAACTGGAACTCGCGCAACAAACCGGGCA